>NZ_AOHM01000016.1:0-79727 GCF_000510895.2 Pseudomonas sp. FH1
CACCTATGGCTCAGCAGTCGAAAAATAGCGGCCTACTTCAGACCATCCATAGGAGCAAGTACTTCGTTCCTGACCACGGTCAAGCTAGCAAGCGCAACCAAAGCCTCGACCGGGAGGTCGTGGCGTGATGTCCTCAGAAGGATGAATCGCCAGGAACGTGCAAAATTGACGAAGGAATTGCTCAGCATCAACCACCCGCATTTGAGCGCCAAGCTTATTAAGCTGAAACAGCTTTCTGGTGACTTTCCCAAGCGATATACCCAGGCCCAGCTTCGACATGCGACGCTCGCTCAGCTCAAGGATACCGTCGCGGTCGGAGGTGCGGTGGCAGGCAGTGCAATGTCTGGAAATCTGAGAACAATCGCAGTAGGTCTGTACGAGGAATTTGACGAATGATTCTTCTGATGACCCTTGAGCAGCTTCGGCATTTCCTGCTGCGCTATTTTCCGGTATTCGCTGCGGCAAACTTGTTTCAAATATTCGCGCTGGCGATTGGTGTTCCGATGATGTTTGACAGTTACTTCGATGCGTTACCTGCTGACTTGAATCTGAAATACTCCTTCTTATCTACTCTCGGATCAGCCTGTCTCCTTGGCCATTGCAACTTCATGATCGTGCGTGGCTACCCAAGCTGGCTATGGATCCCGGTCGTTCTGATGGTGTTTAGCCTGTTGGGTGTTTTACCGACCATCGAACACCGCCCTCACAAGGTGTTCTATGTCCTGGGCCTATTGTTCCCGCTGCTGGCTCTGCTGCTGATCAATAGTAAACGCTATCGAGAGGCCCGCGCTGAATGGGTAAAACTCCGTCAAAAGCGCCAGCGAATCGCGAAGATAATCCGTACCCAGCGTCAACGCGTTCGGCGCCGGGAAGGATTATGAAGTTCTACCGCTCGATCGACCGACTCCACCGCGCATTCCACTCCGGCCGCGCCTGGTTGACCTGGTCCCAATCAATCGAAATTGCCGTCTGCAAGTAGCCCTGCATCGCTTCCACCCGAGCGCGGGTCTTGTCGGTGGTTGGCGTGGTCGGGTTAGACGGGATCTGGTCGCCTTCTTCCAACGCCGGGGCCTGGGCTTGGGCGGTCAGCAAAAACGCGGCGAGTTTCTGCGCCAGTTCCGGCTGGTCGTTGCGCGCGATCACGCATTCGGCCACGTTCAGCACCACCGCGCCTTCCTTGGGTTGCGCATATTCCATGGGCACGCCGAGCAGTTTCTGGGTGGCGACCTGGGTGGGCGTCAGTGGGAAGATTGCGGCTTCGTCGGTCTGCACCATCTCGGAGATCTTCGCGGAGCTGGCGATGTATTCCAGCACGTTGGGGCCGACGGTTTTTGGCCAGGCCTTGAAGCCGGGGTCGACGTTGGTTTCGTCGCCGCCCTGGAGGCGGTTGAACATCAGGAAGCCATGCAGGCCGAAGGTGGAGGAGGCCAGGGACTGGAACACCACTTTGTCCTTGAAGCGCGGGTCGGCCAGGTCCATCCACGAGGTGGGTGCGGCCCAACCTTTCTCCTTGAACATCTTGGCGTTGTAGCCCAGGCCGGTGACGCCGAGGGTCACGGCCACGGCGTGTTCCTTGATCTTCGCCTTGGCGGGGATCTGCTCCAGGGTCGGGCTGGGCGCCAGCTTGTCGCACAATCCCATGGAAATCGCGCGGTACATGATGCCGTCGTCGAGGAACATCACGTGCATCTGCGGGTTGTCTTTGTTGGCCTGGACCTTGGCGAGGATGTCCGACGAGGTGCCGGGCACGATCACCACCTTGACGTTATTGGCCTTTTCGAACGCGGGCAGCACCTTGTCGGCGTACACCCGTTCCATGGTGCCGCCGTTCATGCCCAGGTACAGCGTGGGCGCGGCGTGCACCGTTGAGGCGAGTAGAGCGAGGGACAAGCAGGACAGCGCAATACGTGGGTTCATGGATGTTTTTCCTCTCAGGCTTGGAAACGACGGATGGAAAACGCTTCGATAGGTTGGCGGCTGGCACCGGTGCAGACGATCTCTGCCAGGGCTTCACCGACGGCGGGACCAAGCTGGAACCCGGCACCGGCAAAGCCGAAACCGTGGAGCAAGCCGGGTTGGGTGCTGCTGGGGCCGATTACCGGTTCGTGATCGGGTAGATAACCTTCGGTGCCACTCCAGGTGCGGATGGCCTGGGCACCCTTGAGAAACGGGTACAGCTCACCGGCATTGCGCAGGATCTCCAGCACCGCGGCTTGCCCTGGTCGTGCTTGTTGCGGACCTAGGGCAAAGCCGCGACCACCGCCGAGGATGCAATTGCCCCGGGCGACCTGTCGCGCATAGATCCCGCCGCCTTCAACGCCGGTGCTCACGTCCATCACCATCGGCAAGGGCTCAGTGACCAGCATCGCCGGGTGTGCCGAGGTCATCGGCACCGCTTCGCCAAACTGTTCGGCCACCGCCCCGGCCCACGCCCCGGCGCAATTGAGCAGCCACGGCGCTTGAAGATGCAGACTGTTGGCGCAGTGCACCTGGAAGTGCTGGCCGTCATGCTCGATACGTGTGACGGGCGACTGTTCATAAACCTGCGCGCCGTGTCGTTTCGCCGCGCGGGCAAAGGCGGGCGACACCAGGCGAGGGTTGGCGTGGCCGTCTTCCGGACACAACGAGGCACCGACGGCGATATCGCCGACCCAGGGAAATCGTGCGCGCAGCTCGGCGTAATCCAGCAACTGCAAACCCAGGCCAAATCCCCGTGTCTGCTCGGCATACGCCTGCAACGCGGCGAAATCAGCATGACTGCGCGCCAGCTTCAAATGACCGGAACGCAAGTACTCGCCGTCGATACCGATCAATCCCGGCAAGTCTGCCCACAGCTGGTGGGCACGCTGCGACAGCGGTAATTGGTGCAATGGCCGGCCTTGGCGCCGCACGCCGCCGTAGTTGACGCCACTGGAATGGGATCCGCAAAAGTCCCGTTCCACCAGCGCCACCCGCTGACCTTTCTGCGCCAGCATCAGTGCGGCCGACGCGCCGACGATCCCGCCGCCCAATACAATGACGTCGATCACGGCTGCACCTCCACGCCAAACGGCAGCGGCTTGATCGGTGCCTGGCCCCGCAAGCGGCCGACGTTTTCGATGGCCCGGCCACTGCGCTCCGCGACAATTTCCGCTGCCGCCAACCCGCACATCCGGCCTTGGCAGCGGCCCATGCCGACGCGACAGTGGGCCTTGACGCGATTGATCTCCCAGTGGCCTTCATCCACCACCGCGCGTACGTCGCCGACGCTGACTTCTTCGCAGCGGCAGAGGATCAACGCATCGGCGGCTTCGGCCGCCCACTTCTCTGGGAACGGGAACGCAGTTTCCAAACCATGACGAAAGCGTTGGATGGTCGCCAATTGTTGCTCCAGCACAGCAGGGCGGCGCTGATCGATGGACACGCCCAAATCCCCGAGCACGGCTAGCGCTGCACGTTCACCCGCCATTTGTGCGGCGTCCGCACCCATGATCCCAGCCCCATCGCCCGCCAGGTACACGCCGTTGACGCTGCTGCGTCCGGCACTGTCCCGTTGTGGCAGCCACGCCCGATTCAACGCGTTCCAGGCGAATTCGCAACCGAGCAAATCCGCCAGTTGCGTTTCGCTGCGCAGGGCATGAGCGAAGGCCACGGCGTCGCATCCCAGGGTCTGATCAGCCCATTGAATGCCGCTGACCCGTTGCGCTCCGTTGATCTGTTCAAGCGTGGCGCCCTGATGTACGGGAATCCCGTGGGCCGTCAACCAGGCGCGGTAATACACGCCTTTGGCCAAGGTCGCCGGTTGCCCGAGCAACGCTGGCAATGCACGGCATTGGGCACTGAACGGTGCGCTGTCGAGCACTGCCACCACCTTGGCGCCGGCCTTGGCGTACTGGTAAGCCACCAGATACAGCAACGGCCCGCTGCCACAAAACGCCACGCGCTCACCGATGGCGCAGCCCTGGTACTTCAGCGCGATTTGCGCCGCGCCCAGGCTGTACACGCCCGGCAGGGTCCAACCCGGCACGGGCAGGATGCGATCGGTGGCGCCTGTGGCGACGATGAGTTGCGCGTACTCGAGGCTTTCGGCGCGGCCGTTGTTGAGCATATCCAGGCGCCCGTCCTCGGCATTCCACACCAGGGTTTCCGGGCGGTAGTCGATCAGCGGTGCCAGCTCATCCATTGTGCGGTGCACGGCCTCGGCCTTGCGTGCTTCAAATCCGTAAAGCTGCTTGGCGGTGCGCTGGAAGCCCAGTGGCTGGCGTCGATAAATCTGCCCGCCACCGCGCAGGCTTTCATCCACCAGGCAAGGGTTGATGCCATGGTCGAGCAACGTGCGCGCCGCGCTGATCCCGGCCGGGCCTGCGCCCACAATCACCACAGGCTTCATGACTGGCGCCCCGGTTCGCGGCGGATGGCCTGGCCTTCTTCCAATAGCGTCGAACAGGCGCGTACGCGGCGCCCGTCTTCAAGTCGCACCCAGCAATCCTGGCACGCGCCCATCAGGCAGAAACCGGCCCGCGGTTCGGCGCTGAAATCGCTGCCACGCAGGTGTTCGGCGCAGGTCAGCATGGCGGTCAGCAAGGTGTCACCGAGCAAGCCACTGGCCGGTTGCCCGTCAAGCGTGAAGGCGAGGGCAGGGCGTTGGGTTTCGGCCAGGCGTTTGAACAGAGCCATCAGTGTTTCCCCACCAGCACACGGTCCAGGCCATAGACCCGGTCCAGCAAAATCATGGTGGCGGCCGTGAGTGCAATCACCAGCGCCGAGACCGCCGCCATCATCGGGTCGATGGACTCGGTGGCATACACGTACATGCGCACCGGTAGGGTCTGGGTCGCCGGCGAGCTGACGAAGATCGACAACGTCACCTCATCGAAACTGTTGATGAACGCCAGCAACCAGCCGCCAGCTACACCGGGCAAGATCATCGGCAGGGTGATCTGGCGGAACAGCGTGAAGCGGCTGGCGCCCAAGGACTCCGCGGCCTGCTCGGCACTACGATCAATCCCAATCGCGGCGGCCAACACCAGGCGCAGCACATACGGCGTGATGATCACCACGTGCGCGAGCATCAACCAGGTGAAGCTGCCGTTCACGCCCATTAGTGCGAACAGGCGCAACATCGCCACGCCAAGCACCAGGTGCGGAATGATGATCGGCGACAAGAACAACGCACTGAAAAAATTACGCCCCGGGAACTGATAGCGACTGATCGCCAAGGCGGCAGGCACCGCAATCAAGGTCGCCAGGCTCGCGGCGGTAAACGCCAAAATCAAGCTGTTGTAGAACGCCTGGATAAAATCCGCACGCTCGAACACCGCACGGAACCAGCGCAGCGAGAAGCCCGATGTAGGCAGGCTCAAGGTGTTTTCCGGGGTGAAGGCCACCAGGCACACCACCACCAGCGGCGCCATCATGAACAGCACCACCAGCGTGTGAAAGCCGAGGGCCAAAGGACCGTTTCTGGACATGCGCTTAAACCCCCAGGGACTTTTTGTAGCGGCCTTCGACCATGCGGTTCCAGCTCAGCATGATCAGCAGATTGACCAACAGCAGCACCACCGCGATGGTCGCGCCCATGGGCCAGTTGAGTTCCGAGAGGTACTGGTCGTACACCACGGTGGCGACCATTTTCAGGCGGCGTCCGCCGAGCAGGCCGGGGATCGCAAAGGAGCTGGCGGCCAGGCCGAACACGATCAGCGTGCCGGACAGCACACCGGGCATCACCTGCGGCAACACGATCTTGCGCATCACCGTGGTCTGGCTGGCGCCGAGGGACAACGCAGCTTGTTCTGCCGACGGGTCGAGCTTCTGCAGGGAGGTCCACACCGGGATGATCATGAACGGCAGCATCACGTGCACCAGGGCGATGATCACCGCGAACGGCGTGTACAACAGCTTCACCGGTCGGCCACCGAGGAATTGAATGACTTGGTTCACCAGCCCGTCCGCGCCGAGCAGCAGGCTCCAGCCAAAGGCGCGCACCACCACCGAGATCAGCAGCGGCGTGAGGATCAGGATCAGGAAGATCGAGCGCCACGGGGTGCCCATGCGGCTGAGGATGTAAGCCTCAGGTACGCCGATCACCACGCAGAGCAGGGTGACCAAGGCGCTGATCCAGAAAGTGCGCCAGAAGATTTCGTAAAAGTATGAATCGCTGAACAGCGACAGGTAATGCGCCAGGGTCCACTCATCGCCCTTCACGCCCACCTGGTAATCGAACACGTTGAACGACAACACCAGCGTCAGGCCCAACGGCAGGATCAGCAGCCCGACAAACAGCACCAGGGCGGGCAATGACAACAGATAGCCCCGGCTCATGCGCGCACCTCATCCGCCGCCAATACGCGCAGCAGGCTGGCTTGCCAGTCCAGGCCCACCGCTGCTCCGCAACCGAGGGGCGCGCTGCCGTCGTTGCTGCGCACTACGGTGATTTCGCCAAGCTGGGTGTGGATGCGATACAGCCATTGGCTGCCGAAAAAGTAGCTGTCGAGCACCTTGCCTTGCAGTCGGCCGGTGCCGGCGTCCACCAGTTGGATCTTTTCCGGGCGCAGGCTCAGGGTCAGTTCGCCGTTACCGCTTTCGTGGCGGACCTGTGGAGCGCCCAACTGATCGTAGTCGCCCGGCAACAGGTTGGCCTTGCCGACGAAGTCCGAGATGAAGCGCGTGCGCGGGTGTTCGTAGAGCTTGTACGGCGCGTCGATCTGGGTCACACGCCCGGCCTGCATCACCACCACGCGGTCGCTGATGGACAGCGCCTCAGCCTGGTCGTGGGTGACCATCAAGGTGGTGATGCCCACGGCGCACTGGATGCGGCGGATTTCGAACTGCATTTCTTCGCGCAGGTTGGCGTCGAGGTTGGACAGCGGTTCATCCAGCAGCAACACCGGCGGCTCGATCACCAGGGCACGGGCCAGGGCCACACGTTGGCGTTGGCCGCCGGACAACTCGCGTGGGTAACGGTCAGCGTGGGGCGCCAGACGCACCAGTTCCAATACGGTCTTGACCTTGCTGGCGATCTGCGCCGCCGGCACTTTGCGCATCTTCAGGCCGAAGGCAACGTTGTCGCGCACGGTCATGTGCGGGAACAGCGCGTAGCTCTGGAACACCACGCCCAGGCCACGGCTGGCGGGCTTGGCATAAGTGATGTCGCGGCCGTCGAGCAGGATCTGCCCGCCGCTCACATCAACGAAGCCGGCGATCATTTGCAGGGTGGTGGTCTTGCCGCAGCCCGAAGGGCCGAGCAGCGATACGAACTCGCCTTTTTCCACCGCAAGGTCGGTGGCGACCACTGCATCGACGGCGCCGTAGCGTTTGCTCAAGGCGTTGAGTTGGAGAAATGCCATGTCTGCGTTCCACCTTTTTGAGTCGCGTCGAAACGCGCTTTTTTGTTTTGGGCAGATGCGAATGAAGTGTTGCCGGTGCGTTGGCGCTCGATCTTGAGTCGGCTGCCGTTAGTTGTTCATGTCGCCCCTGTGGACGCAGATTAGGACGAAGACTAGGATGGGCGGAAGATGGAGTTTCACTGAACGGACTACTATTTTCATATTTATTCACTCACCGGAATTTACTAAGAGATAGGTTGTTATGGATTCCACTGGTCGAAATGACAGCGCCAGAGAAGTTGGCTCCGGTGGGGTGTCTCGGCTGTTCGCGCTGCTGCGTACCCTGGGTGACGTGCCAGAGGGTGGCGAACGCGTCACTCAGCTCGCGCAACAGGTGGGCCTGTCCCAACCCACCACCCACCGCTTGCTGCGCAGCCTGATGGACGAAGGCATGGTCGAGCAGGACGCGCGCAGCAAGCGCTATCGCCTGAGCCTGGAGTTCTTCGCTCTCGCGGCGAATGCGGGCAAGACTGGCAATCTGCGTGACCTGGTGCGACCGAGCATGCTGCGCCTGAGTGCGTCATTGGGTGATTCACTGTTCCTGCTCGCGCGCTCAGGCTTCGACGCAGTCTGCCTGGACCGCAGCGAAGGCCCGTACCCTATCCGCACCTTCACCGGGGACATCGGCGGGCGCGTGGCGTTGGGCGTAGGGCAGGGCAGCCTGGCCATCCTGGCGTTCTTGCCAGAGGAGGAGCGCGAGACGGTGATCCGCTACAACCTGCCACGGCTCAAGGACTTCCACCTGTATGACGAAGTGCTGTTGCGCTCGGAAGTGGAGAACGTGCGCAATCTGGGCTACGCGGCGCGTAATACCGGGGTGCTGGAAGGCATGGCGGGGTTGGCGGTGCCGATCCTCAATCGCGACGGGCATGCGGTGGCGGCGTTGAGCGTGGCGACCATCAGTGATCGGCTGGGGCCGAGCCGGTTGCCGATGGTGGTGGAGTTGCTCAAGCGCGAAGCGGCGGCGATTGGTCCAAGGATCAATCCGTTTGATCCGACGTTGCGCCGGCCTTCGCAGACCTTTGGTGGGTAGTTCAGAGGGCGGCCAACTGCGGGTGAATGGCCGTCGTTAATACACGCAGGAACCGTTTTTCTGCTCATGGCCACAGATGGAACGTTGATCCGCCGCGCAGCCGATTCGGGTGGGCAGTTATCGATTTCAGTCTCTGAGGCCTTTGCTATGTCTTATATTAACTTTCGTCAGGAAAGCCCTTTTTGCGGTGAGTTCAGTCCTCCTTGCGAGCAGCCCCGAGCGCCCTCTGCCAACGCTGGCTGGCGCGTACCCAACTCGGAGGTTGCGCGGGATTTCGCGAAAAATTTCGATTACTTCCAGAGTGCTGACAGTGGGTTTGTGACGCAGCAAACCCTCCAGCAGGTCGCCCATCGCCCGCTGACCGGTAATCCGTTCAATGATCGGATGACGTTTTTGGCAAGGGAGATTCTCCAACGTCCCGAATTGAACACGATGCTGGATTCAATCGGCCACGCAGGTTCTACAGATGGGTTGATCAGCATGGGCGATGTGGAGCGCACCATTGATCAAAGTGAGCAGCAAGAAGCACCTCCCATGCGTGAGTTTCCAGGCCGGTACAGCGGCGGCATGCAGCGCCAGCGCCTGGAAAGCCATTACTCACCTCAGGCCGATTGGCAACAGCCATCCCTGTCTGCGTCGGGCCAGCGTCCTTACGCGAACGACAGCAAGGAGCAGCTTCTCAACAAGATACAGGCCCGTTTCAGTTCATTTGAAGACCCGAGTTCCCCTGGGTTGATCACCGACAAATCCCTGAATGCAGTGGCCAGTGGCTACAAACTGGATGGCCAGCCTGTCACCCAAGCCGAAAAAGATCTGGCGAATGAGCTGCTCGAGCGGGGTGATGTGTTCAAGGAACTCGACCAGAGCAGCATGGGTGTGTTCGACGGTGCCTTCTCCAGGGAAAACCTGGCCTATTCCTCGGACAAGTACAAAAACATGAGTAACCACGACTTGATTCAAGGCGTGAAAGATAACTTCAGGCAATTTACCGCTGGCGCAGACGATCAATACATCAACGTCAATGAGTTGAAGGAAGCGGCTGGTCAGACGCCATCAAATCGTACGTTCAGCCCCGAAGCACGACACGTTGCCGCTGAGCTTCTCAACCGTCCCGGGCTTTTGCGGGAGCTGGATATCGGTACCAACAACCAAGGCGGGCCAGGCTACGAGGACAAGCGCTTCGACATGGATAACATCGATTTTATCCTCGACAAAGGGCGCGTATCGGCCTGATCAGGGCGTCAACGTGCTGGCTGAGCCTGTGATCAGCCGGGGCTGATCATGCTTTCCGGCCGCACCCGTTGGTCATACTCTGCGGCGCTGATCAGCCCCAACTGCACCGCCGCCTCCTTGGGTGACAAGCCTTCATCCGCCGCCTTGCGGGTGATCTGCGCCACGCGGTCGTAACCCAACAGCGGGTTCAGTACCGTCGCCATCAACAACGAATGCTCCACATTGCGCGCCAACTGTGGGCGGTTCAGCTCCAGGCCGCTCAGCAGCTTGTGGGTGAACAGGCTGACGCAGTCGGTGAGGACCTCGATCGAGTGCAGCAGGTTGTGGATCAGCACCGGCTTGGCCACGTTCAATTCGAAGGTACTGGAAGCGCCCGCCAGGGTAATGGTGGTGTGATTGCCCATTACCTGCATCGCCGCCTGCACCAGTACTTCGGCGATGGTCGGGTTGCGTTTTCCGGGCATGATCGAGGAGGTCAGACCATCGTCTGGCACGATCAATTCACCCAGGCCGCAACGCGGACCCGAACCGAGCAGGCGGATATCATTGGCGATCTTGGTCAAGGAAACAGCCAGTACATTCAGCGCCCCGGAGGCTTCGACCAGGGCATCGTGGGTGCCCATGCCTTCGAATTTGCAGGGGTTGGTTTCGAAGGGTTCGCCGGTGAGTCGGCTGATTTCTTCGCAAAACGCCAGGTCAAAACCGACCGGTGTGTTCAACCCGGTGCCCACCGCCGTGCCGCCCTGGGGCAGCAGGCGCAGGCGCGGCAGGCAGGCTTCGATTCGCGCGATGCCATGCTGGATCTGCTGGGCAAACGCACCAAAGGCCTGGCCCTGGCTCATCGGCACCGCATCCATCAGGTGGGTGCGGCCGATTTTCAGCACGTCCTGCCAGGCGTCTGCCTTGGCGTTGAGTCCATCACGCAGATGGCCCAATGCAGGCAGCAGGCGACCGCGCAGTTCCAGCACGGTGGTCAGGTGCATCACCGTGGGGAAACTGTCGTTGGACGACTGTGAGCGGTTCACATGGTCATTGGGATGCACCGGCGACTTGCTGCCCAGTTCACCGCCAAGCGCGAGGTTGGCGTGGTTGGCGATGACTTCGTTGGCGTTCATGTTGGTCTGGGTGCCGGAGCCGGTCTGCCAGACCGACAGCGGGAAGTGCAGGTCAAGCTCGCCGTTGGCCAAGGCCTGCGCCGCCAGTTCGATCGCGTGTGCCAGGCTCGGGGCAAGCGCGCCTAGCCGTACATTGGCGCGGGCACACGCGCGTTTTTGTTGGCCAAAGGCGCGGATCAGGCTGGCGGGGAACGGCTGTTTGCTGCCGAACACCTCCAGTGCCCGTTGGGTCTGTGCGCCCCAGTAACGGTCAGCCGGGATCGACACCGGGCCGAATGCGTCATGTTCGATTCGCAGAGCAGTCATCTCCAGGCTCCGTTAAAGTGCCGCGCCGGCAGCACGGCCGAGCACGCGTTGATATTCATCCTGGGCGGTCTGCTGGGAGAACTCGCCAGACCACTTGGACACCACCACCGTCGCCACGCTGTTGCCGATAGTGTTGCAGGTGGCAATCGCCATGGACATGAAGCGGTACACACCGAACAGCAACGCCAAACCTTCCGCCGGCAGTACGCCGATAGCAGTGACGGTCGCGGCAAACACCACGAAGCTGCCACCTGACACCGCCGCCGCGCCCTTGGAGGTCACCAGCATGATCGCGATGATGCCCAGCTGTTGCTCCCAGCTCAGCGGCACGCCGTAGGCGTTGGCGATAAACAGCACGCACAGCGACATGTAGATCGATGTACCGTCGAGGTTGAACGCGTAGCCGGTGGGCAACACCAGGCCGACGCTCTGCTTGGAGCAGCCGAATTTTTCGAGCTTTTGCAGCAGGCGCGGCAGGGCGCTTTCCGACGACGCGGTGCCGAGCACGATGAAGATTTCATCCTTGATGTAGGTGAGGAAGCGCCACAGGCTGAAGCCGCTCAACCGGCACACCGCGCCCAGCACCACAAAGATAAAGAACGCAATGCCGACGTAGAACATCAACACCAGGTTGGCCAGGGACATCAGCACCGCGGTGCCATTGCTGCCCACGGCATACGCCACCGAACCGAAGGCCCCCAGGGGCGCGAACTTCATGATCAGGTTGATGAATTCGAAGAAGCATTCGGAGATGCGGTTCAGGCCGTCTTCAATCACTTCACGACGCTCAGGCTTCAAGGCCAGCAGGGCGAAACCGAACAACACCGAGATCACCAGCACCTGTAACAGTTGGCCACCGGCGAAGGCACCGACGAAATTGTCCGGGAAGATGCCGTAGATGAAGTCCATGGTCGACGCGGGCGCATGGCCCTTGGCAACCGCAGCACTGGCGGCGGCAGCGGCGGCACTGCTAGGGTGCGCGTCGTGCATGCCGGAGCCGATCTGCAACAGGTTGCCCCACAGCAGGCCGATGGCCAGGGCGATGGTGGACACCACCTCAAAGTAGATCAACGCACGCAGGCCGACCTTGCCGACGCGCTTGATATCACCGGCCGAAGCGATGCCGTGGACCACGGTGAAAAACACCAGCGGCGCGACGGCGGTCTTGATCAGCTTGAGGAAGATATCGCCGAGGATCTTGAAACTGGCGGCCAGCTCCGGGGCGAGAAAGCCGAAGGCGATCCCGAGGAACATGGCGGCGACGACCTGGAAAGTCAGGTCCTTGTAGAGCGGTTTTTTTGCGGGGGTGGATGACATGTCTGTGATCTCATTGTTGTTATTGGCTGTGTTTGAGCGATGTGTCAGGAGCCTGGCTTTTGTGGTGAGCGAGCTTGCCTCGCGCGGGGCAAGCCCGCTCACTACAAAAAACCGATGTGCCCGAAAGATCAGCGTTTGACTGAGCCTGGGCGCGCCAGCGCGATATCGACCATCTGTGGCGCGAGTCCCAGGTAGTTGGCCGGGTCGGTCAGGCGTTGCAGTTCGGCCAGGTCCAGTTGCGCGGTGGCTTCGCCCTGGGCGAGCAGGGCGTCGAGCAGGCTGGTGCCCTGGTCATTGGCCATGCGGCATGCGGCGTAGACCACATCGTGGGCGACCTGGCGACCGAGGGCCGGGGCGAGGCCCATCATCACGGCTTCGGCGACGATCAGGCCCTGGGTCATGTCGAGGTTCTTGCGCATGCGTTCGGGGCGCACTTCCAGGCCGGCGAGCATGAAGGACGCCTGGCCGAGGGACGCGGCGCTGAGGGCGAAGGCTTCGGGGATAGCGATCCACTCCGCCTGCCACGGGCCGGTGGAGCGTTCGAAGTCCTGGATCATCGCATCGAGCATCAGCCCGGCGTGTTGGCGCACGCCCTTGGCGGCGGCGTACATCAGCTCGCAGGAAATCGGGTTGCGCTTCTGCGGCATGGTGCTGCTGGCGCCACGGCCTTTTACGAAAGGTTCGTACACTTCACCCAGTTCGCTGGTCATCATCATCATGATGTCGAGGGCAATCTTGCCCAGGGAGCCGGTGACCAGGCCGAGGAAATTCAGGGTTTCGGCGAGGCCATCGCGGGCTACGTGCCAGGTGGCTTGCGGCACGCCCAGGCCCAGTTCGGCCATCAGGGCTTCCTGTACTTCCAGGCCCTTGTCGCCGAGGGAGGCGAGGGTGCCGGCGGCCCCGGCGAACTGGCCGATTTCGACGCGTGGACGCAGCTCCACCAGGCGCTCGGCGTGGCGATCGAACATGCTCAACCACACCGCGCACTTGTAGCCGAAGGTGATCGGCAGCGCGTGTTGCAAGTGGGTGCGGCCCGCCATCGGTGTGTCGCGATAGCGCTCGGCCAGGCCGGCGAGCAAGCCGCGTACGGCCTGGATATCACGCTCGACGATGGCCAGCGCAGCGCGGACCTGCAGGACCACGGCGGTGTCCATGATGTCTTGGGTGGTGGCGCCCCAGTGCACATAGCGGCCGGCTTCACCGCAGATCTTCGACAGTTGCTCCACCAACGGCAGGATCGGGTAACCGACGATCTCGGTCTCGTGTTGCATCAGCGCCAGGTCCAGGGCCTCGTATTTCGACAGCGCGGCGATCTGCTCGGCGGCCTCGCTTGGGATCACGCCGAAACGGGCTTCGGCGCGGGCCAGGGCGACTTCCACTTCGATGTTGCGTTCGATCAGGGCTTTATCGGAAAACACACCGCGCATTTCGGCGGTGCCGAACATGTCGCGGAACAGGGCGGAATCAAAAACGGTGCTCGACATGGGAAAATCCTAATTGTTATTTTTAAACCATACATATTTAATATGTCCGTACAATATGATTACGCCTGTGCTGATACACTGTCAACTCGACAACGAGGGTAAAAATGGAAAGCGTGAGCCAGAGGCGTTATGCGGCGGTTGCCAAGGACTTGATCGATCAGATTGGCAGCGGCCATTACCCGGTGGGGTCGTTGTTGCCGACCGAATTCGAACTCTGCTCGCTGTACGCGGTGAGCCGGCACACCGTGCGCGCGGCCATCGATCAGTTGCAGGGGCAGGGCATGGTCTCGCGGCGCAAGCGCGTGGGGACGAGGGTCGAAGCGGCCTCACCCCAGGGCGGGTATTCCCAGGCGATGGCGTCGGTGGCCGACCTGGTGCAGGTGGCCGAAACCCATATCCGCGATATCCAGGACGTTCGCGAGTTCGTCGCTGATATCGCGCTGGCGCGGCGCCTAGGGCTGGAACCGGGCGGGCATTACTTCTGCGTGTCGAGCATCAAGGTCGATGCCAGCGCCGGCAACGCACCGTTGTGCTGGACCGATGTGTACGCCGAGCAGACCTATGCCGAGGTAATTCCCGAAGCGCGCAAGCACCCGGATGAACTGATCGCCGCGTTGATCGGCAAGGCGTTCTCGCGGCATATCGATGTGGTGGACCAACAGGTGCGGCCGGTGCAGCTGTCAGCTGAGTTGGCCGCCAGCCTCAAGGCGCAGGGCGGCGCGTTGGGGCTCAATATCATCCGCCAGTATCGTGATGAGGCTGGCGGGGTGATCGCGGTGTCGGAAACGGTCTACCCCGCAGATCGTTTTACCCTGACCATGCAGATGAAGCGCGACAAACGTTAGGCCACGTTGAAAAACGCCACCTTGGTACTCAAGCGATCTGCCAGCTCCGCCAGTTCGTGATTGGAATGCTCCACCTGCTCCGAGCCCGCCGCCGATTGCACGGTGGAGCTATGGATGCGTGTGACATTCTGCGCAACTTCTTCCGCCGCCGCGCTTTGCTGCACTGAAGCACTGGCGATCTGCGCGTTCATCGCATTGATCGCTCCCACTTCCTGGCTGATCTTGCCCAGGGCCACCTGTGAGTCGCGGGTCTGCGCCACGGTGACCTGGGCCAGGCTGCGGCTGCGTTGCATGATATCGGCGGCGTCCTGGGTGCCGTTTTGCAGCTTGCCGATCATGTCGCGGATCTCCTGGGTCGATTCCTGGGTGCGCGTCGCCAGCGAGCGCACTTCATCGGCCACCACCGCAAAACCACGGCCATGTTCACCGGCCCGCGCGGCTTCGATGGCCGCGTTGAGTGCCAGCAGGTTGGTTTGGGCAGCGATGGCGTTGATCACTTCGATCACGGTTTCGATGCTTTCACTGTCGCTGGACACTTGGTTGACCCGGCTGGTGGCCTGGTCGAGGATGGTTGCGAGCTCCTCGATAGCCACGGTCACTTCGCCGACCAGGCGGTGGCCACTGTCGACTTCTGCGTCCGCCAAAATGGTCGCCTTGGACGCAGCGGATGCGTAGCCCGAGACCTCACTGACCGAGGCCGCCATTTGCGTGATCGCAGCCGCCACATGCTGGGCTTCGCTGGTTTGCAGGGTGATCTGCTGACGGTTGTCGCTGGCTACGGACAACAGGGTGACCGAAGCGTGACGCAGGGCTTGGGCTGCCGAGCGTACTTCGGTGATGGTGTCGCCCAGGCGCGCCAGGGCGTTTTTCAAAATACCCATCACGCTGTCGGGGTAGCGGGTTTCGATGGGCTGGTTCAAGTCGCCATTAGCCAGGCGACGGATCGCCTCGGCGACTTCCTCCGGCTCGGCGCCAAGAGTGGCCTTGACCTTGCGGATGATCAACAGGGACACCAGCACGCTCAAGAGGATCGCGACGGCGCTGGCCAGCAGCATCAGCACGGCAAAGTTACTGGCGGCGGCTTGCACCGTGTCCAGGCGTTGCTTGATCTGGGCTTCTTCGAAGTCGATCAGGGCATTCACGCGTTTGAGCCATTCGGTGTAGTGAGCCGACGACTGGGCCAGCAGCAAGTCCTGGGCGCCGGCGATGTCATTGCCGCGACGCAGGCTGATCACCCGTTCGGTGGAGGCCAGGGCCTGGGTCTCGATGGCCTTGATATCAGCCAAAAGACGGGATTCCTCGGTGCTGGCGGCGGCGTTGGCGAACAGGCGATCCATCATCACCGCAGAGTCCTGGTAATCGCGCTTGAGCTGGTCGATCTCGGCCAGGTGGCGGTTGAGCGACGGTTCATCCTTGACCAATACGGCATCGCGGATGGCGATGGCGCGGTTGTGCACGCTGCCACGGAAATTGATCGCATAGCGCTGCACCACAGCAGCTTTTTCGGACACTTCCTTGAGGGTGCTGTCGATAAAACCCACGCGCTGGATACCGACGGCGGTGATCAGCACCAGCAACGACAGGGTGGACGCAAAGCCCAGTCCGATACGCATCGCCAACGAGACAGGTTTTTTCATGGAAAGCTCGATATTCAGGGAGTTGAGAGGTGATGGCTAATAGCTATCTTCGCGGGGGAATCTATCGACCCGCCTGTCACGCGTCCAATCAGAAATTGCTGACCCTGTCATCGAGCGAATTGATGGAATAAAACCTGGATTGACACGTCATCCGATGTATTTTGCCGCTCAGCGGCAGGCAGTTGGAAGTTTCACCACAATATCGCCTTGCATGTCATAAAACTTTGGCTAATATGATCCGGGTAAAAATATTAATATCCGGGTAATAACTATGCCTACGCAAAACCTTCCTATGTGTACGGCCTTTGTTGGCCACCAGCGTGTGGCAGCGGGTTCCTACGCTGATGTCGCCGATGCGCTCGCCAGTCTTGATCATCCAGCGGGCAGCTTTCTGGTATTCGATGACGCCACCGGGCTCCAAGTCGACTTCCCCTGGCCCGCAGGCTATGCGCCTGAACAACCGGTCCAGGCCGAAGTCACGGACGAGCCTCCCGCTACGCCCTCGGTCGGGCGTCCGAAACTGGGGGTGGTCGCACGGGAGGTCACGTTATTACCGCGCCACTGGGAATGGCTGGGCCAGCAACGCGGCGGTGCCTCGGCGGCGTTGCGCCGGCTGGTGGATGAGGCTCGCGCGGCTCATGCTTCCCGTGATCAGATACGCCAGGCCAAGGAAGCCGGGTATCGCTTCATGAGCGCTATCGGCGGTGACCTGCCCGGTTTCGAAGAGGCTTCACGGGCGTTGTTTGCCTTTGATGCGGTGGACTTCTCCCGCAAGATCGCGCACTGGCCGCTGGACGTGCAAACGTACCTGGCCTGGTTGTCGCGCAACGCGTTCCCTGTCTGATCACCCTTCCTGGATCCCTACCTTCATGGACGTCACTCAACAACGGCCGTTGTGGCAGATCTACCTGATCTTTCTGGCACCGATGGTGCTGTCTAACTTCCTGCAAAGTTTTTCCGGCACCCTCAACGGCATCTATGTCGGGCAAATGCTCGGCACCCAAGCGTTGGCGGCGGTGTCGGGCATGTTCCCCATCGTGTTTTTCTTCATTGCCTTGGTGATCGGCCTGGGGGCGGGTGCCTCAGTGTTGATCGGCCAAGCCTGGGGGGCGCAGGAAACGGGGATGGTCAAGGTGATTACCGGAGCAACCTTGACGCTGGGCGCGCTGGTGGGTGTGATCGCAGCGGTGCTGGGCAGTCTGTTTGCACGTCCGGCGTTGCAGGCATTAGGCACGCCGGTTGATGTGCTGGACGATGCCGTCGGCTATGCGCAGAAGATGATGCTGATCATGCCGTTGTTGCTGGTGTTCATCCTTTACACCCAGTTGCTGCGCGGCGTCAGCGACACGATCTCGCCGTTGCTGGCGTTGATGGTGTCGACCCTGGTCGGCCTGTTGCTGACCCCTGCACTGATTGGCGGCTGGATCGGCCTGCCGCCCATGGGCATCCAGAGCGCGGTGTATGCCGGGCTGGTAGGTAATGCCTTGGCCATGCTGTTTTTGATCTTGCGCCTGCGCCACAAGCACCATGTGATGGCGCCGGATCGTGAGTTGCTTACGGCCTTGCGCCTGGACCGCGTGATTCTCGGCAAGGTCTTGCGCATCGGCTTGCCGACCGGCCTACAGATGGTGGTGCTGTCGCTGTCGGAATTGGTCATCCTTGCCCTGGTCAACGGCCACGGCTCCCAGGCCACGGCGGCGTATGGCGCGGTGACACAAATCGTTAACTACGTGCAGTTCCCGGCCTTGTCGATTGCCATCACCGCCTCGATCCTGGGTGCCCAGGCGATTGGTGCCGGGCGGTTGGAGCGTATCGGGCCGATTCTGCGCACGGGGTTGTTGATCAACCTGTGTCTCACCGGTGGCCTGATTGTATTGGGTTATGTGTTGTCCCACTGGTTGCTCGGGTTGTTCATTACCGACGATGCGGCACGGGTCAACGCTGAGCACCTGCTGCACATCATGCTGTGGAGCATCCTGGTGTTTGGCTTCCAGGCGGTGGTGGGCGGGATCATGCGGGCCAGCGGTGTGGTGCTGATGCCGGTGGTGATTTCGATTTTCTGCGTGCTGTGCGTGGAGCTGCCGATGGCTTACCTGTTCAACGCGCATTTTGGCCTGGAAGGCGTGTGGATGGCGTTCCCGGTGACCTACCTGGCCATGCTGGCCTTGCAGACCGCGTATTACCGGTTGGTGTGGCGACACAAGCAGATCAAGCGGTTGGTGTGAGGCTCAGGCCGCGCAGCAGCAGTTCAAGACCTAACAGGCCCTGTTCGAGTCGCTCGTCCGGGTGTTCATCCCGGGCGATCCACAGGGCAGTGCTGACCAGGCTGCCGTTGATCAGTTGCGCCAGCGCAAGGCTCGGGACGTGGGGGACGGCTCCAGCCTGCATCAACGCCTCAATCAGTTGGCGCAATGACTCCACGCAGTGTTGCTGGGAGCCCGTGTCACCCAGCACGGCCGGCGCATCCTGCAATACGATGCGTTGGATTTCGTCATCCTGTGCCATGCGCAAGTAGGCACGGCAACGTTCGCAAAAGCCGCTCCAGAGGTCTGAAGCTTCATCTGAGATGCGCTGTAAACGCGCGTCCATCTCGCTGTCGAGTTGGGCAACCACGGCGGCCAGCAGACCTTTCTTGTCCCCAAAGTGATGGTACAGCGCCCCTCGGGTCAGGCCGGCACGGGCGGTGAAGTCGTCCATCGATGTATTCGCGTAACCTTGTGTCGCAAAGGCCTGGCGCGCGCTGGCAATCAGCCGGGCGCGGGTGTCTTCGATCATTTCGGCACGGGCTCGGCTCATGGTAGGGCTCACAATCGACAAGGGAAAGATTGACATACGCTGCGTATGTTAAGCATGATTTATCACATACGCACCGTATGTATTTTGCCTCGATTCTTGCGGATAGCAAGTTTCGGGGCATTCATGAAGAGGTCGAGCAGGATGGCAAACCCTTACGCCGAGTTGTTCCAGGTCCCTGGCGCCCGGGCTTTTGTGCTGGCGGGCATGCTGGCGCGCATGCCGGTATCGATGACGGGGATCGGTTTGATCACCATGCTCTCGCAGGTGCATGGCGGCTATGGCCTGGCGGGCTCGGTCGCAGCGGTCTTTGCCTTGGCCACGGCGTTTTGTGCGCCGCAGGTGTCGCGGCTGGTGGACCAATACAGTCAGGGCCGAGTGCTGCCGATTGCCGCATTGATGGGCGGCGGGGCGTTGTTGATGTTGCTGCTGTGTACCCGTCTGCAAGCACCGAACTGGCTGCTCTTCCTGTTTGCCGCTCTGGCGGGTTGCATGCCCAACATGTCGGCCATGGTGCGGGCGCGCTGGACCGAGCTGTATCGGGGCCAACCCAAGCTGCAGACCGCGTTTGCCCTGGAGTCGGTACTGGACGAAGTGTGCTTCATCATCGGGCCACCGATTTCGGTGGGGTTGAGCGTGGTGCTGTTTCCGGAGGCGGGGCCTTTGGTCGCCGCGTTGTTGCTGGCGCTGGGTGTTACCACCTTTGTGTTGCAGCGTGACACCGAACCACCCGTGCATGCGCATCAGGGCCACCACGGCCGCTGGCTGATTGCTTCACCCTCGGTGCTGATCCTGATGATCCTGTTGCTGGCCATGGGCGTGATTGTCGGCGTGGTGGATGTGGTCAGCGTCGCCTTTGCCCAGCATCAGGGCCAGCCGGCGGCGGCGAGCATCGTACTGTCGGTGTACGCCATCGGCTCATGCCTGGCAGGGCTGGCGTTCGGCACCCTGAAACTCAAGGCATCATTGCCCCGGCAGTTCCTGTTCTGTGGCATGGCTACGGCGCTGACCACCTTGCCGTTGCTGTTGGTAACCAACATTCCGGGACTTGCGGTGGCCATCTTTATCTCCGGGCTGTTCTTCGCTCCAACGCTCATTGTATCCATGGCCTTGGTGGAGCAGATCGTACCCGCCAGCCGCTTGACCGAAGGCATGACCTGGCTGATCACCGGCCTCAGCATCGGCGTGGCCATTGGCGCTGCCAGTTCCGGCTGGATGATTGACCACTTAGGCGCCACCAGCGGGTTCTACGTGGCGTTGGCGGCGGGGGCGGTGGTGCTGGGGGCGGCAGTGTTGGGTTATCGGCGGTTGGGTTAATCAGCTAACCGCAGGGCATGCATCATTGCCATGATGCTGTAAAAACTCATTCAAGGCCTGGCGTGTCAGGTCATTGAGGGTCACTTTTTTGCGGGTTGCCGCCAGGGCTGCCGCCAAGTGCAAGTCATGGCCGACCCGGACATTGAAGGAACCCTTGCAGGGCTTCTCCGGGGTCTGCCCGAGGGTCTGGCAAGTGGCGAGGTAGTCATCCACCGCCTCACGAAATGCAGCGTCCAGTTCAGCGACGGTTTTCCCTTCATAGCTCACCAACGCCTTGATGAACAGAATCTTGCCGAACAGGCAGTTGTCTTCGACGCTGGCTTCGATGGAGCCGATGTAGCCCTTGTGTTTCAGTTGGTTGTTCACTGAATCAGTTCTCCTGATTTCAACTGTTCGATGATCTGGCGCCGAATGTAGTGTTTCAGTTCGTTGCCAGGGTGAGGCTTGTGCAAGGTGATCATTGCACTGGGGTCGCCGATGTCGAATTTGACCCGGCTTCCAGCCCCTTCAATCTGTGTGTAGCCCAGTCGTCGCAGCAGCGTTACGAGCTCAGGCCAGGTAAATGCCATGTGCTCATTGAGCCGTTTGGCGAGCAGCTGTTCATTTTTGGACACGGCGCTCCCTGAGTGTAACTAAATGTAGTTGCAAAAAGTGGTGTTCGTCAATGCTAGCTCGGGTTCGGGTGTCTCTGCTGAGATTGATGTAACCCTTGATGACACCTCGCTCCACGCCTTCCACTCCCCGCTAATTTTTCCCTGTCCGGTTCGTTTTATAGGGACGACGTGCCTTTGTGCTTCCCGCCTATTGTTCCGGACTCCAAGAAATGAATGCTGAAGACTCCTTGAAACTTGCTCGCCGGTTTATCGGGTTGCCCCTGGAAAAACGCCAATTGTTCCTGCAGGCCTTGCAGAAAGAAGGGGTGGATTTTTCCCGGTTTCCGATTCCGGCAGGGGTGGAGGCGGAGGATCGCCAGGCGCTGTCCTACGCGCAGCAGCGCATGTGGTTTCTGTGGCAATTGGACCCGGCCAGTGGCGCCTACAACCTGCCGGGCGCTGTACGCCTCAAAGGCAGGTTGAACCTGGAAGCGATGGAGCAAGCATTTGCGAGCCTGGTCGCGCGCCACGAAACCCTGCGCACCGTGTTCCAGCAACAGGCCGATGAGCGCCTGTTGCAAGTGGCGACTGCAACGCCGTTGGCCGTCGAACAACTCGACCTGAGCCACCTGTCTCCTGCTGAGCGCGAACAAGCCGTCAACGACTCCGCGCCCCGTCAATCGCTGCTGCCGTTCGATCTGGAAAGCGGCCCGTTGCTGCGCGTGCAATTGCTCACGCTCGACACGCAGGAACACGTGTTGCTGCTGACCCTGCATCACATCGTCTCCGACGGTTGGTCGATGAACGTGCTGATCGAGGAGTTCATCCGCTGCTACGACGCCCATGAGCGCAATGAAACGCCGCAACTGCCGGCCTTGCCGATCCAGTACAGCGACTACGCCCTGTGGCAACGTCGCTGGTTGGAAGCGGGTGAGCAGGCTCGACAATTGGAGTACTGGCAAGCGCGCCTGGGCGATGAGCACCCGGTGCTGGAACTGCCCGCGGATCGCCCACGTCCGGCCATGCCGAGCTACCAGGGCACGCGCCATAATTTCGCGATCGAACCCACGCTGACCGCACAACTGCGTAGCTGCGCACAAAAGCACAACGTTACCTTGTTCATGCTCTTGCTCGGTGCGTTCAACGTGCTGCTGCATCGCTATACCGGGCAGGGCGATATCCGTGTCGGCGTGCCAATCGCCAACCGCAACCGTACTGAAGTCGAAGGGCTGATCGGCTTTTTCGTCAATACCCAAGTGCTACGCACCGAGCTGACCGGGCAAACCCTTGTCACCGAATTACTGCAAAGCATCAAGGAGCACGCACTGGGCGCCCAGGCCCATCAGGAATTGCCGTTCGAGCGCCTGGTGGAAGCCCTCAAGGTAGAGCGCAGCCTCAGCCATACGCCGTTGTTCCAGGTCATGTACAACCACCAGCCGGTGGTGGCCGACATTGCGGGCGTCAGCACGGCCTCCGGCCTGGAACTGGCGCTGGTGGAGTGGCAAGGCCGCACCACTCAGTTCGACCTGACCCTCGACACCTATGAAAAATCCGGCACCCTGCACGCCGCGTTGACCTACGCCAATGACCTGTTCGACGCGGCGTCCATCGAGCGCATGGCTGGGCATTGGATCCGTCTGTTGCAGGCCATGGTGGCCGACGGTGCGCAGCGCATCGGTGAGTTGCCGATGCTGGATGCGGATGAGCAGCAAGTGCTGGTCCACAGCTGGAACCAGACCGCCGAGGCGTACCCGATCGAGCGCGGCATCCATCACCTGATCGAAGACCAGGTACAGGCCACGCCCGACGCGCCAGCGCTGGTGTTCGGCGCCACAACGCTGACCTATGCCCAGCTTGATGCTCGCGCCAACCAGCTGGCCCATGCCTTGCGCGAGAAGGGCGTAGGTCCGGACGTTCTGGTCGGGATCTGCGTTGAGCGCTCGATTGAAATGGTGGTCGGCCTGCTGGCTATCCTCAAGGCAGGTGGCGCCTACGTCCCGTTGGACCCTGAGTATCCCCAGGAACGCCTGGCCTACATGATCGAAGACAGCGGCATTCGGTTGTTGCTCAGTCAACACAGTCTGTTGCCGTTGTTGCCTGTCGAAGGCATCCAGGTGATTGCCCTGGACCAGCCCGCCAACTGGCTCGATGGCTACAGCACCGACTCGGCAAACGTCACCCTTCACGCGCTGAACCTGGCCTACGTGATCTACACCTCCGGCTCCACCGGCAAGCCCAAGGGCGCCGGCAACAGCCATCGTGCGCTGGTCAACCGCCTGTGCTGGATGCAGCAAGCCTATGGCCTGGACGCCAGCGATGCGGTCCTGCAAAAAACCCCGTTCAGCTTCGATGTGTCGGTGTGGGAGTTCTTCTGGCCGCTGATGACCGGCGCACGCCTGGTGGTAGCAGCGCCCGGCGAGCATCGCGAACCGGCACGCCTGATCGAGACGATTGTGCAGCACGGCATCACCACGTTGCACTTTGTGCCGTCGATGCTCCAGGCGTTTATCCATGAGTCGGGCGTGCAGGCTTGCACGAGCCTGCGCCGCATCGTCTGCAGTGGCGAAGCCTTGCCGCTGGATGCGCAATTGCAAGTGTTTGCCAAGTTGCCCCAAGCCGGTCTGTTCAACCTGTACGGCCCAACCGAAGCCGCCATCGACGTCACCCATTGGACCTGCGTCGACGAAGGCGCCGACAGCGTGCCCATCGGCCGCCCCATCGCTAACCTCGACACCTACGTGCTCGATGCCCAGCTCAACCCGGTTCCCGCTGGCGTCAGCGGCGAGCTGTACCTGGGCGGCACTGGCCTGGCTCGTAGTTATCATCGACGTCCGGCACTTACTGCCGAACGTTTTGTGCCCAGTCCTTTCGGTGACGGCACGCGTCTGTACCGCACGGGCGACCGCGTGCGTCAGCGCGCCAATGGCGTCATCGAATACCTCGGCCGCCTCGACCATCAGGTCAAGCTGCGTGGCCTACGTATCGAGCTGGGTGAAATCGAGACGCGCCTGATGCAACACCCCTCGGTGCGCGAGGCGGTGGTGCTGGTGCAGGGCGGCAAGCAATTGGTGGCCTACCTGGTGCTGGAAGACCAGGCGCCGGTCGATCTCAAGGCCTGGCTGCTGAGCAGCCTGCCGGAGTACATGGTACCCACTCATATAATGTACTTGGCCAAGCTGCCGGTGACCGCCAACGGCAAGCTCGACCGCAAGGCCTTGCCGGTGCCGGATGCTGCACCACAACAGGCTTATGTCGCACCGGAAAACGACCTGCAAAAAACACTGGCGACTATCTGGAGTGACGTACTGGGCGTCGAGCAGATCGGCCTGGAAGACAACTTTTTCGAGCTGGGCGGCGATTCGATCATCTCCATCCAGGTGGTCAGCCGTGCGCGCCAGGCGGGGATTCGCCTCAGTCCAAGGGACCTGTTCCAGTACCAGAGTGTGCGCACCCTGGCGCTGGTCGCGACCCGCGAGCAAGCGGCTATCATCGACCAAGGGCCAGTCACCGGCGAAGTCATTCTCACGCCCGTGCAACAGAGCTTTTTCGAGCAGGCGATTCCAGTGCGTCAGCATTGGAACCAGTCGCTGCTGCTGACGCCACGGGAAACCCTGGAACCTGCACGGCTTGAAGCGGCTTTGACCCAACTGATCAACCACCACGACGCCCTGCGCCTGCGGTTTGTGCAACAGGCTGACGGGTGGCGGCAAACCCATGCCGAGCCCGTGACAACGGCTGAAGTGTGGCAAACCCAAGTCGCTGACGACGCTGAGTTGGCCGCACTCTGCGACGAAGCCCAGCGCAGTCTTGATCTTGAACAGGGCCCGTTGTTGCGTGCTGCCCTGGTGGCGATGGCCGACGGCTCCCAACGCTTGCTGTTGGTGGTGCATCACCTGGCGGTAGACGGCGTATCGTGGCGCATCCTGCTCGAAGACCTGCAACAGGTCTACCGCAATGCCGCATTGCCGGCCAAGACCAGCGCCTATCAACTGTGGGCGCAGCAATTGCAGGCCCATGCGTTGACGCTGGACGAGCAACTGCCGTACTGGCAGGCCCAGACCACGAGCGTCGATCTGCCGTGCGATAACCCCCAGGGCGGCCTGCAAAACCGCCTGGGCAGCAAAGTCGAAATTCGCCTGAGTAGCGAACATACCCGTCAACTGCTGCAAGACGCGCCAGCGGCCTACCGCACCCAGGTCAACGACCTGCTGCTGACTGCCCTGGCGCGTGTCATCAGCCGCTGGAGCGAACAGCCCGCCGCGCTGATCCAACTGGAAGGCCATGGCCGTGAAGACCTGTTCGACACGGTTGACCTGAGCCGCACTGTCGGCTGGTTCACCAGCCTGTTCCCAGTACGCCTGCAAGCCGATGGCGAGCTGTCGGCTGCAATCAAATCGGTAAAAGAGCAACTGCGCGCCGTACCGCACAAGGGCGTCAGCTACGGCCTGCTGCGCTATCTCGGGACGCCTGACGCCCGCGAAGCCCTGTCGAACCTGGCTACGCCGCGCGTCACCTTCAACTACCTGGGCCAGTTCGACCGCCAGTTCAACGAGTCGGCGCTGTTCGTTCCGGCTACCCAAGGCAGTGGGCAGGCCCAGGATCCCGAGGCGCCGCTGGCTAACTGGCTGACGGTGGAAGGGCAGGTGTATGGCGGTGAACTGGCGCTGCAGTGGGGTTTCAGCCGTGAGATGTTCGATGTCGCGACGGTCCAGCGCCTGGCGGATGACTACGTGGCCGAACTCAAGGCCTTGATCGAGCATTGCTGCGACACGCCGGTGGGGCAAGTCACCCCTTCTGATTTTCCGTTGGCACGCCTGACCCAGTCGCAGTTGGACGCCTTGCCCATCGCCGGGCCGGCGATTGCCGATGTCTACCCGCTGTCGCCGATGCAGCAGGGTATGTTGTTCCATACGCTGTACGAGCCCGAGGCCGAGGCCTACATCAACCAGTTGCGCCTGGACATCGATGGTCTGGACTTGCTGGCATTCGGCCGTGCCTGGCAGGCCGCGCTGGACCGCCATGACATCCTGCGCAGCAGCTTCCACTGGCTCGGTCTGGAAAGCGCCCACCAGGTGATCCAACGCCAGGTGGATGTGCAGTTGCAAGTCATCGAAGACATCGAAGCCGATTTCGATGCGCTCGCCGCTGCCGAGCGCGGGAAAGGCTTTGCGCTGAATGCGGCGCCGCTGTTTCGCCTGATGCTGGTGCGAGGTGCCGGCACTGCCTGGCATCTGATCTTCACCAGCCACCACATCCTCATGGACGGCTGGAGTAACGCCCAGTTGCTCGGCGAAGTCATCGCTCACTACGCCGGGCAACAGGTGCCGGCGCCGCAGGGGCAGTTCCGTGATTACCTGGGGTGGTTGCAGCAGCAAGCCTCAGGTGAAGCGTTCTGGAAAACCAGCCTGGCACCGTTGCAAACGCCGACCTTGCTGGCCCAGGCGCTGCGTGTACCGACCGACGGCAAGGGAATGGCCGATCATCATGTGGTGCTGGAGGGCGATTTCACGCAGGCCCTCGGTGAGTTTGCCCGCCGTCAGAAAGTCACCCTCAACACTGTGTTGCAAGGCGCTTGGAGCCTGTTGTTGCAACGCTATACCGGGCAAGACTGCGTGGCCTTTGGCGCCACTGTCGCAGGACGCTCGGCGCCATTGCCGGGGATCGAACAACAACTGGGCCTGTTCATCAACACCCTGCCCATTATCAGCGCAGCCTCGCCCGCGCAGTCGGTTGCCGGCTGGCTGAGCGAACTGCAAGCCCTCAACCTGAGCCTGCGCGACCACGAACATGTGCCGCTGTATGACATCCAGGGCTGGGCGGGGCAGCAGGGCAGTGCGCTGTTCGACACCTTGCTGGTATTCGAAAACTTCCCGGTGGCCGAAGCCTTGAAACAAGGCGCGCCAGCCGGCCTGGTGTTCGGCCGCCTGCACAACCATGAACAGACCCACTATCCGCTGACCCTGGGGATCGAACTGGGCGCCAGCCTGCGCCTGGAGTTTGGCTATGACCAAGCGCGTTTCAGCGCACAGCAGGTCGCTCGGCTGAGTGGCAACCTGCAACACCTGCTGGTTCAGATGCTCACGGATGCCCAGGTATCGCTTGGCAATCTGCGTCTGCTCGACGACGTTGCCCAGCGCGACATGCTCGCCCTCAGCCAGTCGCCGGGTGCCGCACAAAATGACCTGCGCGTGCACGAACGTATCGCCGCCCAGGCCGCCGCCACGCCGGAGGCGCTGGCGGTACAAGCTGGCGATGCACGCTTGAGCTATGCACAGCTCAATGCTCACGCCAACCGTCTGGCCCATCGCCTGTTGGCGCTGGGCGTTGGGCCTGGCCAACGCGTCGGCCTGGCCGCTCGACGCGGTCCGCAATTGATTGTCAGCTTGCTCGCCGTGCTCAAAAGCGGCGCCGCCTATGTGCCGCTCGACCCGAGCTACCCGGTGGATCGCCTGACCTACATGCTGTCGGACAGCCGCCTCGATCTGCTGCTCAGCGAGGTCGGTTTGCTCGCGGACCTGACACTGCCTCAAGGGCTGGCGCGTGTGGACTTCACCGCCTCCGGCACAGAGTTGGCAGACTACCCGTCGACCAATCCACTCAATCACACAAGCGCCGCTGACCTTGCGTATGTGATCTACACCTCCGGCTCCACTGGCCAGCCCAAGGGTGTGGCCATCGATCATGCCGCCCTCGGTCAATTCTGCGACAGCGCAGAGGCCTACAGCCGCTTGAGTGCTGCGGACCGCGTGCTGCAATTCGCGACCTTCAGCTTCGACGGCTTCGTCGAGCAATGCTACCCACCCCTGTGTGTCGGCGCTGCGTTGATCATGCGCGGCGATGAACTGTGGGACGCCGGGCAATTGGCTCGGGAAATCGTCGAGCAAGGCGTGACCCTGGCGGATTTGCCAGCCGCTTACTGGTACTTGCTCGCCAAGGAATGTGCTGTCGACTCACGCAGCCTGGGCAACCTGCGCCAGGTGCATGTGGGCGGCGAGGCAATGTCGGTGGAAGGGCTGCGCGCCTGGCACGCCGCTGGCCTGGGCGACGTGCGCCTGGTCAATACCTACGGGCCTACCGAGGCGACCGTGGTGTCCAGCGTGCACGACTGCCAGTTAGCGGACGCCAGCGATGCGTTTGGCGTGCCGATTGGCCGGGCGATCCAGGGGCGCTCCTTGTATGTGCTGGACAGCGGTTTCGACCTGTTGGCAACAGAGGGCGTTGGCGAATTGTGCATCGGCGCCGAACACGGCTTGGCCCAGCGCTATTTCGACCGTCCGGCGCTGACTGCTGAACGCTTCCTGCCGGACCCATTTTCCGCCGTGCCGGGTTCGCGTCTCTACCGCAGCGGCGACCTGGCCCGTTACAACGCGGCGGGTGCGCTTGAGTACGTCGGACGCATCGATCATCAAGTGAAGATCCGTGGTTTCCGCGTGGAGATGGGCGAAATCGAAGCCAGCCTGCAAGCCGTGCCGCAGTTGCGCGAAGCCGCCGTCATCGCGCAGTCAAGTGCGACGGGCACGCAATTGGTGGCGTACGTGGTGCCCGTCAATGGGCAGTCCCTGGACTTGCCCGCATTGGCAGCCACCTTGCGCCAGTCCCTGCCGGACTACATGGTGCCGGGGCATTGGGTCACCCTCGATGCGCTGCCATTGAACAACAACGGCAAGCTCGACCGTCGCGCGCTGCCGGCGCCCGACCTGAGTCAAGCGCGCCAGGCCTATGCAGCCCCGCAAAATGCCCTGCAAATGCAACTGGCCACCATCTGGCAAGCCGTGTTGCAGGTGGAGCAGGTGGGGCTCCATGATCACTTCTTCGAGCGTGGCGGCCATTCATTGCTCGCCACCCAAGTGGTCTCGCGGGTGCGCCATGACCTCAAGCTGGAAGTGCCTTTGCGCACGCTGTTCGAACAGCCGACGCTGGAAGCGTTCGCAGCTGCTTGCGCAGGGTTGCAGGCCACCACGGCACTGCCGCTTGTGGCGGTGACACGTGACCAGCCGCTGGCGCTGTCGTTTGCCCAGGAGCGTCAATGGTTCCTCTGGCAACTGGACCCGACCAGTGCGGCTTACCATGTTCCCAGCGCCCTGCGCCTCAAGGGGCTAGTGGACAAGGCTGCGTTGCAGAAGGCGTTTGATGCCCTGGTCGTGCGCCACGAAAGCCTGCGCACCCACTTCCACCAGGATGCGGAGCGCACGGTGCAAGTCATCAGTGCGTGTACACGCATCGAACTGGTGTCGGCCGACACTGACGAAGCGAGCCTTAAAGCCGAAGTTGAAGCGCGTATCGCTCAGCCATTTGACCTGCGCCAGGGCCCATTGATGCGGGTCAGCCTGTTGCGCCTGGCCCCGGACGAGCATGTGCTGGTGATCGTGCAGCATCACATTATTTCCGATGGCTGGTCGATGCAGGTCATGGTTGACGAACTGGTGCAGCTTTACACCGCCTACAGCCAAGGGCAGACGTTGCAATTACCGGCCATGTCGATCCAGTACGCCGACTATGCGCAGTGGCAGCGCACATGGATGGAGGCGGGGGAGAAGGCCCGCCAGCTTGACTACTGGTGCAAGGTGCTCGGCGGCGAGCAACCGGTGCTGGAGTTGCCGTTCGACCACCAGCGTCCGGCAGTGCCGACCCATCGCGGCGCACGCCTGAACATTGCGTTGCCGGCCACGCTGGTCGACAGCCTCAAGGCCCTGGCCCAGCGCGAAGGTGTGACCCTGTTCATGGTGCTACTGGCTTCGTACCAGGCGTTGTTGCATCGCTACAGCGGCCAGCAGGACATTCGCGTCGGGGTGCCGATTGCCAACCGTAACCGCGTTGAAACCGAGCGGCTGATCGGCTTCTTCGTCAATACCCAGGTGCTCAAGGCTGATGTCGACGGGCAGACCACCGTTCGCCAGCTACTGACCCAGGTCAAACAACGCGCGCTGGAAGCCCAGGCGCATCAGGACCTGCCGTTCGAGCAACTGGTCGAGGCCCTGCAACCCGAGCGCAGCCTGAGCTTGAGTCCCTTGTTCCAGGTTGCGTTCAACCACCACATCAGCCAGGCTGGCGAGCATTTGCAGCGCCTGGCGCAGCTGGACATGAGCCCGGTGAGCTGGGATGAAACAGCCGCGCATTTCGATCTGATCCTGGATATCGAGGAGTCCGGGAACCAGCTCGGCGCATCGCTGAGTTATGCCACCGATCTGTTTGCCCCGGCGACCATCGCGCGCATGGCCGGCCATTGGCAGAACCTGTTGCAGGCGATGGTTGCTGATCAACAACAGTCCATCAGCCAATTGAACCTGCTGGGCCAGGATGAGCAGCAGCACATTCTGCAACTGTGGAACCAGACTGATGCCGGCTTCTCGGCCAAGCGTCTTGTGCATGAGTTGGTGGCTGACCGCGCCAGGGAAAACCCCGATGCGGTCGCCGTGAAATTCGACGCGCGAACCCTGAGCTATGGCGAGCTGGACCGCCAGGCCAACCGCCTGGCCCATGCGCTGATCGCCCGTGGCGTCGGTCCGGAAGTGCGGGTGGCCATCGCCATGCCGCGCAGTGCTGAAATCATGGTGGCGTTCCTGGCGGTGATGAAAGCCGGTGGCGTGTATGTGCCGCTGGACGTGGAATACCCACGTGACCGTCTGCTGTACATGATGCAGGACAGCCGTGCGAAGCTGTTGCTGACCCATAGCAGCGCGTTGCAGCAACTGCCGATTCCCGAAGGACTGGGCACATTGGCGATTGATCGCACCGAGGGCTGGGCGGATTACCGCGACACTGCACCGGACGTGAAGCTGGACGGCGATAACCTGGCTTACGTGATCTACACCTCGGGTTCGACCGGTATGCCTAAGGGCGTGGCGGTGTCCCACGGTCCGTTGGTGGCGCACATCATCGCCACTGGCGAGCGTTATGAAACCAGCCCGTCTGACTGCGAACTGCACTTCATGTCGTTCGCCTTCGACGGCTCCCACGAAGGCTGGATGCACCCGTTGATCAACGGCGCCAGCGTGTTGATCCGTGACGACAGCCTGTGGCTGCCGGAATACACCTACGAACAGATGCACCGTCACAACGTGACCATGGCGGTGTTCCCGCCGGTTTACCTGCAACAGTTGGCCGAGCATGCCGAGCGTGACGGCAACCCACCGAAGGTGCGTGTGTACTGCTTTGGCGGTGACGCGGTCGCCCAGGCCAGCTACGACCTGGCATGGCGCGCGCTCAAGCCGACCTACCTGTTCAACGGCTACGGCCCGACCGAAACCGTGGTCACGCCATTGCTGTGGAAGGCACGCCGGGGCGATCCGTGCGGCGCGGTTTATGCCCCAATCGGCACCTTGCTGGGCAACCGCAGCGGCTACGTGCTCGACTCGCAACTCAATCTTCAACCTGTCGGCGTGGCCGGCGAGTTGTACCTGGGCGGCGAGGGCGTGGCCCGAGGGTATCTGGAGCGTCCGGCACTGACGGCTGAGCGCTTTGTACCGGACCCGTTCGGCAAGCCAGGCAGCCGTGTGTATCGCAGCGGCGACCTGACCCGTGGCCGCCCGGATGGTGTGGTGGATTACCTCGGTCGTGTCGACCACCAGGTAAAAATCCGCGGTTTCCGTATCGAACTGGGCGAGATCGAAGCGCGCCTGCGCGAACAGGACAACGTCGGCGAAACCGTGGTGGTCGCCCAGGAAGGTCCGACCGGTAAACAACTGGTGGCCTACGTGGTGCCGGCCAATGCTGGCCCTGCCAACGAAACCGAGTTCCGCGAAACCCTGCGCCGCGCCTTGAAAACCCGTCTGCCCGACTACATGGTGCCGACGTACTTCATGTTCCTGGCGCAAATGCCGCTGACGCCCAATGGCAAGCTCGACCGCAAAGGCTTGCCGCAACCGGACGCAAGCCTGTTGCAACAAGCCTACGTGGCGCCGCAAAGCGAGCTGGAACAACAGCTCGCCGCCATCTGGGCCGACGTGCTGCGCTTGCCGCAGGTGGGCTTGAACGACAACTTCTTCGAGCTGGGCGGCGATTCGATCATCTCGATCCAGGTGGTCAGCCGTGCGCGGCAAGCGGGCATCCGGTTCACGCCCAAGGACCTGTTCCAGCACCAGACCGTACAGAGCCTGGCTGGCGTCGCGCGCCAGGGTGTCGAAGGCTTGACCATCAGCCAGGCCGCCTTGAGCGGCGAGACGTTGCTGTTGCCGATCCAGCAAGCCTTCTTCGCCGATGAGATTGCCGAACGTCACCACTGGAACCAGTCGGTGGTGCTGCAGCCCCACGAACACCTCGATGCCGCGACATTGACCCAGGCCTTGCAAGCGTTGCTGGTGCACCACGATGCGTTGCGCTCGCGGTTTGTTGAAGGCGCGCAGGGCTGGCAGGGTCTGTTCCGTGCGGCCGAGCACCATCAGGCCGATACTGTGTTGTGGCAAAGCACGCTGCACGGTGTTGAAGCACTCACGGCATTGGCCGAGGAGGCGCAACGCAGCCTTGATCTCGACCAGGGCCCGCTGATGCGCGCCGTGCTGGTTCAATTGGACGATGGTTCGCAGCGCTTGCTGCTGGTTATCCATCACTTGGTCGTCGATGGCGTGTCGTGGCGGATTCTCTTGGAGGATTTGCAAACGGCCTACCGCCAACTCGCCGCAGGCACCCCAGTGGCATTGCCTGCCAAGACCAGTTCCACCCGCGACTGGGCGCAACGTCTTCAGCAATACGTCCAAGGCGAGGCACTGACCCAGGAGCTGGCGTGGTGGCAAGCACAATTGCACGGCGCCGAGGCCGACCTGCCAAGCGCCAAGCCAGGAGCGAGCCTGAGCAATCGCCATATCGGCAGCGCAACCACGCACCTGGACGGCAGCCATACCCGTCGCCTGCTGCAGGACGCCCCGGCAGCCTATCGCACTCAAATCAACGACCTGTTACTGACGGCGCTGGCGCGGGTGATCGGGCGCTGGACCGGCCACGATTCGACCCTGATCCGCTTGGAAGGGCATGGCCGCGAAGACCTGTTCGAGGACATCGACCTGACACGTACGGTCGGTTGGTTCACCAGCCTCTACCCGGTAAAACTCACCCCGGCTTCGACCCTGGCGGATTCATTGAAGGGCATCAAGGAGCAGCTGCGCGCGATTCCCGACAAGGGCATCGGTTTTGGTGCCCTGCGTTACCTGGGCCAGCCCGATGTGCGTGACGCATTGGCACGCCTGCCGCAACCGCGTATCACCTTCAACTACCTAGGCCAGTTCGATACCAGTTTTGATGGCAATGAACAGCAGGGCTTGTTTGCGCCTTCTGGTGATGCCGCCGGCAGCGACCAGAGCCCGGATGCATCGCTGGGCAACTGGCTGGAAATCAACGGCCAGGTGTATGGCGGTGAGCTGAACCTGAACTGGAGCTTCAGCCAGCAGATGTTCGATTCGGCGAGCATCCAGCAACTGGCGGATGACTACGCGCAAGAGCTCAAGGCGCTGATCGGGCATTGCTGCCAGCCTGAACACTCCGGCGCCACCCCATCGGACTTCCCACTGGCCCGCTTGAGCCAGGTTCAGTTGGATGGCCTGGCCTTGCCGTTGAGCCAGGTCGACGATATTTACCCGCTGTCGCCGATGCAGCAGGGCATGCTGTTCCAATCCCTGTTCGGCCAGGGCTCGGGCGACTACATCAACCAGATGCGCGTTGACGTGCAAGGGTTGGATGTGGCGCGTTTCCAGGCGGCCTGGCAGGTCGCCCTGGAGCACCACGACATCCTGCGCACCGGGTTCCTCTGGCAGACCGAGCTGGAGCAGCCGTTGCAGGTGGTCTACAAGGCGGCCCAGGTGCCTTTGGTCGAGCACGATTGGCAGCAGCGTGAAGACCTCGGTGAAGCGCTCGATGCTTTGGCGCAAACCCTTCGTGCAGATGGCTTCGTGCTTGAGCAGGCGCCTTTGCTGAGCCTGGTCGTGGTGCGTACCAGCATCGACAGCCATCACCTTATTTACACCAACCACCACATTCTGATGGATGGCTGGAGTGCTTCGCAGCTGTTTGGCGAGGTGCTGCAACAATACGCCGGCGAATCGCTACGCGCGCCGAACGGACGCTATCGCGATTACATCGGCTGGTTGCAGGCACAGGATCCGCTCACCAGCGAGACCTTCTGGAAAGCCCAGCTCGCGGGCTTGCAGACGCCAACGCGACTGTCCCGTGGGCTCGCCCGCGAACAGGACGTGTCCGAGGTCAATGGCATTCACCGGCTGACCCTGGAGCAGACGGTAACCGAACAACTCAAAGCGTTTGCCCAGCGCCACAAGGTGACGCTCAATACCCTGGTGCAAAGCGCCTGGCTGTTGCTGTTGCAACGTCATACCGGCCTGGACACCGTCGCCTTTGGTGCCACGGTGGCGGGACGCCCGGCCGAATTGCCGGGTATCGAACAGCAGGTGGGTTTGTTCATCAACACGCTGCCAGTGGTGGCCACGCCGAGCCCGCAGTTGAGCGTGAATGATTGGTTGCAGCAGGTGCAGGCACAAAACCTGCGCCTGCGTGAACAGGAGCACACGCCGCTGTTCGAGATCCAGCGCTGGGCAGGGCTGGGCGGCGAGGCGTTGTTCGACAGCATCCTGGTATTCGAGAACTACCCGGTGTCCGAGGCTTTAGAGCAGGGATCCCCGGCGGGCCTGCGTTTCGGCACGATGGACAGCCTGGAACAGACCCACTATCCGCTGACCGTACTGCTGGCCATGGGTAATCGCCTGGCGATGGAGTTCAACTACGATCACGCCGCGTTCGAAACGCAGGACGTCGTTAACCTGTCGGCGCATTTCCAGCAGTTGCTGCTGGCGTTGACGCTGCCGCAGGTTGAGCGCCTGGCAGACCTGCCGTCGTTGCCCGCTGCTCAGCACCAGTTGATTGTCGAGGACTGGAACGCGACAACGCGGGATTATCCATTGCACCGTGGCGTGCACCAGATGATCGAAGACCAGGTGGCCTTGGCGCCAGACGCACCGGCCCTGGTGTTTGGTGCGCAGCACCTGAGCTATGCCGAGCTGAACCGTCGCGCCAACCGCCTGGCTCATCGATTGATCGCCGCCGGCGTAGGGCCGGACGTGCTGGTGGGCCTGGCCGTAGAGCGATCCATCGAAATGGTGGTGGGCCTGCTGGCAGTGCTCAAGGCCGGTGGTGCCTATGTGCCGCTGGATCCGGAATACCCGCGTGAACGCCTGGCCTATATGCTCGATGACAGTGGCGTGAAGCTGCTGTTGACCCAGGCGCATCTGCTGGAGCAGTTGCCGATCCCGGAGGGTTTGAGCAGCCTGGTGCTGGGCGAAACAGGGTTCGAAGGCTATAGCGACGCCAACCCGGGCATCATCCTGGACGGCGAGAACCTTGCCTATGTGATCTACACCTCAGGCTCCACCGGCCAGCCCAAAGGCGCCGGCAATCGACATTCGGCCCTGGCTAACAGGCTCCACTGGATGCAAGAAGCCTACAGCCTGGACGCCGGCGACAGCGTACTGCAAAAGACCCCGTTCAGCTTCGACGTGTCGGTGTGGGAGTTCTTCTGGCCGCTGATGACCGGCTCGCGCCTGGTGGTTGCAGCGCCTGGGGATCACCGTGATCCGGCCAAGTTGATCGACCTGATCAATCAAGAGCAGATCACCACGCTGCATTTTGTGCCATCGATGCTGCAGGCGTTCCTGCAGGACTCGAAGGTGTCTACCTGCGCCAGCCTGCAGCGCATTGTCTGCAGTGGTGAAGCGTTGCCGGTGGACGCTCAGCAACAAGTGTTCGCCAAGCTGCCGCACGCCAGTCTTTACAACCTGTACGGGCCGACTGAAGCCGCTATCGACGTGACCCACTGGACTTGCGTAGAGGAGGGCTGCGATGCGGTGCCTATCGGTAAGCCGATTGCCAACCTGGGCTGCTACATCCTCGACAGCAACTTCGAGCCGGTACCGGTGGGTGTACTGGGCGAGTTGTACCTGGGTGGCATCGGCCTGGCCCGTGGTTACCATCGCCGCCCGGCACTCACCGCCGAACGCTTTATTGCGCATCCATTCGTAAGCGGCGAACGCCTGTACCGCACCGGCGACCTGGCGCGTTACCGCGACGACGGCGTGATCGAGTACGCCGGGCGTATCGACCATCAGGTCAAGTTGCGCGGCCTGCGCATCGAGTTGGGCGAAATCGAAGCACGCCTGCTGGAACACGAGTGGGTGCGTGAGGCTGCCGTGCTGGCGGTGGACGGCAAGTTCCTGGTGGGCTACCTGGTGCTGCAAAACGCGGGTGACGATTGGCGCGATGTGCTGGGCGCCCACCTGGCTCAACAGCTGCCGGACTACATGGTGCCGGCGCAGTGGGTCGTACTCGACCAGATGCCGTTGAGCCCCAATGGCAAATTGGATCGCAAGGCCTTGCCAAGGCCTGATGCGGTCCAGCACGCCCAGGCTTACCTGGCACCGCAAAGCCCGTTGGAGAAACAGCTGGCAGCGATCTGGAGGGATGTGTTGGGTGTCGAACAAGTCGGCCTGCGCGATAATTTCTTCGAACTGGGTGGGCACTCTTTGTTGATATTGATGCTTAAGGAGCGCATCAAAAACGCCTGCGGCACCAACTTGTCGGTGACCCAGTTGATGCTCAACCCTACGGTGCAAGGGCAAGTCGATTGCCTGCTGGGCAGCGCACGCCGTTCGCTGATTGTGCCGCTCAACAGCGTGGAATCGGGGACGCCGTTGTTCCTGTTCCATCCCAGCTATGGCTCGGTGCATTGCTACAAGGCCGTCGCCCTGGCGCTCAGGGAACAGCGTCCGGTGCTGGGCGTTATCTGTCGGGCGCTGACAGAAGAGGGTGGGACGGTGCCTGCCTGGGCCACTATGGTCGAGGACTACACCGAGCAATTGTTGGTCGCTCATCCGCAAGGTGCGTTCCGCCTGGCCGGTTGGTCGCTTGGGGGCAACTTGGCACTGGACGTGGCCTATCGCCTGGAGCAGGCGGGGAGGGAGGTAGAGTGCGTCGGCCTGGTCGACACGCCGCCGCCGCATGACGTGACAGCATTCTGGAAGGAAGACGATAACGCCGATGATCGACACTTGTCCGACGTTGAGCAGCGGGCTGAGTTGCTCGGCGTGATGTTCCCGGCCCAGGCCCTGCAGATCCAAACAGCCTGGCAGGAGGCCCAAGCGTGCGAGCAAGATCAAGTGCGGCAATGGGCACGACTGGATGCCTGGGCTGAGCACACCTTGGGTGAGGCCTACCTGACGCTAAAGCGCGAACTGCTGGAAGGTTCCGAGGCGCAGGTGTCCTGGGACGTCAAGCGCGAACTGGATCAGCGGCTGCAAGAGGCCCGATACTCGGCGATCACTGCACCGGTACTGTGCTGGTGGGCGGCGCAGAGCAAGGGTGGGCAGCACCGCGAGCTGATCGAGTCGAGCCTGCGGGCAGTGCTGGGGCAGATGGCAATCGAGCAATCGGTCGTGATCGACACTACCCATGAGCGGATCGTGGACAACGCCGAATTTGTCAGCAGTTTCCTGGATGTGATGGGCAGATAAACGGAGGACGAAAAGCCCCCGGTCGCGTCAGTGGCCGGGGGCTTTTTTATGGGTGATTCCTGCGGGGATGCATAATCATTTGTACGCGATGGGCACGCGCCCATAAAAAAGCCCCTGACCATTCAAGTGGCCAGGGGCTATTGTTGTTACCCGAGCTTAGAAGCTCCAGCGCGTCGTCAGCATCACATTGCGTGGGTCACCGTAGTACGCCGAGTTGTAGAACCCGATGTTGGTGTAGTACTTCTTGTCGAACACGTTGTTGACGTTGACTGTGGCAGAGACGCTCTCGGTCACCTGGTAGCGGGCCATCACGTCCACCAGCCAGTAGGGGTCTTGCGCAAATTTGTCCTTGCGGTCTGTGGTGGGGTTGGTCAGCACCTGCCAACCTTCCCCCTGCCAGCGTACACCACCGCCCAGGGTCAGCTTATCCAGAGGCCCCTTGAGTTTGTAGGTGGTGTAGAGGTTGACTTGGTCTTCCGGCTCCCAAGTGGAGACCTTTTCGCCGCTTTGGTCACGAATGACTTTATGGGTGTAGCCAGCTTGCAGCTGCCAGCCGGGGGCCAGTTCGCCGGAGATTTCCGCTTCGAAGCCCTTGGTCTTGGCTTTGATACCTTTATAAGGGTTGTCGATCAGCGATATGCCGCTGTAGTTCAAGTCGGCTTCAGCGCGGTTTTCCTCCTTGATTTCAAAGTAAGCCAGGCTGGCATTCAGGCGACCGTCGTAGAACTCACCCTTGAGGCCGATCTCGTAGTTGGTGCCTTCATCCGGTTCGAGCATTTTGTTGCTGGTATCGCGGTAAGCCGTTTGGGGCAGATAGATGTCGGTGTAGCTGGCGTACAAGGAGTAGTTGTCGTTGAGGTCATAGACCAACCCGGCATACGGGATGACTTTGCCGGTGTCCTTGGTGTCGCTGGTGCCGGTCACCTGGTAATTGGCGACCCGCGTACCCAACAACAGGTGCAGATCGTCCATCAGGCTGAAGCGCGCGGTCATGTAGTTGCCGGTCTGGCGTGTGGTTTCGTCGTTCTTGAAGCCCACTTTGCCCCAATCCGGTTCGATGCTGTCGCCATTCCAGTTGTAGAAGTCGTGAACGTTGTTGATGTAGGTCGGGCTGTAGTAGTCCTTGCCCACCCAGTGTGAAGAAGAGATCGATGAGCCGACCACCAGTTCATGCTCGCGACCGAAAAGGCTGAAGGGACCGGTCAGGTACACATCGCCGCTGTCGCTGACGGTTTCACCGGTGAACTTGTTGCCGTAGATCGAGGACAGCCCCGTCACGGGATCTGGCCGCGTGAGGGAGCCCAGCGGGGCGTTATAGCCGTTGATCTGGTGGTTGTATTGGCCTTTGGCGACCCAGCCGTTGTCGAAGGTGTGCTCGAGGGTGGCGAACGCGGTGCGCGAGTACTGCTCCCATTTGCTCCACTTGGCGCCGTTGTTGAACGAGCGCGGCAGGCTGATCGTGTTACCGGCCCGGTCATAGATGGGGCGGCTGCCGGACCAGCCGGAGCCTTTCGGATCGTTGTCCTGATAGTCGGCGCCGACGGTCAGCAGAGTGTCCTCGTCCAGGTCGAACTCGAGAATGCCGTAGAACACACTGGTCTTGCGTTCATAGTGATCCATGAACGAGTGTTCTTTCTGGTAGGCGGCGACGGCCCGGCCGCGGACGTTGCCGGTTTCCGTCAGCGGACCGCTGACATCGACTTCCGAGCGATATTTATCCCAGGAGCCCGCACCCAGTTCGATGTGGCCCTGGAACACCGAAGTCGGTTTTTTACGCACCAGGTTGATGGTCCCGCCCGGGCCGCCGGCGCCGGTCAGCAGCCCGGTGGCGCCCTTGAGTACCTCGACGCGGTCGTAGATCGCCATGTCGGTCAGGGTCTGGCCGGCGGAGTAGGGCGCGTTGCGCGTCATTGGAATGCCATCGTACTGGAAGTTCTGGATGGCAAATCCGCGTGAATAGTAGTTGGTACGCTCGCTGTCATACGTCGACACGGTAATGCCCGGCGTGTGGCGCATGACACTGTCGATACCCGTCAGGCCGAAGTCATCCATGGCCTGGCGTGTGACCACCGAGATTGATTGCGGTGTCTGGCGGGGTGTCAGAACCATGCGTGTAGCGGTAGCGATGGTGCCGGGGGTATAGGAGCCCGTGCCCTCGGTGACCGTACCCAACTGGTTGGCCATGACCTGGGTGGTACCCAGTTCCAGGGCGGATCCGCCGCTGGCGCTAATGGTCACAGCATTGCCTTGCAGGCCATAGTTGACGCCTGTGCCCTTTAGCAGGCTGGCGATAGCTTTGGTCGGCTCAAGCTTGCCTTTCACTGCAACACTGGTTTTACCCTGCACATCCGTCGGGCTGTACAGCACCTGCAGATTGGTCTGGCGACCAAACGCCTGCAACGCCGTCCCCAACGGTTGTGCAGGAATATCGATCTCGATCTCTTGGGCCTGTACATAACCAGCCATGGGCAAGGACACCGCAAGGGCGAGGGCACAAGGCTTGAGGTTGAAGTTCAGGGCCCTTCGCATGGATAGCGCTTTGCTCAGAGGGCTGAGACCGAGTCTTACTGACATGGATGAGTTCTCTTCTATGTTTTAGGTTGGCAGTTTATAGGTGTTTATTGAGGTCAATTCTCATTACCACTAGTGAGACGTTCCTACCTGCAGAAACCGGAAAAGAAATTCACGCCGGTTCCATTTCGTGCACCACTTGGCCGGCGCGCAGGCGCACCAACTGGTCGGCAATATCGAAATAGCGGTCGTCGTGGCTGATCACGATGATGGTCTTGCCCAGGCGCTTGAGGTCCGGCAGCAACTCGGTGTAGAAGACGCGACGGAAGGCCGGGTCCTGGTCGGCCGCCCATTCGTCGAACACCAGCACCGGGCGTTCTTCCAGCCAGGCGTTGACCAGGGCCAGGCGCTTGCGCTGGCCGGTGGACAGGTCGGTGGTGCTGAATACGCCGTCCTTGACGCTGACCTTGTGCGCGATTTCCAGGCGCTCCAGGTACTTGGCGGCACTGTCCAGGGACTGCGTGGCGCTGCCTTGGACCAGGTCATCGAACAGGTAGTAATCGGCGAATACGGTGGTGAACAACTGGCGATAGTCATCGCGCGCGGGGTCGGTCACGGTTTCGCCGTTGAGGCGGATTTCCCCGGCCTGCGGTTGATACAGGCCAAGCAGCAGTTTGATCAGGGTGGTCTTGCCACAGCCATTCTCGCCCACGATAAACACGATATCGCCCTGCTTGATGCTCAGGTTTATCGGCCCCAGGTGGAACGGCTGGCTGCCTTCCACCGGCGGCGGGCTGTAGCTCACGCCGCGCAATTCCAGGCTGTTGACCACCGGCGTGGGGGCTTCGCTGCCATCCATCAGCAGATGGGGTTCAGGCGACGAGAAACGGTCAGAAAGCTCGGTGATGCGCGCAAAGGCAATGCGTGCCTTGCCAATGATCGGCAAGTAACCCACCACATGCTCCAGCGGGCCTTTCATGTACAGCAGCACCAGCACGAAGCCTGTGATCACCGCCGGGTCCGGGTTGGGGTTGTAGGCCTGCATCGCCAGGGCCAGGCCGATGACCACGAAGAACAGCATCGAGCCGAACGTCTTGGCGACGATATAGATGTTCACCGAGCGCACCTGGATGTCGCTGATGCGGTCGGCGGTTTTCTGGATGCGGTGCGTGTTCATGCGGTAGCGGCGTGGCCGGTGAATACGCAGCTCCTTGGCGCCCGAGGCGATCGCAGAGTAATAGCGTTGCAGCTCGTCCTCCTGGTCGCGGGCCTCGTCGAAGCCGCGGATGCCCTTGTGGCCTGCGATAAATTGCACGCTGCTGCCAATGACGATGGCAACGATCATCATCAGGAACATTGGTACCGAAAGGTACGCCAGGTAGCCCAGGCAGCCGAGGGTGACGGTGGTCGCGATGGCCAGTGGGGTGAACGCGAAGGAGAAATCGCTGATGGTGTCGACGTCATGGGTCAGCACCGGAATCAGGCGGTGGGAGCGATACTGCTCGATCTGTTCAATAGGCGCCGATAGCACCTTTTCGCCCAGGTCCTTGCGCAGGGCCGCGATAATCCGCTGGCCGACGTAGTTGGTGCCGATATCCGAGACGATCGAACTGGTCAGTGCCAGCAGGCACAGCGCCGCAAACGTCAGAATCACCCCCTGCGTCATTCCGGTGGAGGAGTGCAGGGCATTGTTGATGGTCGCCAGCAGCAACGTGATGGCCAGGCCGCCGGCCATGCCTAGGCCGACGGAGACCGTCACGATGGTGCGAAAGGGCCTGAGCAATGCGAGCAAACCGCTGAAGGCGCCGCGCTTGGGGTCGGTCATAAATACTTCCCGGAAAGTGAAAAAGAGGGGGCTGGGCACACAGACCCTTACCCATGACAAACGAAGGATTGGCGCGACTATTTAGCTCGGTGTGCCCGATGGTGGCGGGGGTGGATAAATTGCACGGTGGCTGGTTCGTTCTTGTGGTGTAGGCGCACGCGTATTGGCGCGTGCCTGATCTATCCAGCGAGAGCGAAACAATGACGAAAAAGAATCTGGTGTACGTGTGGTCCCTGCGCAATGCCGCGGCTGACAAGGCCGGGCAGCCGGTGGCCTACAAGGACCATGAGCGCTACATGATGTCGGTGTTGGAATCCCTGGCGGGGGCGCTGAACGACACGCCGCTGGGCGAGGCCTACAACCTTGTGGGCGTGGTGTATGACGACGACGAGCAGAACCCGCGGGACCAGCAATTGGTGGCCGACTACGGTTTTGCCTACAAACCTGGCCGCCAATGGTTGTATCCGGCCGACCTGCGCGTACAGGGACGTCTGGTCAATGACTTGCTGCTGAGCGTGCCGTCGACCTATCGACGCCTGCCACGGGGAAGTGCGGAACACATCGCCGGCAAGCAGGACTTCGAGCGCCGCCTGCACGACACGCTGGTGGAGTTGAAGGCCGATATCGTGGTGCTGGACGGTTTGCTGGTGATCCTGGATGAACTGGTGCGTCCCGGTGCGCCATTTGCCCGTCGTATCATGAACATCCATCCGGGCATTACCCGCATTGAATCGCCGTACGAGCGCCGCGGTGCCTATGCCACCTGGAACGCCTTGTACGGTGCGCGTGGTTTGACGATCACGGATTGGGCGACCAAGGCCACCACGCCATCGGAGCCGCTGTACCTCACCGGTGCGTCTTTCCACTACGTGGACAACGGCATCGATTCGGGTGAAGTGTTCCACGACGTGCTCAAGACCGAAATCACGCCGCAAGACACCATCCTTGAGTTGCGCTGGAACAACTTCAATAACAGCCTGTTCCCGGCGTTGCATGAAGGATTGGCGTTGCTGGCCCAAAAAGGAATCTAACGCGGGCACGGTTAAAAATGTGGGAGCGGGCTTGCTCCCACATTAAATCTCCTGTGTGTTACAGGTCGCGTACTACCCGAAACCCAATCCAATCCCCGCGCGTCTGCGGGTAGATCGTGTTGCGGTTACCCGAGCGCGAAAACACCGGCGCTTCACCCCAGTCATTACCCCGAATCATGTAACCCTCGCAGTTAGGCTCCATCCACGCGCTGCCATCGGTAGGCGCGCCGATGTAGTTGGGGTGTTCGCAGTCGGCCACTCGTTCGTAAACGTTGCCATGCATGTCGTACATGCCAAACGCATTCGGCGGGTAGCTGCCGACCGGTGACGAATAGCTGTAGCCATCTGCGGGGCCATAGGTATTGGCGTGCTTGGCGATGCTGTAGTCCTTGCCTTCATCGAACGGGAAGGGGAACGGCCCGGTAGAGCCGGCGCGCGCGGCGTACTCACGCTGGGACTCGCTGACCATGTGGTATTGCTGGCCGGTCTTTTTCGACAGCCAGGCCACATAGCGTTTGATGTCATCCATGTCCATGCACACCGCCGGCTGGCGCGGGCCTTGGGGATAGCGTGGCTTGCTGGCGATACATTCGCGGCCGGGGCGGGTGTCGCCATCGGCGATCTTCACGCCGGTCTGGCGCACGTAGCTGTCCCATTCGCCAGCGGTGATATGAAAACGGCTCATGGCAAACGGCTTGGCGAAGGTCACTTCATGCATCGGGCCTTCATCCGGCTCGCGGCCGACTTCATCCTCGGGCGTGCCCATAGTGAAGGTGCCAGCGGGCAGCACCACCATTTCCGGGCAGTCCTTGCAGTCCTTGAACACCTTGCCGGGTTGCGGCGCGGCGGCCTGGGCCAGGGTGGGCAGCAAGGCGCCGCACAGGGCGGTGAGCGCCAGGGCTGTGAGGGGTTTGTTCATGTGGGCCTCTCATTCAAAGGGGAAAAGGTGTGCGTCACGCCCGCTGGTTCAGCAGGGTCATGAAGCGCTGGATCTCGGCGGAAGAGTTGAGTAGGCCGGGGGAGGTGCGGATGACGGGGCCGACATCGCGGTCCACGGCGTCGATCACGACGCGGTTTTTCATCATGTAGGCCGCGACGGCATCACTGTCCTGGCCCTTGACGCGGAAGAAGGTAAAGCCCGCCGACAGTTCTGGGCTGCGCGGGGTGACCAGTTCGATTTTTGGGTGGGCCAGCAATTGCTCTTTCAGTTCGGTATTGAGTGCGTGGATGCGCGCTTGCACCTGCGCCTTGCCCAGTTGCAGGTGCAGCTTGAACGCTTCGTCCGCCGCCCAGCGATGCTCGAAGGCGTGGTAGCCGCCTGGCGTCATGCTGGTGGCGAAGTCCTTGTCTTCGGAGAAGGTCGGCACCATCGGGGTCACGTCGTTGTTCTGCGGGTCGCGGGCGCAGACAAGGCCCGTGCCGCGTGGGCCGAACATCCACTTGTGAGTGCCGGCGATGAAAAAGTCGCAGTGCATGTCCGGAAAATCGAGGTTTTCCACGCCGAAACCGTGCACGCCGTCCACTACGTAGAGGATACGGTCCTGCTCGTCACGGTTGCGGTTATGTTCTTCCACCAGCTTGCCGATCTCGCCGATGGGCAGCTTCACGCCGCTGCCGGACTGCACCCAGGTCATGCCCAGTACGCGGGTGTTGGGGCGGATATTGCGCTGTATGTTGCCCAGCACCTCGTCGGCGGACACCCGATGGGCGTTGTCGAACAAGCTAATTTTGCGGACTTGGGTCTGCTCCTTGCGCACGCGGAAATCCAGGCTGAACTCGGTGGCATAGTGTTCGTGGACGGTGGTGAGGATTTCCTGATCAGGCCGCACCTTGATCCCGCCATAAATCATCGCCAAACCTTCGGAAGTGCTGCCGGTCAGGGCGATCTGCGGTGGTGTGGCCTTCAGGTAGCGGCCAGCCCACTCGCGCACCTGGCCTTCGCGTTTCCAGGTTTCCTGCAGGTCCCAGTCCATGGCCAGCCCAGGGTTGCGGTCGATCTGCGCGCGGTAGCGTTCGATGGCCTCGCGCACCGGCTTGGGGTGAGTGGCTACCAGGAAGTTGGAAAAATGCAGGTAGTTCGGGTCCTGGTTGAACAGTTGCTTGAGTCCCGTCCATGGGTCATCGGGTGGAGCGTTGGCGGCGATGGCCTGCGGGAGCAGGGCGGCGCCCAGTGGCAGGCTGGCGGCAAATACCCCAGCCTGCTTGAGAAAGGTACGGCGGTCGGTCATGGACTGGCTTCTGGATGATTAACGATTGGCCAAGGGCTTGGCGGATTTTTGGACCTGGTCCCATACGCGCAGGAAGTTGCCTCCCCACAGCTTGGCGATATCGGCTTCGGAGTAGCCGCGCTGGATCAGTTCGGCCGTGACGTTGCGTATTTCGCCGACGTTGTTCCAACCCTGGACGCCGCCGCCATCGTTGAAGTCCGACGACAGGCCGACATGGTCGATGCCGATCTTGCGCACGGTGTAGTCAATGGCGTCCCCCAGGTCCTTGAGCGTGGCCTTCGGTTCTTCATCGAGGATGCCGTACAGCGCGCCAGCGTATTCGCCGAACTTGTGTTCGGGCCAGGCGGCAATGATCGCGTCGCCTGGCATCAGCGCCACGGCCAGGTTGGGCAGGGGCGGCAGGTCGAAGCGGGCGCGCAGCGCGTTGAGCTTGTCCTGGGTCGGCTGGCTCAGTGGGCGCAGGTAGGCGGAGAAGCCGACGATCTGCACCACGCCGCCGCTCTGCTTGATCAGTTGCAGCTCTTTGTCGCTCAGGTTGCGCGGGATATCCACGGAGGCACGTGGCGCCGAATGGGACGCCACCATTGGCGTGCGGCTCAATTGCGCCACTTGCTCCAGGGCCTTGGTCGACATTTGCGACACGTCGATGATCACCCCCAGGTCATTGAGGCGGTGCACCGCTTGTTTGCCGATATCCGACAAGCCATCAAGGGCGTCAGTGGAATCGTTGAAAAACGGCAGCGGCCGCGATGAGTCCGACCAGGCATTATTGCCCACATAGCTGAAGCCGAACATGCGCATGCCGCGCGCCGCCCACAGGTCCAACTGGTTCAAGTCGTTGCCCAGTGGGTAGGCGTTGAGCATGCTGATAAAGATCGCAAACTTGCCTTCGCCATGCAGGCGCCGGAAGTCATCCGGGGTGTAGGCGATGGCGACCTGATTGGGGAAGTCGCGCACCATGCCGCTGATGATCTTGTAGCGCACTTCCTGCTCGTTGCGCGCGGCTTCGACAAAACCGTCGGTGGGTTTGTGCGGCGCATTGGGGCCGTTCCAGATTTCCGGCCAGCCAAAGATGGTCAGCGCTGCGCCGGACAAACGCCCGCGTGCCGCCTTGACCAGATCGAACTGGCCTTCGCCGTCCTTGTCCGCTTCGTTGCCGGCAGTGCCGAAATCCACGGGCACGGTGATATGGCTGTCGAACGACAGCAGTCGATCCTGCATTTCGTTGGCCTGCTTGATCACCGCCAGCGGGTAACCGGCATTGCCCTTGAACCAGTGATCCCAGACCAGGAAGCCGGCCCCGGCACTGATGGCCAGTGCCAGTGGCAAGCCGATGTACAGCGCCTTTTTCGAACGTGGTTTTGTCATTGCCATCTCAGTCAGTTGAGGCCTTCGCTATCAGGGAAGAACGAGTGATCGGCGGCAAAATTTAGGCGGCGAGGGCGCCTCGGTAAATTTCCCCGGCGGGCAAACGTTCTAGCTCTGATAAAGCCGTTTCCTAAGGTAGACAATGACCATCTCTCGACGTGGGTTCATCGCAGGCCTGGCGCTGACAGGCGCCGCGGTGCCGGCCGCCTTCTATGCCCATCGCGAGTTGACGCGCGAAGAAGAATTCCCCATCACCCCCGGCGAAGCCACGGTGGACCTGGCCGACACCGCCGGCCAGCACCTGGCGAACACCCTGCGTGGGGTGTGGGACCTGCGCCTGGAAGGCCGCGACGCCGGCCTCAAAGGGCTGCCATTGCAAGATTTGCAACTGCTGCTCGACATTGCGCCCCGTGGACGCGGTTTGCGCGGTTACCTGGACACCGCCGCCCACCTGCGCGCCGAGGGCGAGCCGCGCTACCGGGTGTTGGGTGACCTGTTGACGGGGGAGAGCGCCGTGCTCTACTGGCGGCTGATCGACCGCGATTCGGCCGACGGTACGCCCGCCTATGAATTCAAGATGACCCTCGACCAGGTCTGGGCTGATTTTGCCAACGCGGGCAGTAGCACCCTCAGCGGGCAGATTCTCGACCTGGATCGTCCCCTGGCCTTGGTCGAGCGCGATAACCGTTTCATCGCCCATAAGCAATGGTTCCCCGAAGCCCGCCAACGCATCGGCCTCAATCCGACCTTGCTGGCTTGGCTGATTGCTCCCGAACACCGTCTTTTCCACCAGCTGTGGCACGCCACCCGTGACCAGTGGCACAAACTCCCCGAGGAAAAGCGCGAGGCCTTGCGCGGTATCGGCTGGCAACCCGGCCCGCGCGGCCAGGAACGCGATGCGCGGGGCAAGCGCAAAGACCGCAACGGCTCGGGTATCGACTTCTTCTTCATGCACCGCCACATGCTCGGCACTGCGCGCTCAATGCAGGATCTGCCTTCATGGCCGCAATTCCCCGAGCCGCAACCGGCCTTGGAGCGTGATCGCCACGGCTTTTTGCGCTATTTCGACAACCACGACGGTTTCGCACTGCCGCCCACCTGGTCGGCACCGGACGACACCGAGTACACCCAGTGGGTCAGCGACATCAAGGCCGCCGAGACTTATCACAGCAATTTCCAAGTGTGGGAGTCCCAATACCGCGACCCGCGCTACCTGGCCAAATTCACCCTAGGCCAGTTGGGCTCCGAAATGGAACTGGGCCTGCACGACTGGCTGCACATGCGTTGGGCCTCGGTGCCACGCGACCCCTCCAATGGTGCCCCCGTGCCCATGGCCCGTGACCCTTCCGACTTTGCTGCGCGCTGGTATGCAGCGGAAAACGACTTCCTCGGTGACCCGTTTTCTTCCCACGTCAACCCGGTGTTCTGGCATTTCCACGGCTGGATCGACGACCGCATCGAAGACTGGTTCCGTGCCCATGAACGCTTCAATCCGGGCGAAGTCCAGCGCCTGCAAGTCAACGGCGTGGCCTGGTTCGCGCCGGGGCGCTGGGTGGAAGTCGGCGACCCCTGGCTGGGCCCGGACACCCATGGCTGCAGCACCACACCGGGGTTGCAGGTGGGCAAGTCGATGGAGATGGACCCGGAGGTCATGAAGCTGGCGCTGCGCATTACCTTTGGTGAGGACGAAAACAGCCTGCAGGGCCTGTTCAAACGGGTGCCGAAGCGGCCGTGGTATGCGCGTCACCTGAAGCTGAAAACCCCTTGAATGGGGCTGTGGTGGGCACTCCTACCACAGATTGAACCAACCCAGTTCCTCCTTGTCCCCGCTTCCCATGTCACCCCCCGCCTGCCAAATCCCTTAATTTTCCAAGCCTGCCGGAAGCCTCTCCAGGCCCCCGGCTGCGCCCGCTTTTTGGATGCGGGGCGCACAGCACCCGATTCAAGCGGCAGCTGAAAACGGACTTTCTTCTCCACCGTGACTTATCAGGCAGGTTACCCCATGCAGTTCAGCGAATTATTGGCAGCGATTTCCACTCATGCGATCCGTCTGCAACTGGAAGAAGGCGACCTGATCATCCTGGGCGATGACGAAGCAATGGACGATGCGCTGTGGGATCAATTGATCGCCCACAAGCCCCGGCTGCTCCAACTGGTGGCCGAGCATGGCGGCGACTGGCTGAGCCCGGCCTACCGCATCACTCCAGACATGCTGCCCCTGGTCAGCCTCGACCAGGCCGCCATCGACCGGATTGTCGCGGCCATCCCCGGCGGCGCGGCGAATGTGCAGGATATCTACCCACTGGCGCCGCTTCAGGAAGGCATGCTGTACCACCATCTGTCGGCGGAGCAGGGCGATCCGTACGTGCTGCACGCGCAGTTCGAGTTCGACAGCCGTGGGCGTCTGGAGGCGTTTGCCGAAGCGCTGCAATGGGTGATCGATCGTCACGACATCCTGCGCACCTCCATGGTCTGGGAGCGTCTCGACGAGCCGTTGCAAGTGGTGTGGCGCAAGGCGAGCCTGTCTTGCGAGGCGGTTGATTTCGATCCGCGTAGTTATCGCATGGACCTGGGCCAGGCGCCGCTGCTGCGACTGGTGTTTGCCGAGGATTCGCACACTGGGCGGGTGGCGGCGACGCTGCTGTTCCATCACACCATCCTCGATCACACCGCCCTGGACGTGGTGCGCCATGAAATCCAGCTGTACCTGGCCGGCGAGCACGCCCAGGCTGGTGAGCCGGTGCCGTTTCGCAGCTACATCGCCCAGGTACGCCATGGCGTCAGCGAGCAGACCCACGAAGCGTTCTTCCGCGAGATGCTGGCGGACATCGATGAGCCGACGCTGCCTTTCGGTTTGCAGGATGTACAGGGTGATGGCCTGGGCATCGACGAGGCACGCATCCCCGTCGACGGCACACTGAGCCGCCGCCTGCGCGCTCTGGCACGCCCCCTTGGCGTCAGCGTGGCGAGCATGATGCACCTGGCGCTGGCCCGCGTGTTGGGCGTGGTCTCCGGGCGTGATGCAGTGGTGTTCGGCACCGTGATGCTCGGCCGCATGGGCGCGGGCGAGGGCGGTGAACGAGCCCTGGGCATGTTCATCAACACCTTGCCCCTGCGTGTGGATGTGGGCGAACAGGGCGTGCGTGCCGGGGTCAAGGCCACCCATGAACGCCTCACCACCTTGCTCAATCACGAACATGCGTCCCTCGCGCTGGCCCAGCGTTGCAGTGGTGTGGCGGCACCGACGCCGCTGTTCAGCGCCATGCTCAACTACCGCCACAGCGCCGCCACGGACATGGCCGAGGTGATCGAGGTGGCCGAGGGCATCCGTGTGCTGGGCGCCGAGGAGCGCACCAACTACCCGCTGACCGTCAACGTCGATGACCTGGGGGAGGATTTCGCGCTGACCGTGATGGTCGACGCGTCCATTGGTGCTGAACGGGTTGCCACTTACCTGCACACCGCCCTGGCAAGCCTGGCTGATGCCCTGGAGCAACGACCGGACATGCCGCTCAGCGGCCTGAATATCCTGCCCGACACCGAACGCCACACCCTGCTGCACAGCCTCAATCAAAGCCCCGCGCACTACGCCGACACCGCCCTGATCCATCAGCAAGTCGAAACCCACGCCGCCGCCCAGCCCGAAGCCATCGCCTTGCGCTTCGACAACCAGCACCTCACCTAACGCCAGCTGAACGAGCGCGCCAATCAGGTTGCCCATCGCCTGCTGGCCCAAGGCATCTGCCCGGATGACCGCGTGGCGATCTGCGTGGAGCGCGGCCCGGACATGATCATTGGCTTGCTCGGTATCCTAAAGGCGGGCGCCGGCTATGTGCCGATCGACCCGGCCTATCCGTTGGAGCGCATTGCCTACACCCTGGCCGACAGCACGCCGGTGGCGGTGCTGGTGCAAGCCAACACGCGTCACTTGGTCGGCGACCTGCCACAGATCGACCTGAATGGCTTGCGCGGTGAGTCCCTCGTCAACCCTCGGGTCAGGGTCAGCCCGGCCCACCTGGCCTACGTGATCTACACCTCCGGCTCCACCGGCCAGCCCAAGGGCGTGATGATCGAACACCGCCAGGTCGCACGACTGTTCACGGCCACCGAGCATTGGTTCGGCTTCAACGCCAACGATGTATGGGCGTTGTTCCACTCGTTCGCCTTCGATTTCTCGGTGTGGGAAATCTGGGGCGCGCTGATGCACGGCGGCCAGTTGCTGATCGTGCCGCAACTGGTCAGCCGTTCGCCGGATGAATGCTATTCGCTGCTGTGCGAAGCGGGTGTGAGCATCCTCAACCAGACGCCGAGCGCCTTCCGCCAACTGATCGCGGCACAGAGCCAGAACCCGCAATCCCACTCCTTGCGCCAGGTGATCTTTGGCGGCGAAGCGCTGGAGCCGGGCATGCTCAAGCCGTGGTACGCCCGGACGATCAACGCCGGGACGCAACTGGTGAACATGTATGGCATCACCGAAACCACCGTGCATGTGACCTATCGCGCCCTTGAAGCGGCGGATGCGCAATTAGTTGGCGTCAGCCCGATTGGCGTGCGCATTCCCGACTTGCAGTTGTACGTGCTGGATGCGCGTCGCGAGCCGCTGCCGTTGGGGGTGGTCGGTGAGTTGTACGTCGGCGGCGCCGGGGTGGCGCGCGGTTACCTCAACCGTGAGGCGCTGACCGCCGAGCGCTTCCTGGCCGACCCGGCCACCGGCCAGCGGCTGTACAAGACCGGCGACCTCGGCCGCCTGCTGGCCGACGGCAGCGTCGAATACCTGGGGCGCAACGATGACCAGGTGAAGATCCGCGGTTTCCGCATCGAACTGGGCGAGATCGAAGCGCGCCTGGCCACGGCTCCTGGCGTACGTGATGCCGTAGTGATCGCCCGTGAGGACGAACCGGGCGACAAGCGCCTGGTGGCCTACGTGATTGCCGAAGGCGAACTACAGGCAGCCGACCTGCGCGACCATCTGCTGCAGAGTCTGGCCGAGCATATGGTGCCCAGCGCCTTTGTGCAGCTGGATAAATTCCCGCTGACCACCAACGGCAAGCTCGACCGCAAGGCACTCCCCGCGCCGGATGCCGACGCCCTGGCCCGTCGCGGCTATACAGCGCCACAAGGCGCGGTGGAAACCGCCATCGCCACGATCTGGCAAGACCTGCTCAAGCTCGATCAGGTCGGCCGTGACGACAACTTCTTCGAACTGGGCGGCCATTCGCTGTTGGCGGTCAAGCTGATCGAACGCATGCGCCAGGTCGACCTCAGCGCCGATGTGCGCGTGCTGTTCGGCCAACCGACCCTGGCGGCACTGGCCGCAGCCGTGGGTGGGCAACAGGAGGTGCAGGTCCCGGCCAACCTGATCACCCAGGCCAGCCAGCACATCACCCCGGACATGGTGCCGTTGGTGGAACTGGATCAGGCGGCGCTCGATCACATCATCCAGAGCGTACCCGGTGGCCTCAGCAACGTGCAGGACATCTACGGCCTGGCGCCGTTGCAGGCCGGCATTCTCTACCATCACCTGGCGACCACCGAGGGCGATCCCTACGTGTTGCAGGTGCAGTTCAGTTTCAACGATCAGGCGGCGGTGGACGCGTTCATCCAGGCACTGCACAGCGTGATCGAACGCAACGATATCCTGCGCACCGCGATTCTCTGGGAGGGCCTCAACGAGCCGGTGCAGGTGGTATTGCGCCAGGCGAACTTGGCCGTTGAGCGTTGCGACGAGTCGCTTGCCCAATTGCAGCAACGCTTCGACCCGCGTCACTTCCGCCTCGACCTGACCCGCGCGTCACTGATGCGCTTCGCCTACTCAGAAGATCAAGGCCGTTTTGTCGGCATCTTGCTGTTGCACCATATCCTGCTGGACCACACCGCGTTGCAGGTGTTGGTGGACGAAATGAGCGCCAGCCTGTCTGGCAACAGCGCACAACTGCCGGACGCCGTGCAGTACCGCAACTATGTAGCCCAGGCGCGACTCGGCGTCAGCCAGGCCCAGCACGAAGCCTTCTTCAGCGAAATGCTCGGCGATATCGATGAGCCGACCTTGGCCTTCGGCCTGCAGGACGTGAATGGCGACGGCAGTGGCATCCTTGAAGCTCACCTGCCGCTGGAACCGGCACTCAGCCTGGGCTTGCGCGAACAGGCGCGGCAATTGGGTGTCAGCACTGCAAGCCTGGTGCATTTGGCCTGGGCCCAGGTGCTGGGGCAGGTGTCTGGCCAACAGGACGTGGTGTTCGGCACCGTGTTGCTGGGCCGCATGCAGGGCGGCGAGGGCGCCGACCGTGCGCTGGGCATGTTCATCAACACCTTGCCGCTGCGGGTCAGCCTCGGCACGGTCGGCGTGCAAGCCGGCGTGCGCGCCACCCATGCACACCTGGCGCAATTGCTCGGGCATGAGCACGCCTCGTTGTCCCTGGCCCAGCGTTGCAGCGGCGTGCCGGGCTCGCTGCCGCTGTTCAGTACCTTGCTCAACTATCGCCACAGCGCACCGGGGGAAGCGCCGGGAGACAGCCCGTTCGCCGCCTCCGGCATCCAGATTCTCAGCTCCGAAGAACGCAGCAACTACCCGCTGGTGCTCAACGTCGATGACCTGGGCACGGGCTTCGCGCTCACCGTACAGGGCGTCGCGACCCTCGATGTACAACGCGTGGGTGAGTACATGCTCACCGCGTTGCGCCATCTGGTGACCGCGTTGCAGCAGACGCCGACCACGCCGTTGCAGGCAGTCTCGATCCTGCCGGCCGCCGAGCGTCACCAATTGCTGGTGGACTTCAACGCCACCGCCCGTGAATACCCGTCCCAGCTCACCGTGCATCAGCTGTTCGAAGCCCAGGCGCTGGCCCGTCCGGAAGCCGTGGCGGCCGTGCATGGCCAGCTGTCCTTGAGTTACCGCGACCTCAACCGGCATGCCAACCGCCTGGCCCACCACTTGCTCAGCCAGGGCGTGCAACCGGGCGAAAGCGTGGCGATTGCCCTGCCGCGTTCTCTCGATCTGCTGATCTGCCAGCTGGCGATCCTCAAGTGCGGCGCGGTGTATGTACCGCTGGACGTCAACGCGCCGGTTGAGCGCCAAGCGTTTATCGTGCAGGACAGTGGTGCGCACCGGGTGCTCAACAACCTGGCCGACCTGAACCTGGACGCCCAGTCGCCGCGTAACCCTGAACTGCCGCAGTCCGCCGAAAGCGTCGCCTACATCCTCTACACATCCGGCTCCACCGGGGCGCCCAAAGGCGTGCAAGTGCCGCACCGTGCCATATCGCGGCTGGTGCTCAACAACGGTTACGCCGAATTCAACGCGCGCGACCGCGTGGCGTTTGCCTCTAACCCGGCGTTCGATGCCAGCACCCTCGACGTATGGGCGCCGTTGCTCAATGGCGGCTGCGTGGTGGTGGTCGAGCATGGCGTGCTGTTGTCCCAGGCGGCGTTTGCGTCGTTATTGCAGGAGCAATCCGTCAGCGTGTTGTGGATGACCGCCGGGCTGTTCCACCAGTACGCCGACGCGCTGATGCCGGTGTTCCGCCAACTGCGCTACCTGATTGTTGGCGGCGATGTGCTGGACCCGCAGGTGATTGGCCGCGTACTTGAACACGGTAAACCTCAACACCTGCTCAACGGCTATGGCCCCACCGAAGCCACCACCTTTTCCACCACCTTCGAGATCACCTCGGTGGGCGAGGGCGGCATTCCCATCGGCCGCCCGATAGCGAATGCCCAGGCTTACGTGCTCGACCGGCGCCAGCAACCCGTGCCGTTGGGCGTGGTGGGCGAGCTGTACATCGGCGGCGCGGGCGTGGCCAAGGGGTATCTGAACCAGCCGCAACTGACCGCCGAAAAATTCATCCCGAACCCGTTTGGTGAAGGCCTGCTGTACCGCACCGGTGACCTGGCCTGCTGGCAGGTCGACGGCACCTTGCTGTACCAGGGGCGCAATGACCTGCAGTTGAAGATCCGTGGTTTCCGGATTGAACCCGGCGAGATCGAAACCTGCCTGGCCAGCTTCCCCGGCGTAAAAGACGCTGTGGTCTTGGCCCGTGAAGACGAGCCCGGCGACAAGCGCCTGGTGGCCTACTACACCGCCAGTGAACCATTGAACATCGAAACACTGCGCGCCCACCTGCAAGGCCACCTGCCGGATTACATGGTGCCGTCGGCTTATGTGTGGCTGGAGCTGCTACCGCTGACCGCCAACGGCAAGCTCGACCGCAAGGGCCTGCCGGTGCCGGACCAGAGTGCGCTGCTCAGCCGTGGCTTCGAAGCGCCGGAAGGCGAAGTGGAAACCCAGCTGGCGCAGATCTGGCAGGACGTGCTCAAGCTCGACCGCGTGGGCCGTCACGATCACTTCTTTGAGTTGGGCGGGCATTCATTACTGGCGGTCAGCCTGATCGAGCGCATGCGCCAGGTCGGCCTCAGCTGCGATGTGCGTGTGTTGTTCAGCCAGCCAAGCCTGGCGGCGCTGGCCGCCGCCGTGGGCAGTGGTCGGGAAGTCGTGGTGCCAGCCAATGGCATTCCAGTGGGTTGCACCCAGATCACGCCGTCCATGCTGACCCTGGTACAGCTCGACCCGACGGCTATTGCGCGTATCGTCGCGAACGTGCCGGGCGGTGCGGCGAACGTGCAGGATATCTACCCGCTGGCGCCGCTGCAGGAAGGCATTCTTTACCACCACATCAGTGCCGAGCAGGGTGATCCGTACCTGCTTCAATCGCGCATGGCATTCGACAGTATCGAGCGCCTGCACGCGTTCATGGGCGCATTGCAAAAGGTGGTGGCCCGCCATGACATCCTGCGTACCGGCGTGGTCTGGGAAGGGCTGGACAGCCCGGTGCAGGTGGTGTGGCGCGAGGCGCAACTGGTGGTGCAGGAAATCGCGCTGGACCCGGCGGACGGCGACGTCATCGAACAACTGCACGCGCGCTTCGATGCCCGCCATTACCGCCTGGACATCACCCAGGCGCCGCTGCTGCGCATGGTTTACGCCCAGGATCCGCAGCATAACCGCGTCGCAGCGATCCTGTTGTTCCACCACCTGGCGCTGGACCACACCGCCATGGAAGTGGTGGGCCAGGAGATGCGCACGTTCCTGTTCAACCCGGCGCAGGACTTGCCCGAGGCGGCACCGTTCCGCAACTACGTGGCCCAGGCGCGCCTGGGTGTCAGCGTGGAGGAACACGAAGCCTTCTTTCGCGACATGCTCGCTGACGTGGATGAGCCGACCTTGCCGTTCGGCGTGCAAGACGTGCAGGGCGATGGGCGTGAGATCGAAGAAGCCGAATGGCCGGTGGGTGCCGTGCTGGCCCAGCGCGTGCGCGAACAGGCGCGGCAGTTGGGCGTCAGCGCGGCAAGCCTGATGCACCTGGCCTGGGCGCAGGTACTGGGCCTGGTGTCCGGGCGTGACGACGTGGTGTTCGGCACCGTATTGATGGGCCGCATGCAAGCCGGTGACGGCGCGGACCGTGCGCTGGGCATGTTCATCAACACCTTGCCGCTGCGGGTCAATGTAGCCGCGCCGGCTGCGGTTGCGGTCAAGGCGACCCATGGGCGCTTGAGCGCCTTGCTTGGCCACGAACATGCGTCCCTGGCGCTGGCCCAGCGTTGCAGCGGCGTGGCGAATGCCTCGCCGCTGTTCAGTGCCTTGCTCAACTACCGCCACAGCACGCCTGGCGAAATGGCCCGCGACGGCCATGGCATCTGGGAAGGAGTGCAACTGCTCGGTGGTGAGGAACGCAGCAACTACCCGCTGACCTTGAGCGTGGATGACCTGGGCGAAGGCTTCGGCCTGACCGTCTTGGCACTGCCGCAGATCGGTGCCCAGCGCATGTGTGGCTATATGCATAACGCTGTCGAACAGTTGGTCGAGACGCTGGAAAACGCACCGAAGACTGTGCTGACCCAGCTACCGATCCTACCGACAGCGGAGCGTGAAACCCTGCTGCGCGAGTTCAATGCCACCGCCAGCGATTTCCCCAAGGGCCACACGGTGCATGGGGCATTCGAGGTCCAGGCCGAGCGCCAACCTCACGCCATCGCCGTGGTGCAAGACGGCGAATCGCTGACCTACCAGCAGCTCAATATTCGCGCCAACCAGTTGGCCCATCATCTGTTGCAACAGGGCGTGCAGCCCGACGATCGCGTCGCCCTGTGCTGCCGTCGCGGTCCGCAGATGCTGGTGGGCTTGCTGGGCATCCTCAAGGCCGGTGCCGGCTACGTGCCTATCGACCCGGCGTATCCCGCCGAGCGCATCGCTTACTTGCTGCAAGACAGCGCCCCCGTGGCGGTGTTGGCCGAAGCCAGTACCCGCGACCTGTTGGGCGCGGTTGCCACCCTCGACCTGCACGATCCGCGCTTGCAGCAGCAGGCCGTCAGCAACCCGCAACTCAGCGCGTTGACCCCGGCGCACCTGGCTTACGTCATCTACACCTCCGGCTCCACCGGCCAGCCCAAAGGTGTGATGGTGGAACACCGCACCGTGGAAAACCTGGTGCACTGGCACTGCGAGGCCTTTGGCCTGGCTGCGACGGGCCACACCAGCAGCGTCGCCGGTTTTGGTTTTGATGCGATGGCCTGGGAGGTCTGGCCGGCGCTGTGCGTGGGTGCCACCCTGCATCTGCCACCGGCCGATATAGGCAATGAAAACATCGATGAGCTGCTCGCCTGGTGGCTGGCGCAACCGCTGGACGTCAGCTTCCTGCCAACGCCTGTGGCCGAATACGCCTTCAGCCAGAACCTGCAACACTCCACGTTGCGCATTCTACTGATTGGCGGTGATCGCCTGCGCCAGTTCACCCAGGAACGCCGCTTTGCAGTGATCAACAACTACGGCCCCACCGAAGCCACGGTAGTTGCCACCTCCGGCCGCGTGCGCGCCGGGCAGGTGCTGCATATCGGCCGGCCCATCGCCAATGCCAGCGTCTACCTGCTGGATGCGCACTTGCGTCCGGTGCCGGTGGGTGTGGCGGGCGAGTTGTACGTCGGCGGCAGCGGCGTGGCGCGTGGTTACCTGAACCGTCCGGACCTGAGCGCCGAACGCTTCCTGCAAGACCCGTTCAACGAGGGCCGCATGTACCGCACCGGCGACCTGGCGCGCTGGTTGCCGGATGGCAATATCGAGTACCTGGGGCGTAACGATGACCAGGTGAAAGTGCGTGGCGTGCGGGTTGAACTGGGTGAAATCGAAAGCCGCCTGGCCGCACTGGACGGCGTCGGTGAGGCGGTGGTGCTGGTGCGCGAAGGGCGCTTGATTGCCTGGTTCACCGAGCAACAACCGGTGGATATCGACACCCTGCGCGCGCAACTGCAAGCCCAGTTGCCGGATGCCCTGGTGCCGGTCGCCTATGTGAAGCTGCAGACCTTGCCCCTGACCGCCAACGGCAAGCTCGACCGCAAGGCGTTGCCGGAACCGGATCAGGCGGCGTTGCTGACGCGCGATTATGAAGCACCCCAAGGCGAGGTTGAGAGCACCCTGGCGCGCATTTGGGCCGAGGTGCTGCAAGTGGAGCAGGTCGGGCGCCATGACCATTTCTTCGAGCTGGGCGGCCATTCGTTGCTGGCCGTCAGCCTGATCGAACGCATGCGCCAGGTCGGCCTGAGTGCCGATGTGCGCGTGCTGTTCAGCCAGCCGACCCTGGCCGCACTGGCGGCTGCCGTGGGCAGTGGGCGCGATGTGTCGGTGCCGGAAAACCGTATTCCGGCGGGCTGCCAGCGCATCACCCCGGACCTGTTGTCCTTGGTGCAACTCGACCAATCGACCATCGACCACGTCGTCGCCCAGGTGCCCGGTGGCGCCGCCAATGTGCAGGATATCTATCCGCTGGCGCCGTTGCAGGAGGGCATTCTCTACCACCACATCAGCGCGGGTCAGGGCGACCCTTACCTGCTGCAACCGCACCTGGCGTTCGACAGTCTCGACCGCTTGAATGCCTTCGCCCAGGCGCTGCAACAGGTGATCGACCGTCACGACATCCTGCGCACCGCCGTGGTCTGGGAAGGCCTGGCCCAGCCGCTGCAAGTGGTGTGGCGCGAGGCCCGCTTGCAGGTGCAGGCAGACGTGATCGACCAACTGCACCAGCGCTTCGACCCGCGCCAGTACCGTGTGCCGATGAATCAGGCGCCGCTGATACGCCTGGTGTACGCGCCGGACCCGGCCAATCAGCGCGTGGTCGCGATCCTGTTGTTCCACCACATTGCCCTCGACCACACCGCCCTCGACGGTGTGCGCCATGAGATGCAGGCCAGCCTGCTCGGGCAACCACAACCTGCCGGCGATGCCACGCCGTACCGCAACTACGTGGCCCAGGCGCGGTTGGGTGTCAGCGAGGGGGAACATGAGCAGTTCTTCCGTGGAGTGCTCGGCGATATCAACGAACCGACCTTGCCATTCGGCCTGCAGGACGTGCGCGGCGACGGCAATGCTATCGAAGAGGTTCAGCTGAACCTGGCACCAACGCTCAACCAGCGCCTACGGACCCAGGCGCGCTTGCTCGGCGTGAGCGCCGCCAGCCTGTTCCACCTGGCGTGGGCGCGGGTGCTCGCCAGCACCTCCGGCCAGGAAAACGTAGTGTTCGGTACCGTGTTGCTGGGGCGCATGCAAGGCGGCAAAGGTAGCGACCGGGCGCTGGGCATGTTTATCAACACCTTGCCGCTGCGCGTGGACATCGATGGCAGCGGCGTGCGCGTGGCGGTCAAGCAGACCCATGCGCGGTTGACTGCACTGCTCGGGCATGAACACGCATCCCTGGCGCTGGCCCAGCGTTGCAGTGGCGTCGCCGCGCCGCAGCCGTTGTTCAGCGCGATGCTCAACTACCGCCACAGCGACAGCCAGCAGGCGCCAGTGTCCCAGGCCTGGGAAGGCATCCAGACCCTGGCCAGCGAGGAGCGCACCAACTACCCGTTGACGCTGAACGTGGACGACCAGGGCGACGGCTTCCGTCTCGCTGCCATGACCGCGAAGTCGATTGGCGCGCAACGCCTCTGCGGTTATCTGCAAGTGACCTTGCAAGGGCTGGTTGACGCACTGGAGCAGGCGCCGCAGTTGGCAGTCAATCGCCTGCCGGTGCTGGAGGCTCAGGAACGTCAGCAACTGCTGTCGGGTTTCAACGCCACTGAGGTCGCCTATGACCTCGACCAGACCTTGCACGGCCTGTTTGAAACGCAGGTTTTGCGCACACCGGACGCCATCGCCGTCACGGCAGGTGAGCTGGCATTGACCTACGCCGAACTGAACGCGCAGGCCAACCAACTGGCGCATCACCTCATAGATATGGGCGTGCAAGCCGATTCGCGGGTGGCGATTTGTGTGGAGCGCGGCCTGGACATGGTGGTCGGCCTGTACGCGATCCTCAAGGCGGGTGCCGCCTATGTGCCGCTGGACCCGGCGTATCCGCTGGAACGTATCGCCTACATGCTGGAAGACAGCGCGCCTGTCGCGGTGCTGGCCCAAGGCGCCACGCGTGGTTTGCTGGGCAACGCGCCGGTGATCGATCTGGATCGTCCGACCTGGCAACACCAATCCATTGACAACCCACAGGTGCAGGCCCTCAGCGCCTACGTGATCTACACCTCCGGTTCCACCGGCCAGCCCAAGGGCGTGATCAACGACCATCCTGGCGTGGTCAACCGCCTGTTGTGGATGCAGGACGCCTACGGCCTCAAGGCCCACGACCGGGTGTTGCAGAAAACCCCGTTCAGCTTCGACGTGTCGGTGTGGGAGTTCTTCTGGCCGCTGTTCACTGGAGCGTGCCTGGTGATGGCGCGTCCGGGTGGGCATAAAGACCCGGCCTATCTGTGCGAGGTGATCGCGAACGAACAGATCACCACGTTGCACTTTGTGCCTTCGATGCTCGATGTGTTCCTGGCCCATGGCGATGTCGGCCAGGCGGCCGGTCTGCAACGGGTGATGTGCAGCGGCGAAGCGTTGCCGGGCAGCCTGGTGCGGCGCTTCAAGCAGCAACTGCCGGGCATCGGCCTGTACAACCTGTACGGCCCGACCGAAGCGGCGGTGGACGTGACCGCCTGGAACTGCGCGCGCCCGGATGTGCCGGACAACACGCCGATTGGCAAACCCATCGCCAACACCCGGATGTACGTGCTTGATGCACAGATGCAGCCAGTGCCCTTGGGCGTGGTGGGCGAGTTGTTCATCGGCGGCGTGCAGGTGGCGCGGGGCTACCTCAATCGGCCGGAGTTGACCGCCGAACGTTTCCTCAAGGACCCGTTCACCGACGGCCGCCTGTACCGCACCGGCGACCTTGGGCGTTACCAGCCTGACGGCACAATCGAGTACCTGGGCCGCAACGACGACCAGGTGAAGATCCGTGGCCTGCGTATCGAACTCGGTGAGATCCAGGCACGCCTGCTGGAACATCCGCAGGTCAACGAGGCCGCCGTGCTGGCTCGCGAAGACCGGCTCGTCGCCTACTACACCGGCGTTCGGGCAACGGACCTGCGCGAACACCTGCTGCACCACCTGCCGGATTTCATGGTGCCCGCGCTGTTCGTGCACCTCGACGCGTTGCCGCTGAGCCCCAATGGCAAGCTCGACCGCAAGGCCTTGCCGGCGCCGGGCAGCGAAGCCTTGACCGTGCGCGAGTACGAGGCCCCGGTGGGCGACACCGAAATCCTCCTGGCGCAACTCTGGGCCGAATTGCTCAACGTGGAGCGGGTAGGGCGCCAGGACAATTTCTTTGAACTGGGCGGGCACTCGCTGCTCGCCGTGAGCTTGATCGGGCGCTTGCGCCAGGAAGGCATGGAAGCCGATGTGCGTGCGTTGTTCGAACAGCCGACCCTGGCTGGCTACGCCGCGATGACTGAACAAATGGAGATCGTCCTGTGAGCATTCTCGAACTGCTGGCGACGCTGAAAACCAAGGACGTGCAACTCGCGCTCAAGGGCGAGCAGTTGTCGGTGCAAGGCAACAAGCAAGCGCTGAGCGACCCGGTGATCCTCGCCGCCTTGCGTGAACACAAGCTGGCGCTGATCGCACTGATCAAGGCCGGCGAGTATTCGGCCGCCAACGAGGTGCCGGCCAATGGCATCCCGGCCAATGCCGAACGGATCACGCCGGCCATGTTGACCCTGTCCGACCTGAGCCAGGAGGAGATCGACCGTATCGTCGCCACGGTCGACGGCGGCGTGGCGAATATCCAGGACATCTACCCGCTGGCGCCGCTGCAGGAAGGCATCCTGTTTCACCACGTCAGCACCGAGCAGGGCGACCCCTATGTAATGCAGTCGCAGTTTGCTTTCGACAGCGTCGAGCGTTTCGAGGCGTTTGCCCTGGCCCTTCAGGGGGTGATCGACCGTCACGACATCCTGCGCACCGGCGTGGTCTGGGACGGATTGCAACAGCCGTCGCAAGTGGTCTGGCGCAGCGCGCAGCTGCCGGTGCAGGCGCTGGAACTCGACCCGGCCGACGGTGATATTGCTGCCCAACTGCACGCGCGCTTCGATGCTCGCCATTATCGGCTGGACGTGACCCAGGCGCCGCTGCTGCGCCTGGCCTGGGCGAAGGATCCGGCGCAGGGGCGCATCGTCGCCATGCTGCTGTTCCATCACATGGCCTTGGATCACAGTGCCCTGGAAGTGGTGCGCCATGAAATGCAGGCGTTCCTGCAAGGCCACGCCGGGCAACTGGGCCACGCCGTGCCGTTTCGCAACTACGTGGCGCAGGCGCGGCTGGGTGTCAGCGAGCAACAGCATGAGGCGTTTTTCCAGCAGATGCTTGGCGATGTGGTCGAGCCGACCTTGCCCTTCGGCTTGCAGGATGTGCAGGGCGATGGCCGTGACATCAATGAACTGGATTGGCCGCTGTCGGACGCGCTCAACCAGCGCCTGCGCGCCCAGGCTCGATCGCTGGGCGTCAGCGTTGCCAGCCTGTTCCACCTAGGCTGGGCCCAGGTACTGAGCGTGCTGGCCGGCAAATCCCAAGTGGTGTTTGGCACCGTACTGATGGGCCGTATGCAAGGTGGACATGCCACGGACCGCGCCTTGGGGATTTTCATCAATACCTTGCCATTCCGTGTGGACGTGGGCGGCGGCGACCTGCGCAGCGCAGTCAAGGCCACCCACACGCGCCTCACCGCGCTGCTGCGCCACGAACACGCGCCCCTGGCTCTGGCGCAACGGTGCAGTGGGGTGGTGGCGCCGACGCCGTTGTTCAGCGCGTTGCTCAATTATCGCCACAGCGGCACCGGCACCAGCAGCGAAGCCGTGGCCGCGTGGCAGGGCATCGAGACGCTGCGTTCGGATGAACGCACCAACTACCCGCTGACCCTGAGCGTGGATGACCTGGGCGATGGGTTTATCCTGCGTCTGCTGGCGACCACCCAGGTCGATCCACAGCGTGTCTGCGCTTACCTGCAAACCGCCCTGGACAACCTGGTGACCGCGTTGGAACAGGCGCCGCACACCGCGCTCAACCAAGTGTCGGTGCTGCATGCCGATGAACAGCGTTTGCTGCTGGAACACTTCAACGCCACGCAAGCGGATTTTCCCCAGGGCACCACGCTGCACGCTCGCGTCGAAGCCCAGGCCGCCCTCACGCCGGACGCGATTGCCGCCGTGCATTCGGGCCGTCAGCTGACCTATGCCGAACTCAACCAGCAAGCCAACCTGCTGGCCCATCATCTGCTGGCGCTGGGGGTCAAGCCGGACGACCGCGTCGCCATCGTTGCGCGCCGTGGCCTGGACACCCTGGCCGGTCTGCTGGCGATCCTCAAGGCCGGCGCCTGTTATGTGCCGGTGGACCCATCGCACCCGGCCGAGCGCCTCACCTACCTGTTGACCGACAGCGCCCCGGTGGCGGTGTTGACCCAGCAGGCCTTGCTCGCACGCTTGCCGGCCCTGGAAGTGCCGGTAATCAACCTCGACCGCTACACCTGGCAGCACCATTCGGCGAGCAACCCCACGGTGGCAGTCACCCCGTCCAACCTCGCCTATGTGATCTACACCTCCGGCTCCACCGGCCTGCCCAAAGGCGTGATGGTGGAGCATCACACCGTGGCCAACCTGGTGGACTGGCACTGCAACGCCTTCGACCTGTGCGCCGGACGCCACACCGCCAGCGTCGCCGGGTTCGGCTTTGATGCGATGGCCTGGGAAGTCTGGCCGGCGCTGTGCGTGGGCGCGACGCTGCACCTGCCACCGGCCCATGATGGCGCCGAAGATATCGACGCGTTGTTGGCCTGGTGGTGCGCGCAGCCGTTGGACGTGTGCTTCCTGCCCACACCGGTGGCTGAGTACGCCTTCAGCCAGCAGATCGAGCACCCGACGCTGCGCACCTTGCTGATCGGTGGCGATCGCCTGCGCCAGTACAACCGGGCGCAGCGCTTTGACTTGATCAACAACTACGGGCCGACCGAGGCCACCGTGGTTGCCACTTCGGGCAAGGTCGAGGCCGGCCAACCGCTGCATATCGGCAAGCCCATCGCCAATGCCACGGTTTACCTGCTCGATGAGCACCAGCGTCCCGTCCCATTGGGCGTGGCCGGTGAGTTGTACGTGGGCGGCAAAGGCGTGGCGCGGGGTTACCTGAACCGCCCGGAACTGACCGCCGAACGCTTCCTGCAAGATCCCTTCAACACTGGGCGCATGTACCGCACCGGCGACCTGGCGCGCTGGCTGCCGGATGGCAACATCGAGTACCTGGGGCGTAACGACGACCAGGTAAAAATTCGCGGCATGCGCATCGAACTGGGCGAAATCGAAACCCAGCTCAACCAAGTGGCAGGCATCCAGGAAGCGGTGGTGCTGGTGCGTGAAGAACGGCTGGTGGCGTACTTCACCGAAAACCGCCAACTCGACCCATTGGCCGTGGGCGATATCCGCGCCCAGCTGGTAGCGCACCTGCCGGACTACATGGTGCCCGTCGCCTACGTGAAGCTGGACGCGCTGCCCCTGACCGCCAACGGCAAGCTTGACCGCAAGGCCTTGCCGGCGCCGGACATGGCCGCCGTGTTTACCCGCGAGTACGCGGCACCCGAAGGCGAAATTGAAAGCGTACTGGCGCAGATCTGGGCCGATGTGCTGCATGTGGAGCGCGTCGGGCGCCGTGATCACTTCTTCGAACTGGGTGGGCACTCGTTGCTGGCGATGCGCATGGTCTCGCAGGTCCGCCAGCGCCTCGGTGTCGAGTTGCTGCTCGGCGATTTGTTTGCCAACGCCGAACTGGCGGCCGTTGCCGAGGTGCTGGCCCGGTCTGGCCGCAGCACCTTGCCGGATATCCTGCCGGCCAATCGTGACGAGCAGGTGCCGCTGTCCTTTGCCCAGCAGCGCCTGTGGTTCCTGGCGCTGATGGAAGGCGCCAACACCGCCTACAACATCCCCATCGGCCTGCGTTTGCGTGGGCAGTTGCATGTCGAGGCGCTGCAACGGGCGCTGGCACGCATCGTCGCGCGCCACGAAACTCTGCGCAGCCGCTTCGCCCAGCACGGCGATGACGCCCAAGTGTTGATCGTACCCGCCGAAGACGTGCTGCCCCTGCAAGTGCAGGACCTGCGTCGCCACCCGCAACCCCAGCAGGCGCTGGATGCGTTGATCCACGGCGAGGCCTCGGCGCCGTTCGACCTGGAACGTGGCCCGCTGCTGCGCGGGCGCCTGATGGTCATGGCCGACGACCACCATGTGCTGTTGCTGACTCTGCACCATATCGTTTCCGATGGCTGGTCCATGGGCGTGCTCACCCGCGAACTGATGGCGCTGTACCAGGCGTTCAGCCACGGCCAGCCCGACCCATTGCCGCCGCTGCCGATCCAGTACGGCGACTTTGCCGTGTGGCAGCGCCTGTGGCTGAGCGGCGAAGTGCTGCATCGCCAGAGCACCTATTGGCAGCAGGCGCTGGCCGGTGCGCCGGCCTTGCTGACCTTGCCCACTGACCGCCCGCGCCCGGCGCAACAGGACTACGCCGGCAGCAGTGTCGAGGTGCGCCTGGACGAACGCCTCACCGCCGGGCTCAAGGCCTTGAGCCAACGCCACGGCACCACTTTGTACATGACCTTGATGAGCGCCTGGGCCTCACTGCTCGCGCGGCTGTCCGGGCAACAGGATGTGGTGATCGGCTCGCCCGTCGCCAATCGCACGCGCAGCGAGGTGGAAGGGCTGATCGGGCTGTTCGTCAACACCCTGGCCGTGCGCATCGACACCTCCGGCGAGCTGAGCACCGAGGCGCTGCTGGCGCGGGTCAAGGCGCTGGCGTTGGAAGCCCAGGCCCATCAGGATCTGCCGTTCGAGCAGGTGGTAGAAATCACCCGGCCGCCGCGCAGCTTGGCCCACAGCCCGCTGTTCCAGACGCTGTTGACCTGGCAGGACAGCAGCGCGCCGACCCTGGCTTTGGGCGACCTGGCCCTGGAAGGCATCGTCGAGAACAGCCATTTTGCCAAGTTCGACCTGTCCTTGGACTTGAGCGAAGTGCAGGGCACGATCATCGGCGCGCTGGAGTATGCGGTGGCGCTGTTCGATGAGTCGACGGTGCAGCGTTATGTCGGCTATTTCACCCGTGTGTTGCAGGCCATGGTCGATAACGACCAGGCGGTGCTGGAACAGGTGCCGCTGGTGGATGAGCGCGAACGTCAGCATTTGCTGTTCGACTTCAATGCTACCGAGGTGACCTACGACCTCGACCAGACTGTGCACGCTATGTTCGAAGCGCAGGTGGCGCGGACACCGGATGCCATCGCCGTCAAGGCGGATGACCTTGTATTGACCTATGCCGAGCTGAATGCACGGGCCAATCAGTTGGCGCATCACCTGCTGGAAATCGGCGTTCAGCCGGATTCACGGGTTGCGATCTTTGTGGAACGTGGCCTGGAGATGGTCATCGGGTTGTACGCGATTCTCAAGGCCGGCGCGGCCTATGTGCCGCTGGATCCGGCGTATCCGCTGGAGCGTATTGCCTACATGCTGGAGGACAGCGCGCCGGTCGCGGTGTTGGCCCAGGGCGCGACACGCGGGTTGCTGGGGGATGTGCCGGTGGTCGATCTGGACCGGTCGACCTGGCAGCACCAACGTCAAGACAACCCCGGTGTAGAAGGCGTCAGCGCTTATGTGATCTACACCTCCGGCTCCACCGGCCAACCCAAGGGCGTGATCAACGACCATCCCGGCGTGGTCAACCGCCTGCTGTGGATGCAGGACGCCTATGGCCTGCAAGCCCATGACCGGGTGTTGCAGAAAACCCCGTTCAGTTTCGACGTGTCGGTGTGGGAGTTCTTCTGGCCGCTGTTCACCGGCGCGTTCCTGGTGATGGCGCGTCCTGGCGGCCACAAAGATCCGGCGTACCTGTGCGAAGTGATCGCCGCCGAGCAGATCACCACGTTGCACTTTGTGCCGTCGATGCTGGATGTGTTCCTGGCCCATGGCGATGTCAGCCAAGCCAAAGGGTTGGTGCGGGTGATGTGCAGCGGCGAAGCCTTGCCGGGCAGCCTGGTGCGGCGCTTCAAGCAGCAGTTGCCGGGCAGCGAATTGCACAACCTGTATGGCCCGACCGAAGCCGCCGTCGACGTGACCGCGTGGAACTGCGCCGGCCCGGTGACGCCGGACAACACGCCGATTGGCAAACCGATCGCCAACACCCGCATGTATGTGCTGGATGCACAGATGCAGCCGGTGCCGTTGGGGGTGGTCGGTGAGTTGTTCATCGGCGGCGTGCAAGTGGCGCGGGGTTACCTGAACCGGCCGGAATTGACCGCCGAGCGTTTCCTCAAGGACCCGTTCACCGACGGTCGCCTGTACCGCACCGGCGACGTGGGCCGCTACCTGGCGGACGGCACGATCGAGTACCTGGGGCGCAATGATGACCAGGTGAAAATCCGTGGCCTGCGCATTGAACTGGGGGAAATCCAGTCACGCCTTACTGAGTATCCGCCGGTCAACGAAGCCGCCGTGATCGCCCGCGACAATCGTTTGATCGCCTACTACACCGGGGTTTTTAGCGAGATCGACGGGTTGCGCGCGCACCTGTTGCAGCACCTGCCGGAGTTCATGGTGCCGGCGATCTTTGTGCACCTCGACAGCTTGCCCCTGAGCCCCAACGGCAAGCTCGACCGCAAGGCCTTGCCTGCGCCGGGTCTGGAGTCGGTGGTGGTACGCGAATACGAGGCGCCTCAGGGCGACACCGAAATCGCCCTGGCCAGCCTGTGGGCCGAGTTGCTCAACGTGGAGCGCGTGGGCCGTCACGACAACTTCTTCGAATTGGGCGGACACTCGTTGCTCGCGGTGAGCCTGATGGGGCGTATGCGCCGCCTCGGGTTGTCGGCGGACGTGAAGGTGTTGTTCGGTCAGCCGACCTTGTCGGCCTTGGCGGCGGCCTTGGGTGGCGGTCGGGAAGTGGCGGTGCCGGCCAATCGCATCGCGCTTGATTGCACCTTGATCACCCCGGATATGTTGCCGTTGGTTCAACTGGATCAGCCGGCCATCGAGCGTATCGTCGCCTGCATTCCGGGCGGCGCGGCGAATGTGCAGGATATCTACCCGCTGGCGCCGTTGCAGGCCGGCATGCTGTATCAGCATCGTGCGGTGCAAGGCGCTGACGACTATGTGCTGCGCGCGCAATTTGCGTTCGACAGCCAACAGCGCCTGGAGGCGTTCGCCCTGGCCTTGCAGGCGGTGATCCAGCGCCACGACATCCTGCGTTCGTCGTTCCATTGGGACGGCCTGGAAGAACCGGTGCAGGTGGTGTGGCGCCAGGCGTCTCTGCGTGTCGAACACGGCGCGGTGCCGGAACGGCTTGATCTGGCGCAAGCGCCATTGATGCGCCTGGTGGTCAATGCGCACAGTGCCTCGTTGCTGTTCCACCACCTGGTGATGGACCACATCGCCCTGGAGATCCTGCAACAGGAGATGCAGGCGTTCCTCATGGGCACTCAACACACCTTGGGCGTGGCGGTGCCGTACCGCAACTATGTGGCCCAGACCCGCGTCGGTGCAGAGGATCACGAAGTGTTCTTCCGCGAAATGCTCGGTGATATCGATGAGCCGACCCAGGTCGAACGCCTGGGCGAAAATGAGCAGATTCAACACCCACTGGATGCGGAATTGAGCCAACGCCTGCGCACCCAAGCGCGGCAATCCGGCGTCAGCGCCGCCAGCCTGATGCACCTGGCCTGGGCCCAGGTGCTGGGCAAGGTCTCGGGCCGCGACAACGTGGTGTTCGGCAGCGTGATGCTCGGCCGCTTGCAAGGTGGTGAAGGCGCCGAGCGGGCCATGGGCGTGTTTATCAATACCTTGCCGCTGCGGGTCGACCTGGGTGAACACTCGGTGCGCGACGCGCTGCGGGCTACCCATGCACGTCTCAACCAATTGCTCAGCCATGAACAGGCGCCGCTGGCCTTGGCCCAACGCTGCAGCGGCGTGCCGGCGGCGACGCCGCTGTTCGACACATTGTTCAACTATCGCCACAGTGCGCCGCAGGCTGCCAGCGAAGCATGGCAGGGCATTCGGCTGCTCAAGGCGGAAGAGCACAGTAACTACGGCCTGTCAGTGAGCGTGGATGACCTGGGTGAGGGGTTCTCGCTGAAAGTCGTGGGGCAGGGCGCACGCCGGTTGTGCGGCTACTTGCAGGTTGCCGTGGAGCAGGTGGTGCAGGCGTTGGAACAGGGCAGCGCGGTGGGCATCAGCCACTGGCCGATCCTGCCTGACGTCGAACGCCAGCAACTGCTGGAGTTCAACGCAACCACGCGACCATTCCCGCGTGAACACACCGTGCAACGCCTGTTCGAAGCCCAGGCCCAGGCGCGTCCTGGCGCATTGGCGGCGCTGCATGGCGGGCAGTCACTGAGTTATGGCGAGCTGAATGTCCGTGCCAATCGTCTGGCCCATCACCTGTTGGGCCTTGGGTTGCGTCCCGGCGATAACGTGGCGATCCTGCTGCCGCGCTGCCTGGACCTGCTGATCAGCCATCTGGCCGTGCTCAAATGCGCCGCCGCCTATGTGCCGCTGGACATCAACGCACCCGTCGAACGCCAGGGCTTCATGGTGCAGGACAGCGGCGCCGCCTGGTTGTTGACCCGCAGCGATATGGCCGTCGACTACGGTGTACAGCGGTTGGACCTGGACACCTTGGTCCTCGACCCACAACCCAGCCATAACCCCGACCTGTCGCAGTCCTCGGACAGTGTGGCGTACATCATGTACACCTCCGGTTCCACCGGCACGCCCAAGGGTGTGTTGGTGGCCCATCGTGGCATCACACGGCTGGTGATCAACAACGGCTACGCCGACTTCAACGCCAGCGACCGCGTGGCCTTCGCCTCCAACCCGGCATTCGACGCCAGCACCATGGACGTGTGGGGCCCGCTGCTCAACGGCGGCCAGGTGCAGGTGATCGACCACGCCACCTTGCTGGATCCTGCAGCCTTCGGCGTGGCCTTGGCGGACGCAACGGTGCTGTTCGTCACCACGGCCTTGTTCAACCAGTATGTGCAGCTGATTCCCCAGGCCCTGGCGGGCTTGCGCATCCTGCTATGCGGCGGCGAGCGTGCCGACCCGGCCGCCTTCCGCAGCTTGTTGGCCCAGGCGCCCGCGTTGCGCCTGGTGCATTGCTATGGGCCGACCGAAACCACCACCTACGCCAGCACCTATGAGGTGCGCGCGCTGGCCGAGGACGCCGACAGCGTGCCGATTGGTCGGCCGATTTCCAACACGCAGATTCATGTGCTGGATGCGCACCTGCAGCCGGTGCCCGTGGGCGTGACCGGTGAAATCTGCATCGGCGGGGATGGCGTGGCGCTGGGGTATCTGAATCGACCTGATCTGACCGCTGAAAAATTTGTGCAGGATCCGTTGAATGTGCACGCCTTGATGTACCGCACAGGCGACCTTGGCCGTTGGACGGCGGACGGCCTGCTGGACTGCATCGGGCGCAATGACGATCAGGTGAAGATCCGCGGTTTCCGCATCGAGCTGGGCGAGATCGAAGCGCGCCTGGCGACCTTCGCCGGTATCCAGGACGTGGTGGTGCTTGCTCGCGAAGATGCGCCGGGCGACAAGCGCTTGGCGGCCTATTTCACCTGGGCTGATCAGCCTGTTGACCTCGACAGCGTGCGCGCCTATCTGCAAGGCCAATTGCCGGAATACATGGTGCCGTCGGCCTTTGTGCCGCTGGATCAGCTGCCGTTGACCGCCAACGGCAAGGTCGACCGCAAGGCGTTGCCGGTGCCGGCCCTGGAAACGTTCAACCGCCGTGAGTTCGAGGCGCCGGCCGATGGGCTGGAACACACCCTGGCCCAGCTATGGGCCGAGGTGTTGAAGCTGGAACAGGTCGGTCGTCATGACAGCTTCTTCGAGTTGGGCGGGCATTCATTGCTGGCGATCCGGCTGGTCAACCTGATGGAAGAAGCGGGGTTGCAGGTGTCCCTGGCTGAGCTGTTCCAGCATGCCAGTGTGGCGTCCGTTGCCGCGATGCTGCGCCAGCGTACGGATGAGCCGGTGCGTGACATGTCGGTGATCAAGGTACGCAGCGGTGGTTCGCAAGCGCCGTTGTTCCTGGTCCACGAATTCAGCGGCATGGACGTGTATTTCCCGGCGCTCGGCCAGCATCTGCCGGGTGACTATCCGATCTATGGCTTGCCGGGCGTGGCGCTGGGCGAACCGCATCTGAACACGATGGAAGGTCTGGCTGCGCGGCTGGTCGGGTTGATCCGAGGCATTCAGCCCCATGGGCCTTACCGGGTTGCCGGGTGGTCGTTTGGCGGGGTGCTGGCCTATGAAGTGGCGATGCAACTGCTCGGGCTGGATGAACCGGTTGAGTTCCTCGGCTTGATCGACAGCTACGTACCGCGCATGACTGACCAGGGCAAGGCGCGATGGAGCGGGCCGGACGCGCTCAAGCGGCATTTGCTGTTGCAGTGCACGGCGCATTGGAAAGCACAGGGAGGTGTGGATGAACTGGCGAGCCTTGGGCAGTTGGAGGCGCAGGTTGGACAGCTGGACTTTGCAGGCCTGTTGCAACGTTGTCGCGATGAAGGTGTGCTGCACGCGCAAATGGCAGCGGCGACGGATGCGGACCTCTTGAACTATATCGAGCGGGAAGTGGGGCATGGGCATGCGCTGGCCCATTACAGCCTGTTTCCGTTGCCGATCGCGGTGCATCTGTTCAGCGCGAGTGAGCGGCCGACCGAGTTGTCGCGGCGCAGTGAAACACTGGGTTGGAATGAGGTGTTGGCGCCGGGGCAATTGCGCCAGGCGGCGGTGCCGGGGGATCACCAGAGCATGATGCAGGCGCCGCATATCCAGGCGCTGGGTCGGGCGATGGCTGAGGCCTTGGTGACGTGCACGCCGCAGGTTCAGGCACCGCATCAGCCCTTGCTGCGGATTCAGAGTGGCCGGGCAGGGTATGCGCCGGTGTTCTGTGTGCCGGGGGCGGGGGACAGCGTCACCGGGTTTATTGGCTTGAGTGAGGCGTTGGGACGCGATTGGCCGTTGTTTGGCTTGCAGCCGCGTGGGTTGGACGGTGAGGCGGTGCCCCATAGTCAGGTGGAAGCGGCGGCGGCTTGTTACTTGAAGGGGTTGGAGCAGGAGTGTCCGCAGGGGGCGGTGCATTTGGTGGGGCATTCGTTTGGGGGCTGGGTTGCGCTGGAGATGGCGTTGCGGTTGCAGGCGGCGGGGCGGGAGGTGGCTTCGTTGACGGTGATTGACAGTGAGTCTCCGGAGCGCGCCGTCAGGCCTTATACGACGACGGCTGCGTTGATGCGGTTGATTGAGGCGATGCAGTTGTCTGCGGGTATGTCGCTGGGGATTGATCTGGGGGATTTTGCAGGAGCGGATGAGGTGGCGCAGCGGCGGCAGTTACACGCAGGGATGGTTGGCGTTGGTCTGTTGCCGGGGCGGTCGGCTGTGGATGCGATGGATGGGCCGGCGCGGACTTATGCGGCGGCGTTGCGTACGCGGTATCGGCCGGGTGCGCGATTTAACGGTGTGGTGCGGTTGGTGTTGGCTGAGGATCCGGCGTTGGATGCGGCGGGGAATCAGCGGGAGCAAGGGTTGATGGTTGAGGGGTGGCGGCGGCAGGGGAGTGGGTTGCAGGTTTGGTATGGCGGGGGGAATCACTTTACGTTGCTCAAGGCGCCCAATGTTTTGGGGTTGGCGCGGTGGTGGGTGGATGGGGTTGTTGTTGGGGAGGTGGTGTCTTGAGCGGGTTGTTTGGGTACATATCCGTTTCTTCGGTAACGGCGGCTTATGGTTCCGCTCTTACAGCGGCTCACTTTTGGAAAGGCCCAAAAGTAAGCAAAAGGCCTTCGCCCCACCACTCGGCACCTCGCCTAGGCTCGGTGTGCCCTCACTCCGGCTTTGGAGCGTGGGCCGCCGCGATGGGCCATCCTTGGCCCAGCGCGGCTAACCCGGCGTCCTGCCGGGTTACCCACGCTCCAAAGCCTGCGTTCGGCCAGCGTGGTTTTACGGGGCGCCGAAGATCAAAAGCCAGAGCAAAAGCGACTCGCTTCGCATCGTGGATACGCTTTTCGTCTTCTGTAGGAGCCGGCTTGCCGGCGAAAAACGTGAGGCCGCTGCGTTTATCCAGATGTCCCCCCATCATCGTTAACGACCATCGCCGGAAAGCCAGCTCCTACTGTGGACCGCGTTTGCCTTTGCCCTTGCCTTTGCTCCACACCACTCAAGCCGGCTGTCAGGCCGCTGTGCTTTTGATTTTGATCTTAGGCGCCCCGTCAAACACGCTGGCCGGAGTGAGGGCATGCCGAGCCTAGGCGAGGCACCGAGTGTTGGGGCAAGAGCGTTTTGGTTACTTTTGCGCTTTTCAAAAGTGACCCGCTGTAAGAGCGGAACCAATAGTGGCCGTTACTCAAATAACGGATATGTTCTCGATCAAAGGTCATCTATGCAAAAGCCAACGCTACGCAAACTAGGAATGCTCGCCACACTGGCCATCGCCATAGGCTTGATCATCTACACGGTCCAAGCCCCCGCCGACGCACCGCAATACCTCACCGCCACCGCCTCACGCGGCAACATCGAAAACGCCGTCCTCGCCACCGGCCTGCTCGAAGGCATCAAACAGGTCGACGTCGGCGCCCAAGTCTCCGGCCAACTGAAATCCCTCAAAGTCAAAGTCGGCGACAAGGTCAAAAAAGGTCAGTGGCTGGCCGAAATCGACCCATTGATCCTGCAAAACACCCTGCGCAAAGCCCAGGTCGACGAAGAAAACCTCCAGGCCCAACGCCGCGCCACCGCTGCCCAACTCAAGCAGGCCAAGTCCGTGTACGAACGCTACAAAGGTCTGCAGATTGACGAATCGGTCTCCCGTCAGGACTTCGAAGACGCCGAATCCACCTTCCAGGTGCAACAGGCCAACCTGCTGTCCCTGGACGCGCAGATCAAAAGCGCCCACATCCAGATCGACACCGCCAAAGTCAACCTGGCCTACACCCGCATCGTCGCGCCCATCGACGGTGATGTAGTGGGCATCGTCACCCAGGAAGGCCAGACCGTGATCGCCAACCAACTGGCGCCGGTACTGCTCAAGCTGGCGGACCTGGACACCATGACCGTCAAGGCCCAGGTCTCCGAGGCGGATGTGATTCACATCAGCCCCGGCCAGCAGGTCTACTTCACCATCCTCGGTGAGGCCGACAAGCGTTACTACGCCAAGCTGCGCGGCACTGAACCGGCGCCGCAGAACTTCCTGGAAACCCAGACCGCCGGCACGCCGAAGCAGAACACGGCGGTGTTCTACAACGCACTGTTCGACGTACCCAACCCCGACCACCGTCTGCGCATCGCCATGACCGCCCAGGTACGTATCGTACTCGACACTGCCGAGGCCGCGCTGATGGTGCCGGTGGCGGCGCTGGGGGCGCGCAACAACGACGGCAGTTACTCGGTGCGGGTGCTGGACGCGAAAGGCAAGGCAGTGTCGCGGGAGGTGAAGACCGGGATCAATAACAATGTGAAGGTGCAGATCCTCGAAGGCCTGGCCGAAGGCGACAACGTGGTGATCGGCGACGCCACGCCGGCTGTGGCGGGGAACTGACGGATGACTCAGCCACTGCTGGAACTCAAGGGCATCACCCGCAGCTTCATGGCCGGCGAGCGCGAATTCATCGCGCTCAAGGGCATCGACCTGACGATCCATGCCGGGGAAATGGTCGCGATTATTGGCGCTTCGGGCTCCGGTAAATCCACCCTGATGAACATCCTTGGCGGCCTGGATTACGCCACGGCCGGCAGCTACAAGATCAACGGCATCGAAACCCGTTCCCTGGGGGATGAGCAGTTGGCCGAACTGCGCCGCGATTACTTCGGTTTTATCTTCCAGCGCTACCACTTGCTGGCGCACCTGAGTGCCTTGCACAACGTGGAAATGCCGGCGATCTATGCCGGCACTCCGGAAACCCAGCGCCACAGTCGTGCACGGGAGTTGCTCGCGCGGCTGGGCTTGTCCGGTCACACCACCCATCGTCCCAGCCAGCTCTCCGGTGGCCAACAGCAACGGGTGAGTATCGCCCGCGCCTTGATGAACGGTGGCGAAGTGATCCTCGCCGACGAGCCCACCGGCGCCCTCGACACCCACAGTGGCAAAGAGGTGATGCGTATTCTCGCCGAGCTGCACGCGGCGGGGCACACGGTGATTATCGTGACCCACGACCCCAAGGTTGCGGCGAATGCGCAGCGTATCGTCGAGGTGAGCGATGGCGAGATTGTCAGCGACAAGGCCAATGAGCGTGCTGGCCTGGAGTTGCCCAGCGAAACACCCATCGAGCCAAAACGCAGCGGCGCCCGGCGCTTGGTGGCGAGCCTGGGGTTGTTCAAGGAAGCCTTCAACATGGCCTGGGTCGCGCTGGTGTCTCACCGCATGCGCACCTTGTTGACCATGCTCGGTATCGTCATCGGTATCACTTCGGTGGTGTCGATCTCGGCCATCGGCGAAGGCGCCAAGCGTTATGTGCTCAAGGACATCCAGGCGATTGGCAGCAACACCATCGATATCTTTTCCGGCACCAGTTTTGGCGACAGCCGCGCCTCGGCTATCGAGACGTTGATGCCTTCGGACGTGGACGCGTTGAACCAGCTGTATTACGTCGACAGCGCCACGCCGGTGGTGGGCCGCAACCTGTTGCTGCGCTTTGGCAATATCGACCTGGATGCGCAGGTGAATGGGGTGAGTGACCGCTACTTCAAGGTGAAGGGACTCAAGCTCGAAGCCGGTATCGCCTTCAGCGAAAGCGATGCACGGCGCCAGGCCCAGGTGGTGGTGATCGACCACAACACCCGTCATCGATTATTCGGCCCGAACGTCGACCCGCTGGGCCAGGTGATCCTGGTGGGCAACCTGCCGTGTACCGTGATCGGGGTTACCGCGGACAATAAGAACATGTTCGCCGCCAGCAAGGCGTTGAACGTGTGGGTGCCGTATGAGACGGCGGCGGGGCGTTTGCTGGGGCAGCGCCATCTGGACAGCATCACGGTGCGTATCAAGGACGGCCAGCCAAGCAAGGTGGTGGAAGACAATGTCAACAAGCTCATGCTGCAACGCCACGGCACCAAGGACTTCTTTACCAACAACCTCGACAGCATCATGCAGACCGTGCAGAAAACCAGTCGCTCCCTGGCGTTGCTGCTGTCGTTGATCGCGGTGATTTCGTTGCTGGTGGGGGGCATTGGCGTGATGAATATCATGCTGGTGTCCGTCACCGAGCGTACCCGTGAGATCGGCATTCGCATGGCGGTGGGGGCGCGGCAGTCGGATATCCGCCAGCAGTTCCTGGTGGAGGCGGTGATGGTGTGTTTGATCGGCGGGCTGATCGGGATCTCGCTGTCCTACGCCCTGGGCTTTCTGTTTTCGTTGTTTGTGAAGGAATGGGAAATGGTGTTTTCCCTGGGCTCGATCATCACGGCGTTTGCCTGTTCGACGTTGATCGGCATTGTGTTCGGCTTTGTGCCGGCCAGGAATGCGGCGCGGCTGGACCCGATCGAGGCGTTAGCAAGGGACTGATCCCTCACAAACGATGAAGATCAAATGTGGGAGCTGACTTGCCTGCTCCCACATTCTTTCTGCGGTGGCTTAAAGGGCTGTGGTGTCCTCAGTGGCATACATCCACCGCAACAACGAATGCCGCCCGCTGATCCCCAGCTTGATCGACGCGCGCTTGAGGTAGCTCTCGATGGTGTTGACCTTCAACGCCAACTGCTCCGCCAGCTCCGGCGCCGTGCGCCCGGCCAACAGGCCCACGCACACCTCAAGCTCACGGTTGGACAAGGTCAGTCCAGACTGCACCAAGCGTTCTTCAATGCGCCTGCGCAGGGCTTCGAGGCCCTGGTTTTCCGGCGCTACCGGGTCGCTGTCCTGGCGGCACGGTTGGATCGCGGCGATGTGCTTTTCCACCATGGGCAGCAACAAGGTGGAGAAGTCCTGCAATATGCTGCGCTCCTGGGGCGAAAAGCTTTCGGACTGGTGCGAGCGATACACCGACAACACGTAGCGCACGTCATCCTTGCGGCGGGTGAGGTGCAATTGCGCGGCGGGTTGTTCGTCGCCCAACGCTTCCACCGAATCGGTGTAGACCGGGCTGATCTTGCGGCGGGTTTGCCCGTCGGCGTTGACCTGCAATTGCGTGATATGGGTGGCGTCCACTGCCAGTTGGGTGAGGATCAGGTCATGCAGCATGCGTGGGAAATGGCGGCTGCCGGTGCTGGCGATGACTTTGCCAATATGAGGGAACAGCTGTGAGTTCATCATTTCGTCCATGAGGCGTGCAGGTATTCGGCCTTATAGCGACGGGGATTAAGATGCAAGCCAATGCGAATAACCTACCGTGATAGTCCTTCCCGCCGGAACCTATGCTAGTACAGCCTGGCGACGGGAAGGGGATCCAATCTTAAAAAAACGGATTAAACACTTACCGGCTTAGAAGCACGCGTCACCGTACGTGTGCATTTGGCCAGTGCCTGCTGCACGTCCGCCAGCAGATCGGCCACGTCCTCAAGCCCCACCGACAAGCGCACCAGCCCTTCGCTGATCCCGTGCGCCGCACGCTCCTGCGGGGTGTAGGTGGAATGGGTCATGCTCGCCGGGTGCTGGGCCAGTGACTCCGCGTCACCCAGGCTGACCGCACGGGTGAACAGCTTGAGTGCATTCATGAAACGCCGACCGGTTTCGATGCCGCCCTTGAGTTCGAAGGCAATCATGCCGCCGGGTAGTTTCATCTGCTGTGTCGCCAGTTCGTACTGGGGGAAAGAACGCAATCCTGGGTATGTCACCCACTGCACGGCCGGGTGCGCCTGCAGGGCTTCGGCCACCGCCTGGGCGTTGCTGCAATGACGATCCATGCGCAGCGCCAGGGTCTTGAGGCCGCGCATCAACAGCGAGGCGTCCTGTGGCGACATCACTGCGCCGGTCAGGTCCTTGAGGCCTTGCAGGCGAATGCGTTGGGCCAGGGCCAGGCTGCTCACGGCGATGCCCGCGGTGATATCGCCGTGGCCGCTGAGGTACTTGGTGGCCGAATGCACCACGACGTCGGCGCCCAGGTCGAGGGGGCGTTGCAGGTAGGGTGTGCAGTAGGTGTTGTCGACGACCAGGGTGACATTTGGCTGCTGGTGGGCGAGGGCGGCTACGGCGGCGATGTCCACCAGTCGCAGGTTGGGATTGGCCGGGGTTTCACAATAGATCATGCGGGTGGCGGGGCTGAGAGCGGCTTGCAGGGCTTCGAGGTCGGTGAGGTCGACATGCCGCACCTTGATACCGAATTCACCGATGCCATGGTGCAGCAGGGCAAAGGTGCAGCCGTACAGGGTCTGGCTGACGATCACCTCATCACCGGGGCGCAGCAGGGTCCAGAACGTCGCGGCAATCGCACCCATGCCTGAGCTGAACGCCACGGCTGCTTCACCATTTTCCAAGGTGGCCATGCGTGATTCCAGCAGCGCCAGGGTCGGGTTGGAAATACGTGTATAGAAGTGGCCGCTCGCTTCGCCGGCAAAACAGGCGGCGCCGTATTCAGCGGTTGGGAACGCAAAGGTGGCTGACAGGTAAATCGGCGGGACGAGTGCGCCGTGGTGGTCTTTTGGGTCATAGCCGTGGTGGATGGCGCGGGTGGAAAAGCCGAATGCATTGTGTTTATTGTTCATGTCGGACGCTCCTTATTTCCTACAATGCTATGCTCATAACCAGAGATGAACTTTGCAATATTTGCTGCTGGTTCCTGTGTTTTTGGATGAAAACCTCATAAAAATAATGAATAGAGGCACGTTATGCCTGTCAGTCTGGATCGCACCGATAAAGCACTTTTAAACGCGTTGCAGGGCAATGCCCGTCTCACGGTGGCTGAATTGGCTGACCGCGTTTCCTTGACGACCTCGCCGTGCTGGCGGCGCGTGCGCAACCTGGAAGAGAGCGGGGTGATCAGTGGGTATCAGGCGATTCTCTCACCCAAGGCATTGGGGTATGGGGTGACGGCGTTTGTCAGCATCATGATGGAGAGTCACACCCAGGAAATTGCTCGGGCATTTGAGCAGCGGTTGTTGGAGATTCCGGAGATTGTGGCGTGTCATAACGTGTCCGGGCGCTATGATTTTTTGTTGGAAGTGGTGGCGAAGGATCTGGAGTCGTTTGGGGAGTTTGCGCGGGAGGTGTTGCAGACGTTGCCTTGCGTCAAGGAGATTTATTCGAGTTTTTCTTATAAGTCGGTTAGGGCGTTGAGGGTGATTCCGTTGCCGGGGTGATGGGGGATGGTGTGGTGTTGTGTGTTGTGTTGTGTTGTGTACATATCCGTTGCTTCGGTAACGGCTACTTATGGTTCCGCTCTTACAGCGGGTCACTTTTGGCAAACGCCCCAAAAGTAACCAAAAGGTCTTCGCCCCAACACTCGGTGCCTCGCCTAGGCTCGGCATGCCCTCACTCCGGCTTGAATCCGTGGGCCGCCGCGATGGGCCATCCTTGGCCCAGCGCGGCTAACCCGGCGTCCTGCCGGGTTACCCACGGATTCAAGCCTGCGTTCGGCCAGCGTGTTTGACGGGGCGCCTCAGATCACAAGCAAGAGCGCGGCGGCCTAGTAGCCGACCGTTTTTTGGAAGCTGGTCTCAGTTTCAAATGTGGGAGCGGGCTTGCTCGCGAAGGCGGCGTGTCAGCGATTGCATCTCTAACTGATCCACCGCTTTCGCGAGCAAGCCCGCTCCCACAATTTAGATCTCAGGTAGACATCAATCTGCTCTGGCTCTGGCTCTGGCTCTGGCTCTGGCTTTGCTTTTGATTTTGATCTTAGGCGCCCCGTCAAACACGCTGGCCGG
>NZ_AOHM01000017.1:0-3364 GCF_000510895.2 Pseudomonas sp. FH1
GCCCTTGAGTGCCAATACGCGACCGGTTTTGGATGTCACCACGCCGGAAATCGCGCCGGCAGCTAAGGCCAAAGCTAAGTGCCAACGCGAAAGCTCCCTTACGGGAGGTCTTGGCTGCGCGCCGCTTTGCCCGAAGTGCAGTGTGAAGTCCGGCCACATGCCACGAAGTCTTTTGACCTCTTCGCTGAGCTGTTCGGGTTCAAGGCTGATACGGTAGAAGTGTTCCAGGTCAGTGGATGATGGGATGACCCTGTAGGGCTCCCACGTCCAGCTGGTTGGTAACGCTTCCGCACTCAATGTGCCGGCGCCGATCGCCTGAAGGCGTGCGCGTACGTATTTGACCTCTTGTGGTCGAGCTAGATCCTGGCGTCGAATACGAATACCGAAGATCACCACCTGCTTGAATGTTGGATCAGCGGCGTTATAGATCCGCAGTTCAGTGAAGTGATTGCATAGCCAACTGCATAGCTCGTCGTCTAGCACATAGTGCGGAACAATGAGTACCAGGACCCCACCGTACTGCAGCAAAGGAAGTGTTCGTTGATAGAACATCTTCTCCAAGCGTCGACGGCCGTTACCTTGGTATTGTGAGGCTCCTGCATGGTCAGCGACCAGGTCACCGTAGGGCGGGTTGAGCCACAGCAAGCCAAAGGCCTGGCGGCTGATCATAGTGTCCATTAGATCGCTATGCAGCACGCAATCCAGCAGTGTCTTGCAGTGGTTGGCACGTTCCTGGTCGTACTCGACTGCGTAGGTCTCGACGCGGTCACGGCCGAGGACGTGAGCAGTTTCAGCAAGGGCAACACCTTCACCTGCACAAGGATCGAAGATCCGCATCTTGCCAGTTGGAGATGGTGCCAACGCTTGCAGGGTGAGTTCCAGCGTCGTTTCGTCTGTAGGGTAGTAGCCATTGCGAGCAAAGTTGCGCGCCAAGCGTGGGAACATCAAGGCCATCGTGAGGCTCCTGGATCAAAGCTCAAAACTGAGCATGGGTTGAGAGTTGCCCCTGGCGAATGAGATCGCCCAAGGCAGGTTCGAGTACGTCGAGTTGCAACGACAAACGCCATGCCGCAACTGCGCCTGACGATCCGGGCAAGAGCTGCAACATGTCGTGTTGAGTGAGTAAGTCCATTACCAGCTTTTGCCAATGCGGCAGCAGTGGTAATGGACAGGTTTCCTGGATCAGTGGCCAAAGCCTTTGATCAGGTGACTGCCCGTTCTCAAGAAGGGCGTAGGCGAAGTGGTTCGCCCGATCCGGCTGCACGCAGCGTCGGTCGAACAACCAGAGGTGAATCAAACTGCCGAATAACGTCCCGCGCAGTTGTCGCGTGGTGCGTTTTTCCAACAGATCGATGTTGGGAAAGACCGGAAGACTTCGATCATCTACGACAATGTGAAACTGGGTCAGACCATCCTCGGCAGCGCCGAGGGTCAGCCTGGCCAGGAACTCCTGCAGCGCCGTGTCGCGGCCCCATGCAGAGAGAAACACTAGGTTGCGTTGTTCATCGCACGCGCAAGCATCGACAAATAGATCATTGCACTCCTCTATTGGGAAGAGCGGGGTAGGGAAGGGCATGTGAACCTCCATCGTGGAGGGGAACCCGCCCCGAGGGGCGGTGAGCCCCTCTGGGGTGTTAGCAGTTAGTGTTGTTACTCAGGAAGCAGCGGGTCGTCTGATTTGAACTTTTTGTCGTTTGGATCAAACGAAACCGTATCGTTTCGAAACAGAGGGCTATGGCCTGTTAGGAAGATTTGCCCCAGGTATTTGGGGCGAAGTGCCACGGCGGCATCAGCTTGTTCGGCCGTCATGTCGAGCTCTTCTATGAAAAAATCCCACAGTTCCTCATTCGTCGATACATCGTTGTTGGCGAGTTGATCTTCGATATTGTTCAGGACGGCGGTGGTCAAATTGCTGAAGACTGGGTTCATGTGATGCTCCAGATAGGTAAGGAGCACCCACGAGGGAGCCCCTCAAGGGTGGATTTGCTTAGTCAGAAACTGGAAATTGTCCAGACCTGTAGTTTGAAGTCCAACACATAGCCGAGCTCGCCTAGGCGAGTGCATTGCTGGCGTAGGCGCTGACGGTCAACGGTGGTGTCAAGCTTGACTGTATCTCCCAGAGGCCAAATTGTGCCGAATAGGTCGGCGTCTTGTTCTGCGCCGCTGGTCCCGCTAGGTGGAGGCATCCCGAATGGGGCATCCTCTGCGGCAGTTGGTTTGCCAGTGCTGTTTGCCCCTTTAGACGACGTCAGCTTTTTACGCTTTTGGAGAGGCTGTGGCGGCTCTGAAGAGGGATCCTCATCAATAGGGTCCGGCTCACTTGCAGAGAGCGTGGCAGCATCTTCCGCTGTCAACTTATCCACATCGTCCAGGCTCATGCTTTCGAGCTTTGCACGAATCTCGACGACAAGCCGACCCGATGTTGAGTAGTACGAAGGGCGAATTTCAGTGATCAGAAAGTCGCCTCGGTATTTACCTTCGCTGTACTGATCAAGAAGTGCGTCTTTGATGACGAACTCACCGATTGAAGTTGAAAGTCGCCCGACGTTGAAGTCGCCATTTCGGCCGCTGATGGTTCGGATAACCAGTTGGCCTGGAATGTTGATCATGTGCAGCTCCACACTGCTATCAATGAAAAAAGCCCGACAAATGTCGGGCTTGGGGTCGTGCTGTGAATTCAGAGGGGGTTATGGGCAAGAAGTGTTCATTTCTTCTTTAAGTGAGATGTAGATGTAGAAAACGCCAGGGGGCGATTCAATACGGTCAAGTTTTAGGTCCAGCCAGACTCGATCTGAGCTATTACCGTCAGGCGGCAGTCGATAGAGGCCGAAATGGATTAGATTGCTTTCAGGTTGCAAATGCAGCTCTCGGTAGGCCTCTAGGACAACATCGCCCAGTCGCTTACTGATAACACTGGCATCCTGTGGATTTTCAATATGCACCGCTTCCTGCCAGGCCTCAGGGGTCAGAACGACCGGTAGCTTGAGCAAGTTAGACGATACGAGATGAATAGGATTATTCATGGTCAGCTCCAGGTGCGAAAACCACCTGGCCCGTCCGGGAGGTGGTTTCCCGTTGGGTTTGTATGGGGTGTTTAAAGTGTCAGTACTCGTCGTCACCTGGGCAAGAAACGTGTATCTCTTTGACTCGGAAGTCGAGGGAGAAAACGCCAGGTGACGTTTCGTTTCGTTCAAGTGTCACGTCCAACCAGACTTCATCTGAACGGCCGTCAGGCAGCAGTCGACACTCATCGTCAGTATCAGGCCCAAGTGCGAGTCGCTGCACTTCTTCTGCTATCAGGAACCCTTCTTCTTCGGTCAAGCGTGAACAAACTCTGCCATTAATGGCCGCGTGTACTCCCTTA
>NZ_AOHM01000018.1:0-23825 GCF_000510895.2 Pseudomonas sp. FH1
CGCGAGCCAGGCGCTGCCGATCATGCGCGTGGCGACCCGCCAGCAGTCCGGTTTTGTCGAAGACCTGTTCCGCAGTCAAGTAGCCGATAAAACCAACTGGCGCGCGCTGCTCAAGGGCGACGCCCAAACCGTCGACCTCAAGCAGGTGCGTGATGAGCTATTCGCCTCCTGCGCCGAAGGCTTGCTCGATTTGCAGGAACGCTTTGGCCTGCAGGCCATCCAAGCGGTAACCGACATCGAACCGATCGAAATCCGCTACCCGGTCGAGCAGTATCCGGCCAAGATCGTCAGCTTCAACCTGGACAAGAACCCGATTGCCGAAGGCACGCTGCTGGGGATCAAAGGCCAATACCTGATCTTCGACACCGGCGTTATCAACATTCGTAAGTACACGGCCTACCAGCTCGCCGTGCATCAGTAGAAGGATGCCACCCATGCGCACCGAACAACCGAAGATGATCTACCTGAAGGACTATCAGGCGCCGGACTACCTGATCGAAGAGACGCACCTGACCTTCGAGTTGTTCGAGGACCACAGCCTGGTCCACGCGCAACTGGTGATGCGCCGCAACCCTGAGCGCGGCGCCGGTTTGCCGCCATTGGTGCTGGACGGCCAGCAGTTGGAGCTGTTGAGTGTCAACCTGGCCGATCAGGAACTGACGGCCGATGATTACCAACTGACCGACAGCCATCTGACGGTGCAGCCGAAGAGTGCGACTTTTACCCTGGACACCACGGTAAAAATCCACCCGGAAACCAACACCGCTCTGGAAGGCCTGTACAAGTCCGGCAGCATGTTCTGCACCCAGTGCGAGGCCGAAGGTTTCCGCAAGATCACTTATTACCTCGACCGCCCGGACGTGATGAGCATCTTCACCACCACGGTGATCGCCGAGCAACACCGCTACCCGATCCTGCTGTCCAACGGCAACCCGATTGCCAGCGGCCCCGGTGAAGATGGCCGCCACTGGGCGACCTGGGAGGACCCGTTCAAGAAGCCGGCGTACCTGTTTGCCCTGGTGGCGGGTGATTTGTGGTGTGTCGAAGACACCTTCACCACCATGACCAGCCGCGAAGTCGCGCTGCGCATCTACGTCGAGCCGGAAAACATCGACAAGTGCCAGCACGCCATGACCAGCCTGAAAAAATCCATGCGCTGGGACGAAGAAACCTACGGCCGCGAGTACGACCTCGACATCTTCATGATCGTGGCGGTAAACGACTTCAACATGGGCGCCATGGAAAACAAGGGCCTGAACATCTTCAACTCCAGCGCCGTGCTGGCCCGCGCCGAAACCGCTACCGACGCCGCGCACCAGCGGGTTGAGGCGATCGTCGCTCACGAATACTTCCACAACTGGTCGGGCAACCGCGTGACTTGCCGCGACTGGTTCCAGCTGTCGCTCAAGGAAGGCTTCACCGTTTACCGTGACTCGCAGTTCTCCGCCGACATGAACTCGGCCACGGTCAAGCGCATCCAGGACGTGGCGTACCTGCGTACCCACCAGTTTGCCGAAGACGCCGGCCCGATGGCCCACGCGGTGCGTCCGGACAGCTTTATCGAAATCTCCAACTTCTACACCCTGACTGTGTACGAAAAGGGCTCGGAAGTTGTGGGCATGATCAACACCTTGCTCGGTGCCGAAGGCTTCCGCAAAGGCAGCGACCTGTACTTCGAACGCCATGACGGCCAGGCCGTGACCTGTGATGATTTCATCAAGGCCATGGAAGACGCCAATGGCGCCGACCTGACCCAGTTCAAGCGCTGGTACAGCCAGGCCGGAACGCCGCGATTGGCGGTGAGCGAGTCCTACGACGCCACGGCAAAAACCTACAGCCTGACCTTCCGCCAGAGCTGCCCGGAAACCCCGGACAAAGTGGAAAAACTGCCGTTCGTGATCCCGGTAGAACTGGGCTTGCTGGACGGGAAGGGCGCCGGTATCGCCTTGCGCCTTGCCGGGGAAGCGGCGGCTGGCGCGACGTCCCGCGTGATTTCCGTGACTGCAGCCGAGCAGACCTTCATCTTCGTCGATATTCCAGAGCAGCCATTGCCTTCGCTGCTGCGCGGTTTCTCGGCGCCGGTGAAGCTGAGTTTCCCGTACAACCGCGATCAACTGATGTTCCTGATGCAGCACGACAGCGACGGCTTCAACCGCTGGGACGCTGGCCAGCAGTTGTCGGTGCAGGTATTGCAGGAGCTGATCGCCCAGCATCAGCAGGGCCAGGCCTTGCACATGGATCAGCGTTTGATCACCGCGCTACGCAGCGTGTTGAGCGACGAAAGCCTGGATCAAGCCATGGTTGCAGAGATGCTGTCGTTGCCGGGTGAAGCCTACCTGACCGAAATCAGCGAAGTAGCGGATGTGGATGCCATCCACGCCGCCCGTGAATTTGCCCGCAAGCAACTGGCGGACAACCTGCACGAAGCGTTGTGGCTGCGTTACCAGGCCAATCGCGAGCTGTCCAAGCAAACGCCGTATGTGGCCGCGGCCGAGCACTTTGCCCGTCGCGCCTTGCAGAACATTGCGTTGTCGTACCTGATGCTCAGTGGCAAGCCGGAAGTGTTGGCGGCGACCCTCGAACAGTTCGATACCGCCGACAACATGACCGAGCGCCTGACCGCGCTGGCGGTGCTGGTGAACTCGCCGTTCGAAGCGGAGAAGGCCCAGGCCCTGGCGGTGTTTGCCGAGAACTTCAAGGACAACCCGCTGGTCATGGACCAGTGGTTCAGCGTACAGGCCGGCAGCACCTTGCCGGGCGGGCTGGAGCGCGTGAAGGCATTGATGGAACATCCGGCGTTCACGCTGAAAAACCCGAACAAGGTGCGTGCACTGATTGGCGCGTTTGCCGGGCAGAACCTGATCAACTTCCATGCGGCGGACGGTTCGGGTTATCGCTTCCTGGCAGACCTGGTGATCGAGTTGAATGGCTTCAACCCGCAGATCGCGTCGCGCCAGTTGGCGCCGTTGACCCGCTGGCGCAAATACGACAGCGCGCGCCAGGCGCTGATGAAGGCGGAGCTGGAGCGCATTCGGGCGTCGGGTGAGCTGTCGAGCGATGTGTTTGAGGTGGTCAGCAAGAGCCTGGCTTAAGCGGGATCGCTGAATAAAAAAACGGCCTGTTCGACAGGCCGTTTTTTTTCGCCTCAGATAACGGGTGGGCGAGGAGTGTCCAGGCCGTGATCGATGGGGAAACGCTCGGCGATGATGCCGTGCGGTACACCCAGGGGTATAGCGCTGGCGTTGTCGAGACGGCTGACTTGCTCGCCTGACAGTTGCACAGTCAGCGCGCCCAAGGTGCTGTCCAGTTGGGCGCGAGTGCGTGAACCCAGGATCGGAATCAGTGCGGTGGTGGAGCGGCGCGCCTTTTCTCGCAGCCAGGCGATGGCAACGTGGGTCGGCGAAGCGTCCACTTCGGAGGCAACTGCCAGCAGGTTATCCAACACAGCGGTTTCACGGGCACTGTGTTCGGCGTGCACCAGGATCCCGAGTTTGTTGGCGCGGTTGTCGTCCTGGGTGTTGCGGTACTTGCCGGTCAGGAAGCCACCGCCGAGGGGCGACCACAGGGTGGCGGCCAGGCCCAGCGCTTCGGCCATCGGCAACAGTTCGCGGTCGGCAGTGCGCTCGACCAGGCTGTATTCCACCTGGATGCCGATGATTGGCGCGAAGTTGCGCACTTCGGCCAGCAGGTCGGCGCGGGCAATGCGCCAGGCCGGGAAGTTGGAAAGGCCGGCGTAGTGGATCTTGCCGGCACGGACGAGGTCATCGAGGCCGCGCAGGATCTCTTCCATGGGCGTGACGTTGTCGCTCATGTGCGCCCAGAGCAGGTCGATGCGGTCGGTGTTCAGGCGCTTGAGGCTTTCTTCCACTGAGCGGACCAGATTCTTGCGGTTATTGCCGAGCCTGATCGTGCCTTCATCGGACGGTTGGCTGCGTAGGGTGTATTTGCTGGCGACCACCAGGTTGTCGCGCTCGGAGGCGATGAATTCCCCCAGCAGTTTTTCCGACTGGCCGAACTGGTAGCCGTTGGCGGTATCCAGGAAATTGCCACCGGCTTCAAGGTAACCGTCGAAAATCTGCTTGGACTCATCACGCTCGGCACCATGTCCCCAGCCCGTGCCGAAATTGGCAGTGCCCAACGCCAGTTCAGATACCTGCAGACCGCTGCGGCGGCCAAAGACTTTATTGCGCATACAAGGACTCCTGAGGCGGTGATTTTCTTACATGTTTAGCAACATGTATTTAATATGATCGCTATAATTTATTCGGTCAAGGGCCTTTTTCACTGCTGACGTTTTCTGACAGGGGGCTCTGCTAAGCTGCGGCACTTTTGTTTTTTGGCGGGGCTTTCCGTGTCGCGTACCACTCGTCTACTGACTTTGCTCCAGGCTTTACGCGGTAAGAAACGCCCGGTGACGGCTGCCGTGCTGGCGGCGCAACTGGAGGTGTCCGAGCGCACGCTTTACCGTGATATCGCGGAATTAACGGCGCTGGGAGCGCCGATTTTCGGCGAGGCGGGGGTGGGCTATGTGTTGCGCAGCGGCTTGTTTCTGCCGCCATTGATGCTGAACGCCGAGGAAACCGAGGCCATCGTGCTTGGCTTGCGCTACGTGGATCAGCGTGGCGATGAGGTGCTTAGCCGCGCCGCCGCCAACGCCTTGGCAAAGATCGCCGATGTGCTCGACCCCGCCGCCCAGGAAGCCTTTCGCAACCCGACGGTGTTGCCCGGCCCGCCTGGGTTCGGTTACCCGGAGAACCGCGTGCCGCTGAATGTGTTTCGCGAGGCCATTCGCAATCAGGCCAAGCTGCATATCGATTACGCGGACGCCAGCCAAACCCAGAGCCAGCGCCTGATCTGGCCCCTGGCCCTGGGTTTCCTGAATGAAGTGCGGGTGATTGTGGCCTGGTGTGAGTTGCGCGGCGCGTATCGCACCTTTCGTACCGACCGCGTGGCGAGCGCGCAAGCCCATGGCGAGCGTTATCCGGGGCGGCGCAGTGACTGGCTGCGCGGCTGGCGCAAGCTGATGGAACAGAATGAGTCCGGGCCGTTTACTCCTGACAAAAACTGACACAACCCTGGCTTAGCATGGCATGACAAATCATCAAGAAAGGAGCTGTGCCATGTCTATTCCTGAGTTGGCACCGGCCATCGTGGCCTACCTCGAAGCCGCCAATGCCCGTGACACCTCGGCGGTCGCCCGCTGTTTTGCCGATGACGCCAATGTGTTCGACGAGGGGCAGCATCAAGTTGGCACTGCTGCCATCGCGCGCTGGATGGAAGACACCGCGCGCCGTTACCAGCCAAGGGTCGAAGTGCTCAAGGTGCAACACCGTACGGGCAAAGTATTGGTTAGCAACGTGGTGTCCGGCAATTTTCCCGGCAGCCCCTTGGAGCTGCGCTACACCTTTCGCTTGAACGAACAGGGCAAGATTTCGCGGCTGGATATTTCCCTGTAGGTCATACTGGCGGGCATGACTTTCGACTCGCCCCTCGCAGCCTACCAACACGCCATCGCTCAACAGGGCTTCGTGGCCGACGACGCCCAGCGCCGCGCGGTGGACGCACTGCAAACCTGCCATGAAGCCTTGCACCACGGCCGTACGCCGATCACAGGCGTTTACCTGTGGGGGCCGGTGGGCCGTGGCAAGACCTGGCTGATGGATCAGTTCTACCAAAGCCTGCGGGTGCCCGCGCGGCGCCAGCATTTTCACCACTTCATGGGCTGGGTGCATCAATGCCTGTTTCACCTGACCGGCACGCACGATCCTTTGCAGGCGCTTGCTCGGGAATTGAGCCGTGAGGTGCGGGTGCTGTGCTTTGACGAACTGTTCGTCAATGACATCGGTGACGCGATTATCCTGGGGCGCCTGTTTCAGGTGATGTTCGAGGAAGGCGTGGTGATGGTCTGCACCTCCAACCAACCGCCCGACCAGCTGTATGCTGATGGTTTTAACCGCGAACGGTTCTTGCCGGGAATTGCGGCCATACAACGGCACCTGCAGGTGGTTGCGGTGGATGGGGGAGAGGATCACCGGTTGCATCCGGGTGTGGGCCTTCAACGCTATTGGGTCAATCAGCCCGAGGCGCTGGCCAGCGTGTTCACGCAATTGGCCGAAGGCCAGCCAACCCGCAGCGGGCCGGTTGCTGTGGGGCATCGCTCCATCGTTGCGGTGCAATCGAGCGACACCGTGCTGTGGTGCCGTTATGCGGATCTGTGCGAGCAACCCTTGGCCGCCATGGATTTCATGCTGATCTGCGATCGTTTCAAGGCGATCCTGCTGGGCGAAGTGCCTAACCTTAGCGCGCAAAAACGACCTGGCCGGATCGCCCGTGGTACCGAAGATGGTGCGCAGCGAGTGGTCGCAGGTGATCGCGAATTGCCCGAGCTGTCGGTGCACGACGACAGCGTGCGGCGGTTTATCGCCTTGGTGGACGAGTGCTACGACCGTAAAGTACCGTTGTACATTGAGGCGCAGGTGCCGCTCGAACAGCTCTATACCGAGGGTTACCTGGAGTTTCCCTTCCGCCGCACCTTGAGCCGCCTGCAAGAAATGCAATTGCAGCGTTTTGCCTGAGGCCTGTGCGAAGAAACCCGTGGAGCGGGCAGTGCCGACCTTTTTAGGGCGATAACCTTGGCGTTTTCAAACGCCTATTTGTAGTTAATCTCCTTCAGTTAACGGCGCGTCCACGCTTACAATCATGCCTCTCAAAGGGAGCCGAATCCCTTGTTGCCGTTATCGAGGAAGGAAATGGACACCCCTGACATCCTGGTGCTGCAAGCCAGCTACACCAATGCCGTGCATGCCGAAGCCATCGCTTTGGTGCTCAACCATTACGCCGAAGATCCCATGGGGGGAGGGCACAGCCTGGACCCGGATTTGCTGGCGCAGTTGCCGGCAGAGTTGGCCAAGCGTGCGCACGCGTTCAGCGTATTGGCATTTGTGAACGGAGAGCCGGCCGGGCTGGTGAATTGTTTTGAAGGGTTCTCGACCTTCGCCTGCCGCCCATTGGTCAACGTGCACGATGTGGTGGTGATGGATCAATTTCGTGGCTTGGGCTTGAGTCAGAAAATGCTGCAAAAGGTCGAGGAAATCGCCCGTCAACGCGGCTGCTGCAAGATCACCCTGGAAGTGCTTGAAGGTAATGAAGTGGCGAAGTCGGCTTATCGCAAGTTCGGCTTTGATGGCGCCAAGTTTGATCCGGCTTATGGTGCAATGTTGTTTTGGAATAAGCCTTTATAAACTATTGGGTTAAACCCGAAATAAAAAAAGGCGCCACTGAGTGGCGCCAAATTAGCCCTTGTCAACGGAGCGGAATGACAAAGGTGTTAACGTTGCCTTAACTTTTTGGTTGCGCTGTATCATTCGCGTTTGGCTGCTTTACATCGCTGGAGGCTGTTTGTTCGGCTGTGCCGTTCGCCTTGTCCTGCATGAACTTGAAGTTGGCATAAAACTCTTTGGAGCGCTCTGCGCCGCCCTCGGCGAAGGCAGCAGCGGAGGTCAGGGTCATCAGGCCAGCAAGCATCAGAGTTGAGAGTTTCATCGTCGGTAGTCCCATAAGTGTGATCGGTGTCTGTTCTCTTAGATCAGACTCGTGGGGCCGATTATGTGCAGGGTCGATTAAGCGAAGCTTAACTGGATAGCGTCCAACCTTAACGATTTCGTTAAGGTTGGAGAGTGCGCGGAAAGTGTTTTAAAGCTTCCAATCCAGTGCAAGCGTTACAGTAGGCGGGTCGCCCCAATAAACGCCGTTATAAAAACCGACGCGTTCGTAATATTTTTTATCAAATAGATTGTTGACGTTGATCGACGCCGAAACCTGCTCGTCAAACTGGTAGCGCGACATCAGGTTGACCACGGTGTAGGCCTGTTGGGTGATTTTCGCGCGCTCGGTCACTAGCCTACTGCCCACGCGTTCCCCTGTAGGCCTGTTGCTGAATTCGTAGATATCGCTTTGCCAGTTGACCGCGCCGCCCACCGTCAGGTTGCGCCATGCCCCCGGCAACCGGTAGGCGCTGGAGACCTTCACCAGGTTGAGCGGTTGCCCGGTGTTGTTACGCTTGTCCGTGCCATTCACCGAGTGGGTGTAGGTGTAGCCTGCCGTCAGGTTCCAGTCCGGCATCACTTCGCCGGCAACCTCCAGTTCAAAGCCATTGACCTTATTCCCCTTGCCGCCGGATTTGTAGTACTCCTCGCCGGTGGTCGGATTTGGCGGTGCCGAATAATCCCGTTCGGCGACGTTGTCCTGTTTGCTCCAGAAATACGCGGCCGCGGCGTTCAAGCGCTCATTCAACAGACTCCCCTTGAGCCCGACCTCATAGTTGCTACCTACCACCGGTTCCAGGTATTTGTTGCTGACGTCCTTGAGGCTCTGCGGCTTGAAGATGTCGGTGTAGCTCGCGTAAACGGTGTATTCCGGCGTGATGTCGTAAAGCAAGCCAGCGTAGGGCGTCCACATATCGTTGTGGGTCTGGCGGGTCTTGTTGGCTCTGAGTAGCTCATCATTGTCATCGTACTCAGGCGCCGCGCTTTCCAGTTCCCAACTGCCATAGCGGCTTCCGAGTACCGCATGCAGGCGGTCGGTGAGGCTCAGGCGCGTAGCCAGGTAGCCGGCTTTCTGTTGCTTGCTGCTGTGCTCGCCCTTGAGACCAGTGACGGTGTCGCCGAACTTGCCGATCCCGCCCATGTATTTCCAGTCTTCGATCGTGTAGTAGCCGTCCGGAATGTTGCTGCGCATCACCGGGGACACGTCGCGTTGTGTCGCCTCGCCATACCCCATCATCAGTGCATGTTCGCGGCCCAACAGGGCGTAGCTGCCGGCGAGGTTGAGGTCGACCGCTTCCATTCTCGAGGTGCCGCGCATGTGGCTGGCCCAGGCGGTCATGCCGCTGCGGTCGTCATTGGGGAAACCCGCGCCGCCGTAGTACACCTTGCCATCTGTGTCGCTTTGGCGATGGGTATAGGCGGCTTTCAAATGCCAGTCACCGCCGAGCCGATGATCGAGGGTGGCGAAGGTGGTCTTGTCCGTCAGCGGCCAGGAGCTCCAGTGCGCCGCCATATTGGTGGAGCGGGACAGCCCGGCCTTGCCACCCTGGCTGTTCCAGTAGGGGACGGTGCCCCAGGAGGTGCCTTGGACCTGCTTGTTCTGGTAATCAAAGCCTACGGCCAGACCGTATCGTCTGAGAGGTCGCCTTCAAGGATGCCGTAGCCGACCGCCCGTTGCAGCCCGTAGTTGTCGCGAAAGGATTGGCTGTCCCGGTAGGCCAGTACCGTCCGCCCGCGCAGCTTGCCGTCAAATGCCAACGGACCGCCGACGTCCACGTAGCTGTAGTAGTTGTCATAGCTGCCGGCCTTGACCCCGGTTTGCGCCTGCCATTGGGCAGTCGGGCGTTTGCGCACCATATTGACCGTGGCGGAAGGGTCGCCGGCGCCGGTGGTCAAGCCCGTGGCGCCCCGCACCACTTCGATGTGGTCATAGATGATGGTGTCGGAATCGGACTTCATGTAGCCAAACGTGTTGAGCATCCCGTCAATCTGGAAGTTGCTGATGCCATAGCCACGGGACGAGTACGACACACGGTCGGAGTCGTTGTGCTGGACGTTGACCCCCGTGGTCTGGCGCAACACCTCGGTCAAGGTATTGAGATTGAAATCATCCATCTGCTGGCGCGTGATCACCGAGATAGATTGCGGGGTTTCCTTGACGGACAGGTTGAGGCGGGTGGCGGTACTCATCGAACCGGTGGTTTAGGCCCCGGTGTGTTCGGTGGTGGCGCCCAGGCCTTCGGCAGTGATGCTGGTGGCGCCCAGCTCCAGGGCTTTGTTTTCGGGGTCGGTTTCAGCCAACAGAGCAGGGCTGGTGGCCACACTGAAGAGGCCGAGGGTGAGGGTCATGGAACGGGTGAAAGGCGCGAACATCGCGGAAGACTCCTTGTCGTCTTTGCGGCCTTTCCGGTCGGAAAAGGCCATGGTTCAAAGACGAAAGGAGGGGAGGAACTTTAGGCTTAAACGAGAATGATTGTTATCTTTCTGTTACAGCGCCGGTTTTTCCTGAAGCACAACGTCGGTTGGATTGGCTTTTTTTGGCTTGATCAGGCTGAAGTCGATCAGTGGTTTCTGCTGACGCAGGTAGGGGTTGCCGATCATTTGTGGGCGGGCCGTGAAGCTGTCGCTCACCAGGCTTTTCGTGCGGTCCAGCTCTTTGAAGCTCAGCCCGGCAAGGTCTGCCCAGGTGTGAATCAACTGCGAACTGCTGTAGGGCCGCTGTAAATCACCGGCGAAGCTCCAGTCGTGGGTTTCCCGCCATTTTGGCGAGGCATACGCCATGAAGGGAATGGTGTACATCGGCGCCGTCGGCTTGGCTTCGTTACGCCCCAGGGTCGCGTGGCCCGCCGAGTCGAACACGTCTTCGCCGTGGTCCGACAGGTACAGCAGGAAGCCATTGGGGTCGGTCTTGGCGTAGTCCTTGATCAGGCTCGACACCACGAAGTCGTTATACAGCACCGCATTGTCGTAGCTGTTGTAAGTGGGCAGTTGATCGTCGGTCACGCCTGCCGGTACGCCCTGGCGGTCGGTGAATTTGTCGAAGGTCGGCGGGTAGCGGTATTGGTAGCTCATGTGGGTGCCCAGCAAGTGGACCACGATGAATTTACGTTCCGCAGGGTCCGCCAACGCCTTGGAAAACGGTGCCAGCACATCGCCGTCGTATTGACGGGCGTTCTGGTTGCGGTTGTTGTTCAGGTACACCTGTTCGTCGGCCTGTTCGGAAAAGGTCGTGAGCATGGTGTTGCGCTTGGTCATGGTCTGCTGGTTGGTGATCCAGTAGGTCTTGTAGCCTGCCTGTTTCATCACGCTGACAATCGACGGCGTCTTGAGGTACAGGTCCGGGTTTTCTTCGTCGGCGAAGGTCAGTACCTGTTGCAACGCCTCGATGGTGTAGGGGCGCGGGGTGATGACGTTGTCGAACACCGCCAGTTGGTCGCGCAGTTTGTCCAATTCCGGCGTGGTGTCGCGCGGGTAGCCGTAGAGGCTCATGCGCTGACGGTTGGTCGACTCACCGATGACCAGCACCAGGGTGGACGGCTGGCCGGCCATGGTGTCCTTCAGGTTGGTCAGCGGCGGAATCTGGCTGGCGCTGTCGAGCATGCCTTGCATGTTGTCCAACTGCTCGGTGTAGCGGCGGTAGGCGACGATCATCTGCCACGGCACGGCGGGCTCGATGCGCGATTCAAAGCGGTCGATGGCGTCGTCGAGGGTGTCGCTGCGGGCAATCTGCTTGACCAGCGGGTAACCCACGACGCCCACCAGGATGGCCGTCGCCGCTATCAGTGCCTGGCCGCGTGGCAGATAGACCGGTCGTACGCGTGTCCATAGGAAAATAGCCACGGCGGTGTGGGCAATGAACGCCAGTACGATCCACCAGGCGAAATACTGGGTTGCGTATTCGCCCGCTTCAGAGATGTTCGACTCGAACATGATGAAGATGACACTTTGGGAAAATTCCTGCTGGTAGATGAAGAAATAACCCAGGCTGGCCATGGAACAGGCCCACAGCACCACACCGATCAAGGCGGCAAGCAAGCGCGTACGACGGGGGAATACCAGCAGCGGCGCCAGCCAGATCGCGCTCATGAAGAAGGCCTGGCGGAAACCACTGAAGCCGGAGGTGCCACTGAGCTGAATCAGCAGTTGGGTAATACCCGAGAAGTACCAGAAAAACACGAATAGCCAGCCAAGGCCGGCCCAATCAAAGCCTTTCGCAGACTTCGTGCTGCGTTCGAACATCGCCATCCAGCGCTCCAACCCGATAATTTTTCAGTCGACACGCAGGGCTGCGCGCAACAGAGGCCACCCTTGCATGGGGTGGCCCTTCGGGCGGGAGTATCGGGAGAGGCGTGTGAAAACTTTGTGAGATTTTCGTAGGCGTAATCTTACAAAGCGATGACAGGGCTTAGCACAGCAGTGGCTGGGCGCCGGAAGGCTGGTCCAACTGGGCTTGGATGATGTGCGAGCGCAGGCGCAAGACTTCTTGCTGCAACTGTTCGCGTTCGTCTTTCAGCTGGCGCAACTCGTCGCGTCGAATGGTGACGTAGAGGGTCTGTGGCGGACGATTCATCTGTGCAGTGCTCATTGCTTACCTCGCAAATAGCCGGTGTGTCGCGGTGTGCCAGAACGCTTGAGTCGAGGTTCTCGGCAGCAGTCAGGACAATTCTGAATTCTTTTTCCGGGCAATGGAACTTTTTTATTTTTGATGGTCATGTGACTTTTTGTGTCGTGATGGTGAAATGGTGGCAGCTTTTTTCCATGAAACTACATCGATATCCGCCTGACTAACCCTCATTGGCCTCATTGCGCTATAAACTATGCACACATTTTTTTAGTAGTTAGGAGCATCAGCACATGCAACTGGGGATTATCGGACTAGGCCGCATGGGCGGGAATATTGCACGGCGCCTGATGCTCAATGGGCATACCACCGTTGTTTACGACCGTAACGAAGCCTTTGTAAAAGGCCTGAGCGAAGAGGGCGCCACCGGCGTTGCCGACCTCAAGGCACTGGTGGCCGGGCTGCAAAAGCCACGCACCGTTTGGGTGATGCTGCCTGCCGGCGCACCCACTGAAGACACCATCAATGAATTGAGCACGCTGTTGGAAGACGGTGACGCAATCATCGACGGCGGCAACACCAACTATAAGGACGACGTCCGCCGCGCCAAGGCGCTGGCGGAAAAAGGCCTGCACTATGTTGACGTCGGCACCTCCGGCGGCGTCTGGGGCCTGGAACGTGGCTACTGCATGATGATCGGTGGCGACGCCGAGACCGTGCAACGCCTCGATCCGATCTTCAACAGCCTGGCCCCAGGCCTCGGCAATATCCCGCGCACCAAAGACCGCAAAGACAGCGCTGACCCGCGCGCCGAGCAGGGCTACATCCATGCCGGCCCTGCGGGCTCCGGGCACTTCGTCAAGATGATCCACAACGGCATCGAGTACGGAATGATGCAGGCGTTTGCCGAAGGCTTTGACATCCTCAAGACCAAGAACTCGGAAAACCTGCCGGAAGACCAGCGCTTCGACCTGAACGTGGCTGACATCGCTGAAGTCTGGCGCCGTGGCAGCGTGGTCTCGTCCTGGCTGCTGGACCTGACCGCCGACGCCCTGGCCACCGACCCGAAACTCGACGGTTACTCCGGCTCCGTGGCCGACAGTGGCGAAGGCCGCTGGACCATCGAAGCCGCCATGGAACAAGCCGTGCCGGTGCCGGTGCTGTCCACTTCGTTGTTCGCACGTTTCCGTTCGCGTCAGCAAAGCACTTACGGTGACAAAATGCTGTCTGCCATGCGCTTCGGCTTTGGCGGCCACGTGGAGACTTCCAAAAAATGACCGCCAACGGCAAGAAACCCAAGGCCGAACCTGCTCCGCCCACCACACTGTTTCTGTTTGGTGCCCATGGTGATCTTGTCAAGCGCCTGCTCATGCCGGCGCTGTACAACCTCAGCCGCGATGGGCTGCTGGGCGATGGCCTGCGAATCGTTGGCGTTGATCACAACGCCATCAGCGACGCCGATTTCGCCAAGAAACTCGAAGACTTCATTCGCACCGAAGCGGCGAGCAAGGTCAGGGGTAATGGCGAAAACGCCCTGGACCCTGAGCTGTGGGCGCAACTGGCCAAGGGCATCAGCTACGTCGAGGGTGATTTCCTCGACGACAGCACCTACGCCGACATCGGCAAGAAGATCGCTGACAGCGGCACCGGCAACGCGGTGTTCTACCTGGCCACCGCACCGCGCTTCTTCAGTGACGTGGTGCAGCGCCTGGGCAGTGCCGGCTTGCTGACGGAAACTGACGACAGCTTCCGTCGCGTGGTGATCGAGAAGCCCTTCGGCTCCGACCTGGCCACCGCCGAAGCACTGAACGCCAGCCTGCTCAAGGTGATGAGCGAGAAGCAGATCTATCGCATCGACCATTACCTGGGCAAGGAAACGGTGCAGAACATCCTGATCAGCCGCTTCTCCAACGTGCTGTTCGAAGCGTTCTGGAACAACCATTACATCGACCACGTGCAAATCACCGCTGCCGAAACCGTCGGCGTTGAAACCCGTGGCAACTTCTTCGAGAAGACCGGCACCCTGCGCGACATGGTGCCCAACCACCTCTTCCAGTTGCTGGCGATGGTGGCCATGGAACCGCCCGCGGCCTTTGGCGCCGACGCCGTGCGCGGTGAAAAGGCCAAGGTGATCGGCGCGGTACGTCCTTGGTCGCTGGAAGATGCACGGGCCAACTCGGTACGCGGTCAGTACACCGCCGGAGAGATTGGCGGCAAACAACTGCCGGGTTACCGCGAAGAAGCCAACGTTGCCCCGGATAGCAGCACCGAGACGTTTGTCGCCCTCAAGGTGATGATCGACAACTGGCGTTGGGTCGGCGTGCCGTTTTACCTGCGCACCGGCAAACGCATGAGTGTGCGTGACACCGAGATCGTCATCTGCTTCAAGCCTGCCCCTTACGCGCAATTTCGCGATACCGAAGTGGATGAGCTAAAGCCCACCTACCTGAAAATCCAGATCCAGCCCAATGAAGGCATGTGGTTCGACCTGCTGGCGAAAAAGCCTGGGCCGACCCTGGAAATGGCCAACATCCAGCTGGGCTTTGACTATAAGGACTTCTTCGAAATGCAGCCGTCGACCGGGTACGAAACCCTGATCTACGACTGCATGACCGGCGACCAGACCTTGTTCCAGCGCGCGGACAACATCGAGAACGGCTGGCGTGCGGTGCAGCCATTTCTCGATGCGTGGAAGGAAGACGACGGGATCCAGGCCTATAAGGCTGGTGAAGACGGCCCGGCCGCCGCCGATGCACTGCTGGCCCGTGATGGTCGCACCTGGCATAGCCTCGGATGAGTGATGCCGCGATCCATCCCATCCGTTTTATCCTGAGTGACGTGGACGGCACCTTGCTGCATCCCGATCACAGTCTCAGCCAACGCACCGCCGACGCGGTGCGGGCCTTGCGTGACAGCGGGGTGTTTTTCAGCCTGGCCAGCGGGCGTCCGCCCAAGGCCATGCTGCACCTGATCGAAACCTTCGGCATCGATGTGCCGGTGGCTGGTTTTAATGGCGGCACGTTGATCAACCCGGATGGCAGCATCCTGGTTGCCCACCATCTGCCGGCGGAGGCGGCGCGGGTGACCCTGGCGCTGTTCTCGGCTGAGCCGGACGTGGAAGTCTGGGTGTTTGCCGATGGCGACTGGCTGCGCCGCGACCCGCCAGGGCCGATGGTGCAGCGCGAGGCCGATGGCCTGGGCTACGGGCCGATTGTGGTAGAGAGTTTTGAGCCTTACCTGGACCGAGTGGATAAAATCGTCGCGGCCAGCAACAACACGCAATTGCTGGTGGAACTGGAGGCGCAGTTGCAGCCCAAGGTGCAAGGGTTGGCTCAGGTGTCGCGTTCACAGCCGGTGTACCTGGATATGACGGCGATGCTGGCTAACAAGGGCGAGGCCTTGAAAACGCTGGCTGCACACCTTGGCGTCCCGATGGAACAGACGGCAGCTATAGGTGATGGCGGCAATGATCCGGCAATGTTTCACGTAGCCGGCTTGTCGATTGCCATGGGCCAGGCTGAAGAAACCGTCAAGCGCCAGGCCAGCGTTGTAACCGGTAGTAATATCGAGGACGGTGCCGCAGAGGCCATTGAACGGTTTATTCTGGCCGCTCAGTAAGCGTCACACGCTCTAACACCGAACTTGCGCTTATCTAAACCGATAAGCGCAAGTTGCCGTGTTGGACTACTTCGGCATTGCCCAGGATTGCAACTGATAGCCACTTTTATCCAGTTCGGCCCGGGCCTGCAACAGCAGGTCTTCCAGTTGTGCCGGGTCGGTATAAGCGCTCGAAGACAGTTGTTTGCTGCCGATACGGTTGTTGGTGCGGTCGATGACGCTCAGGCTGAGGGCGCCATTGCCGTCATGCCAGGCCACGCACTGAAAGGGCTGGAAGGCACGGTCTGCGATCAAAAGAGCTTCGTTGATGCGGAGCGGGGCGTTCATGTGGGGTTCTCTCTCATTGCCCATTCAAGTGAGTGCCGGCGGTTGGGCTGACCGTGCGGCGGGTTACTTGTACTGATGCACGATGGCGGGGTACGGGTCACATGTTAGAGCAACTATTTTCAACGTTTAGTGATTAACGTCATGTAAGCGGCTGTTTTGAAAGCTGAATGAAAGTTTCGGTGTGGCCTGGAGTTTTTGCCCAGATAAGCGGAAGTAGCTTTTTGCCGGGGCTTATAGCGAAACGGTACAAGGTCAGCGTCAAGACCTTGCTAGTGTTAGCGCCAGGCGTTACAAACCGTTGTTTCTAAATAACTTTAACAATTTTGACGCCAAGGAATAGTCATGGTTGTTACACCTGTGCAGCGTCGCTTGCTCGTGGTCGACCCCTGTGACGACTGCCATGGGCTATTGCCCGGTTTGCGCACCGCCGGGTGGGAAGTGGACAGCTGTACCCTGGAGGCCGTGGGCGACCGGTCCTGCGATGTCGGCCTGCTGCGCCTGCAGCCCTATCACCTGGAGCGTCCGGAAGCGGTCAAGGAGCTGATCGGCCGCAGCGGCACCGAGTGGATCGCCGTACTCAGTCAAGACGTGTTGCGCCTGCAGAACGTCGGTGACTTCGTTTGTGAGTGGTTTTTCGATTTCCATACCTTGCCGTTCGATGTGGCCCGCGTGCAGGTTACGCTAGGGCGTGCCTTTGGCATGGCACGTCTGCGAGGCAAGGGCCATATGCCAGTGGACGAACCTGAGCATGAGTTGCTGGGTGACAGTCGACCGATCCGCGAACTGCGCAAGTTATTGTCCAAGCTTGCACCCACCGAATCTCCGGTGCTGATCCGTGGCGACAGCGGCACCGGTAAAGAGCTGGTGGCCAAGACCCTGCATCGCCAGTCCCAGCGCCACGCCAAGCCGTTTGTGGCGATCAACTGCGGGGCGATTCCTGAACATTTGATCCAATCCGAATTGTTCGGTCATGAGAAGGGCGCGTTTACCGGCGCCCATCAGCGCAAGGTCGGGCGTATCGAAGCGGCCAACGGTGGCACGTTGTTCCTCGATGAAATCGGTGATTTACCGATGGAGTTGCAGGCCAACCTGCTGCGGTTTCTGCAGGAAAAACAGATTGAGCGCGTCGGCGGCAGCCAGCCGATTCCCGTAGATGTGCGGGTATTGGCGGCTACTCACGTCGACCTGGAGGCAGCGGTAGAGAAGGGCACCTTTCGCGAAGATCTGTACTACCGCCTCAATGTCCTGCAAGTGGTCACGGCGCCGTTGCGTGATCGCCATGGCGACGTCGCGATGCTGGCCAATCACTTTTCACGGTTCTACAGCCAGGAGACCGGCCGCCGCCCGCGCAGCTTCAGCGACGATGCGCTGGTGGCAATGGGTGAACACGCCTGGCCGGGTAACGTCCGCGAACTGGCCAACCGAGTCCGGCGCGGCCTGGTACTGGCCGAAGGGCGCCAGATCGAAGCCGTTGATCTGGGATTACACGGCCAACAGGCAATTTCGCCGCCTATGGCTACACTGGAAGACTATAAGCACCGCGCCGAACGTCAGGCGCTGTGCGACGTGCTCAACCGGCACAGCGATAACCTGAGTGTGGCAGCCCGTGTACTGGGGGTTTCCCGACCCACGTTCTACCGGTTGCTGCACAAACACCAGATCCGCTAGGGCGGGTAAACCGAAAAGCCCCGCAACGACCCTTATCGTTGCGGGGCTTTTCCTTGTGTGAGGGTTAAAAATCAAAATAATACCAAGTAGACATGTATTGTATCGTAATTACTTATAGAATCAATACTATAGAGAGAAAACGAATCAAAAATGTAAGCTAAAACGTAAAAAACCATCTATCCAATCCATTAATTTTTTACATTTTGGTAGTCATCGAGGCTCGGTACTCTCCCATCAGCGCTTGTACCAAAAACTAGAGGGTACGACGTTGAAAAACGGCGTGTGAGGTAGAGCGATCTAGAGTTTCTGACACTAAGGCACCTGCAGAATGCGTACGTTGGGTAAGGAAAATGCGATTAGCCTTGCCAGTAATTGTGGATAAAAGCGGTTAGGCGCGAGAGGATAGATATAGTTAGCCATTCCGTTGTGGGGCTTGGACTTTTGGCCTCCTACGTCTCTTGGAACACAGGATGTGAAGCATGTCGTTTACTGTAGAGCATGTGCAGTGGCTAGAAGACACAGGGGAGCGTGTCGTGTCCGTATGCGGAAAGTCGATACCAATTTTTAAGCTATCCCATGACGCTTCCAACGAAAAAATAATGTCTGCATGGGCTCGTTATTTTAGAAACCATTATTGTTCTGATGAGCAAATTGAATACATAAAAAATCCATCGAAGACAAACTCTGAATATTTGTTGACTGAAAAATTCCCGCACGAACAAAATCCTCCCGGGCCCAGCATTCGGGCAGGTGATTTCGCTGAAATTCTAGTTGCGGATTACCTCGAATTTGTTAGGTTCTATAAAGTTCCCCGTACTCGGTATGAGCGGAAAATTATTGCTAATGAATCTTCAAAAGGATCAGACGTAATAGCGTTTAGAAAAGAGCCTGGGGTTATAAGTGCCACGGATGAATTATTAATTTTCGAAGTTAAAGCAAAGGCCAGTGAGAACAGCAAAAATAACGTGCTTCAAACCGCAATTGATGACTCTGTGAAAGATGAGATGCGAATTGCAGAGTCTCTGAATGCTATGAAGCAAAGACTACTGGATAAGTATGATTTGGATGGCGTTCAGTTAGTGGATAGATTTCAACGCGAACCAGATCATCCTTTTAAACGTATTTACGGTGCTGCGGCTGTGGTTACAGAGACCTCATTTAATTCAGTGATAATTTCGGGATCTACTACAGCCAAGCATCCTAAAGCGCAAGAGCTAGAATTGATTGTTATTCGCTCCGTACAATTAATGCCTTTAGTTCATGCTCTGTATAAGAGGGCAGCAGATGAAGCTTGAAACTAACTCGAAGATTTTGCTAGATATAACTCGCGCAAAGTCTAAGTTGTACGAATTTGGGATTGAGGAAGAATACCATCTTCCATTGACAGATAACCCAAAGAAACTGTTGGTTTTTACTATCGGTATTCTAGGCGAGCTAGCTGCTTTGGAGGCTCGGCCAGCGGATATGAGAAACGGGTATCGTGCTGAGCTGAAAGAGCAGTTGGTTTTGGTTGGTCAATATTTCGATGCTCTTAGCACTTCGAGACTTACTCCGGACATAGATGCATATCTAAAAATGCTTGGGTCGGCTTCGTACTATCTCGCGGATATGCCAGGCAGCTCATTGGTTTTAGCTAAAATGCTTTCAGATCAACCTGAACAGTTAAGTGAGGGATATCTTGAGAGTTTTCTTATATGGCTTTTAAAGGCCGACGTCGCCAGCGTTTGGTATTATCTTGAGGGGGCACCGTTCAATGGTGAGCTATTCGAGGTGTTAACAATTTACAAAAAGTTTTGGGCCCAAGGTGCCCAGTTTCGAGATGTTGAAATAGTGGCAAAAAAACTTCGTGATAAGGTTTATGAGTCTGGATCTGATAGAGAGCTTCTTTTAATCGATACAATAGTCTCAGTGATGCTGCGCAGAATTTCTAACTCATCAATAATATGTCTTCCAAAGTATACAGGTCTTCCATCAGAAATTTGGGGTGCAGCGTTAAATGGTGCTCTATTCGTAAAAGAGTTTTGGCCAGCACAGAGACTTCTCGGTGAACGAGGGGTGCTTCGTGGCATATCTGCTGTAGTACAAATGCCTACGAGTGCGGGTAAAACTAAATCAGCAGAACTGATAATTCGCAGCTCATTTTTGTCAGGTCGGTCGAAACTGGCAGTGGTGATTGCGCCATTCCGGGCTTTATGCCGAGAAATATCCCAAAATTTTGAGCGCGCTTTTGAGGGTGATTCTATTAGCGTGAATGAGTTGAGAGATGTAACCAACGTTGATGAAGCTGAGGATAGTTTTCTGAAATTCCTCTTAGGCGATTCTTTCAAAGGTGGAAAGGAATATACTGTTCTTGTTTCAACGCCCGAAAAGATGGTTTACCTGTTGCGTCATGAACCCATGCTTTCATCTAAGATTGGGCTGCTGATTTTCGATGAAGGGCATCAATTTGACAGTGGGAACCGAGGAGTTACCTATGAATTGTTGATTGCATCCCTTAAGGCTACCGTGCAATACGACGCTCAGAAGGTTCTCATATCCGCTGTGATGGCCAATGCGGAAACTATTGGGGAATGGTTGAATGGCGAGCGAGGGATAAGCATTCAAGGAAGCAAATGGTTGCCTTCGCTCAAAAGCGTTGCTTTCTTTAGTTGGCGTACTGAAATGGGGCAGTTGAGTTACCTCAGTCTGGACAGTTTTAATGATAGCGGATTGTACGTTCCTCGCATTGTGCAGCAGATTAATCTCGGTAAGAGAGGTAGGGAACGAAGTGATAGATTGTTTCCAGACAAGTCTAAGCCTCAAACGATATCAACCTATCTGGGATTGAAGTTGTCTGCTCAAGGTCCAGTTGCGCTTTTTTGCGGCGATAAAAGATCTATTACTAGTATTAGCAAAATGTTGATTGAGTATTATTCTAGGGGGCTTAATTTACCTGCGCCTCGATTGTCCTCTGATGGCGAAGAATTGGATAAAATAGCTTTTCTTGCAACACTACACTTTGGGAGTGATCATGTGCTTCCTAAAGCTATTTCCATGGGGTTGCTGCCACATAGTGCAAACATACCTAATGGAATAAGAATCGCAGTAGAGTGGGCCATGGTGAATGATAAGGGAAGTTTCGTAGTTTGTACCTCTACTTTGGCTCAGGGCGTGAATCTGCCAATTAAGTACCTTATTGTATCCAGTACGATGCAAGGTGGGAAAAAGATATCGACACGAGATTTTCAGAACCTAATTGGCCGAGCTGGACGGTCTGGCTACCATACTGAAGGAAGCATTATCTTTGCAGACCCGAAACTATATGATGAGCGATTTACGAGGGATGGGAGATTTCGCTGGGCGGAAGCGCTTGAATTGCTTGACTTCAATAATGCTGAAGACTGTTTGAGCAGCTTGAAAGAGCTTATTAAGCCATTTAGTGCTGCTTATGCAACTGATCATTTAATGGCGTTTTTATCGAATCCAGCCCAGCATAGGATGGATTGGGTGAATTGGGCAGCGCAATCAGGTAACGATATAAGTATTTTGCTGGACGAGATGGATGACAAGCAACAAATTATTAATTCCATCGAAAGCTACTTTCTTTCTGTTTTGAAGGATGATCCGAAACTTCTTAAAGAAGATGGAGTGATCAGTCTTTTACATCAAACACTGGCTTTTCACCTGGCTAATATTACAGAGCGATTGGCTCTGGAAAATATTTTCAAGTTGTTATCTGAGCGACTTTTTAGACTAGAAGAGTATAAGTTTAGCTATTACGGTAAGACATTGTTGGGGTTGGATCAGCTTCAGTATATTGATTCATGGGTCGATTCGGCTTCATTCGAATTGGGCTTGGCAGAGACGTCAAATGACCTGCTAGATCTTTCGTGGGGTTTAATACAGTTATTTGCTAGGCGTAAGATTGTCATGAATATACAACCTCCAGAGTTGGTTATTGAGCTGTCGAAGTTATGGATGGCGGGAAATAGCTATCACGAGCTTCTTGCGCATGCTAGGAGCAGTGGAGGTAGTTGTCAGGCAAAAACAAAAATATTAAATATCACACTAGACCACATAATGGACCTTACAGCGTCGCTTGCATACGACGGAATGCTCATAGTGGGCGGGGTCGCAGATATATTAGAGGGGCGTGGGTTTGACGAGGACCGCGTAAGGCTGATGCGTTCACTTCAGAATATGCTAAAGCTTGGAATGTCTTCGGAGTTTCAAATGTGGTTGTACAGTAAAGGTTTTACGGATAGAGAGGTGTGCCGCCTTCTACATAAAAAAATAGAAGATGCCGGAATCATTCCCGACATCTTGGATTTTAATATTCTTAAAAATAATCACGAATTAGTGTCAGAGGTCTTGTCAATACTCCCTACAGTTTTTTCGGATGTGATTATAAAGTGACTTCTTATGTTAATGTTCTTCTGAGGAGTCGCGATCAATTATAGGGAGCGCGGCGTCAAGTTTTTCCTTTGGAATGCCATGTTTGTAAGCGTTGTATTGCCATTTGATAAAGCGAAGTAATAGCTCTGCGTTTTCAGTTTTTAACCGATAGTTTTCGTTTTCAAGACGACTGATACGTTGCTCTGCAATACTTAAGCTCGGCGGCCTTTTCGATGATGTGAAGCCGGATTTTATTTGAGTTTTTTTGTGGCCGAACGCATTCTTTACCAGGCTATGAGAGTTAAGAGTTTGACGGGTTGGACGCGTGCCTATAAGTGAGGCTGTCGCTTCGCAAAGCGCGTCCCAGGTCAATTTTCCTTCCCAGGTGTCAATCAAGGTTACTACAGTTTTAATATCGTTACTTGTGAGGTGTTTAGCCACGGTCAGAATTCCATAAGCAAGCGTATTTCATCGAGATCCACCAGCTCAGTCGATGGTGGCTGAATGACAAATTCAATATTTCTCGTACGAGCAGCAATTTCTCGTTTCAATGGGCTGAATTCATTATCGATATTCAACTTTATTATCGAACCATCAGGCGTGCCTGATCGTTCCAGAATGTGAATAAGCTGCTCAACTCTTTCTAGCGTCACCCTTTGATGTTGGCTCCAGCGATCGGCACCGTAAACGTCTCCTTCACAAGCATGTTGTGCCTTTTTGAGTTGCAGGAGAATGCCGCTACGCTGCCTCTTCAGGCGCTCTAGTTTCTTTACATCACCCTTAATGCAGACCTGTTCAGAACAGTTTAAGCAATCGCGATTTTTTTGGCATGGCAACATCGAAAAGTCATGCACGCAGAAACCATATTCAGTAACGTGGGCAATACCTTCTCCTACTGCCTCAAGGTCAGCGAAAGTTACAGGGGCATTTATTTTGATTTTATCGAGTGTACTACCCACTCCAATTTGACGAGCCTGTTCGATGCATTCGTCATCGGTCATGTGGTTATAAGTGAGATTTTGATGAATATTTGCCCGCCCTGACCATCGAGCGATATCTAGCTGCCCCAAACTACCACGCTGTGCTGCGGTGTTTAGGAAGTGGCGTACCTGATGTGAGTTCATCTCAATTGCTGAGTTATCCGGATTCCGATACCCGTGACGTACCCAAATGGATCGGGATGATTGATTTCCTCGCAAACAAGCTCTTACTGTACCAGTGGATGGAGCCCATACCAAAACGGGACTCGTTACATAGTCCTCTCGAAGCTGATGAAACCCAAAGCAGAAAAGCGCATCCGAAAACTTTATGTGGCGGTCCTTGTTTTTCCAAGGCCAAGATTTTGGTAGTTGACTATGACAATAAGTGTTCAAGAAGGACAGTGTTAAAGGTTCGTTATTGGTGCGGAGTTCAGAATATGGTTTATAGTTTTTGAAGTATTGTTTTAGGCTGTCGTTCGCATTCTTTTTTAGTGAAAGACCAAGAGCTTCGCAGGCTTGCAGGCTCGCCAAAGTATCATGTTCACCGACATCTGGACAGGAGGCGTGACGATAAAATTTATCTGGATTTTTCTCGTACCACTTTGCAAGTTTACGACCTTCCGCAGAAAGCTCAGTCAGGCGCTGCACTGCCTTGATCGCAACTTCTTTAAAGTCAGTAGGGATGTACTTAATATCAGAGCCGTACCTGTTGGCGCTGATTGAAAACTGACCCACCCTGCCGATTGAAAATTG
>NZ_AOHM01000019.1:0-23460 GCF_000510895.2 Pseudomonas sp. FH1
TGGCTCAGCAGTCGAAAAATAGCGGCCTACTTCAGACCATCCCTAAGGGCTTTATAGGTACCCGCGATCACGATAGGAATGCCGAGTTCATCGCGGAGGTTTACAAGAAATGCTATGACTTTTGCAGCACCGACTCCCATCAGTGAAAGGTTTTGAAATTCGTCTAAGACTAGCAACCCAACATGATGAGTGGTTATGATTTTTCGTATTTCAGAGAGGTAGAAGTTTCTGTCGCCTCCACGCACATCCTGAAAAATGCCATGGTACAGCTTTAAGCCAAGAATGCGATCCGTATAGTCGCCAAAAGATGCGCATAAAGTTTTAACTGTACAGTGTTCGGGTACATTACGACGAAGCCACAGTATTTGCCGTTCTGGGAAGGGTTGATCTTGAAATAACGCATGTTGATAACTCTGCTGCCCTGCGCTCTCAAGCACTCGGTCGAGTAAGGTCGATTTACCCATTCCAGAATGTCCAGCTATAAGCGATATAGTTGGGCGGATGGTGATGTCTGCCTTGCCACCGTAAAGTGCCCTCTGCCCCTCGGCTGACATAGGGTTTCGAGGGATATATCCGTCAAATAGCTGAGAGCTAATTCCAATAAGCGCTCTTCGATGCACAGGATGTGTTGGTGCGAAAAAGTGCCTGAGTCGGTTGATTTTTATTCTTCTAAGATACGTGGGAAGCTCACGGTCTAACGTATCGTACTCAGGTTTTAACCCAAGTCTTATGAAAGCTTGGCGATCATTATCTGGCGGAAGATTCAAATGTGCTATCAACGGATTGTCATCAATTTCCGCTGCGCCAGATTTTTGATATATTATGTCATTTAATGATGTTGACTGCATCGACTTCATCCCAAATGGATATCTCGTTTTGGTTATGCTCTGTATCCATGTTTTCAGCGGACAGGTTCGGATGTGGAGTTGCTTCAGGTGTCTGGTTTGGGTGTATACCTCCGTTTAATCCCGGAGAGCGCTCATTTGTCCTTTCTTGCGCCCGATTTTGGCGAATATCCACTCCGTGACCCGCCTTAGGCGAATTGCGTTTCTCCACAACAGATTTTTGCACTGCGGCTTTGACGGCTCGTACACTAACCCTGCGTTTGCTGTAGTGGATGAGTTCGGCTTGGCTGACTAATTGCTTCTGGATCGCTCGAAACTCTTTAGCCTCAGGGAACGACGCTCTAATGTCATAGATTTCCGGGTCTGTATTGAGCGCCGGTAGCCATGAGTTGATACTCGAATCATAAAAATATATTTCGCTAGCAAGCAGCGGGTTGTACGAAATTTTAACTTTTATAGACTGATTGACTGAGGCGCTCAGTAGGCCGGATGTTCTGAGATGGTCACAAATGTAGGTCTCTCCTTGGAACAGTATGCCAAGCGGAGAAATTCGGCCACTACCATTTGTCAGTAAATATTCATATATGAAATGTGGCCCCATATTTCGGGTGAAGCCGGCTCGGTTCGATAGTGCCCAACGGTGTAGTCCAATGCGAGTTGCTACCCTCGGACCTTCGGCTAGAGCATCAGGCGGTATTTTTTTGGGATCAACCGCCGTGTTATTCAAGTCCATGATTATTTCTACTAGGATCTTTTCAAATTCAAATATATCCAACGCAGCTGTTTTTTTTCCGTCGGGCGACCGTCGTTCTCTTTTCTTTGAAAACCTACCAGGCAAATCGAATCTGCTGCTTCTGTTTTTTTTAAGTTCGGCGTTCTTGCCCTCCACGGTACCTTTCGCGATCGGTGTCATAGAAGGTGTGATTTCTACACGTATTCCCGATTGAGGAAAGTTATGCCCCATGTTGGAGATCAACTCTGCGCGGTCTGCCCGCAGTAATGTTGGCAAATGGTGGCACGGCCAATCTGCTGAGGAGTACGGCAGTCCTAGTCGTTCAAAGACTAGAGACTTATCGCTGAAGCAATTGTACAATGCTAGCGCCGCAGTGGCCCAACTAGGGTTTTCCAAGCTTACGGCGTAACCTACAATGGCCCCATCATAGGTATCAACTATTAGATAGACTGTAGGCCTTCCAACGAGCAGGCTTTTTGTAATCCTTGAAACAAGCTGGATTTGAAAGTGAGTCGCGTCGATTTCGTAAAAGCCTGGGCCAGGCACATTGTCGCTAGCCTTGCCTCTTGATCCTCTAGGTGATTCTGCTTCTAATTCGTCATTGGCTTTCTTTAGTTTTCGGCAACGATATCTAAACTGCCGCCATGTAGGAACTTTGTGTTTTTTAGCAAGCGCAGGGTTTAAAAGTAATCCGTCGGTCCCGTCGGATATGGCCTCAGGCGGAAGCTTGTAGGTTGTTAAAAGCATTTCATGAAAAGCATCCTTCCAAGTCATCCGTTGCTGAGCTATATATATTTCATAAGCTTTTTTTATTTGGGGCTCCACTTCGTACGATGGTACCTCAGTGTCGGCTGATAACAGATTTGGTTTTGCTCCCCTTTTTTTACCAGATGTAGGCGGGTTAAATACCCTGGCATCTTTCACAACGAATTTACTAACAACTGCGACCGTATTACGACCTGCTTGAAGCCAGTCACTCACCCAAAGTTTAATAGTTTTCTCTGTCAGGTCTAACGACGCAGCAATCTGCTTTATCTTTGAGTTGGCTGCTTTTTTATTTGTGAGAAACTCAGGCATGACAGAAAGCGCGGAAGTGATGTCAGATACCTGTTTCAGCCTTTTTTCTGCAGCTTGCGGAAGTTTGGGAGGTATCGAAGGGAGATCGCCTAACGGGTCTGATACTTTCACTAACCTTTCGGAAGCGAGCAGGTCAATCCACTCTGAATAATCAACGCTGAATGGCTTAGTGGCTTTATTCTTCTTGATTTTTATGAGTATGACCTTTTTTAGCTCAACGGTTTCCAACACTCTGACCGGGCAGTCGAACATATGGGATGGCGTTGTTGCTACGTACACGTCGTGTATCTCGTACATTTCAGGCCACCTCCCTCAAAAGCACATTCCCTCGGTGTCTTAACGTATTTCTTTCTATGTCAAGTCGGCTTTGATGTCTCCAGACAGCTTGGCCTAAGAGGGTGTGGCCGGTATGCACGTCGATGCCCATTTCCCTAATGGATTTTGTCATGATTGCGTTGAAGGAAAGCTGACGACTGCAGTTTTCCTCAAACCGCCGGCTGAAATCTTCCGGCGTGATTAGTGATCTGAGGCGGCAATCGTCCGAAAGTGACAATTCAAAAAAGCAGAGATTATTAACCCTATGAGTTGAAATCTCTTTCTCGGTGATAAGAACCCACTTAACGCCCCGATTATTCCAATAAACCTTTTCTATCAGCAGTTTTTCGAGGTTACGAGGCGTTAAGTCCTTGGTCAGCTTCACGCTGATCGCTAGGAGTTGATCCCCATTCGGCCGATCAAGTGTGAGTAAAAGATCAGTGGTCATCACTGTTGGTGTTTTTGTCGCAGGGTATGTTGGATGACGCACACCGAGATCTGCCGCTATTTGCTGGGTTTCCGCCAAGGGGAGCAGTGCGTACTGTTCACGAATGTCTCTCGTGGACCTTGAATACTCGGCTTCAAGATGGACCTTGAATTCTTGCCGAGATAGATAGTGATGCGTGCGTCCGGTCAGCCGGCTTTTGACCATACTCGACGTCCCGGTGGAAGGAACGTCTCGGACGTACATGAACGGCTTATAGCCGGCACCGTCACCCTGCCCGTAATCGGCTGCTATCCACCTGTCCACCAAATCTGGATTTGGTGCTCTGCATTTCGTACCTGCCATACCGCCTCCTGATCGGCGATCCCGCGCCCGCTGAGCGAGGGAGATTGAGCTAGGAAATCATCGGTAGTCAGAGTGGTAGCTGGGTTCGATCATAAAGGCTTCGTTCCGTAGCCGGGTGAGTTAAACTAGGAGATCGTGAAGACGCGTACGCCATGGCACGTTGCTACCTAAGATCGTCCATCAAGCGGCGCATATTGGAAATTCTTTTGGCCCCTTCCAGAAATATAGACAAATTTTTTGGCCCTGGGAGAAATTCTTTTGTCCCTCTACACCTAGGAGAACGTTATGGCCCGTGGGGTTAACAAAGTCATATTGGTCGGTACGTGCGGCCAGGATCCCGAAGTTCGCTACTTGCCTAACGGTAACGCCGTGACCAACCTGAGTCTGGCGACCAGCGAACAGTGGACCGACAAGCAGACTGGCCAGAAGGTCGAGAAAACCGAATGGCACCGCGTGTCGATGTTCGGCAAGGTGGCCGAGATCGCCGGTGAGTACCTGCGCAAAGGTTCGCAGGTCTACATCGAAGGCAAGCTGCAGACCCGCGAGTGGGAAAAAGACGGCATCAAGCGTTACACCACCGAAATCGTGGTCGACATGCAAGGCACCATGCAACTGCTGGGCGGTCGTCCACAGGGCGACCAACAGGGCCAGGGCGGCATGTCCAACTCGGCACCGCGTCCACAGCAGTCCCGTCCACAGCCAAGCCAGCAGCCACAACGTGAGTCGCGTCCAGCGCCACAACAGGCTGCTCCGCAACCGGCTGCGGATTTCGACAGCTTTGATGACGATATCCCGTTCTAGGATACGGCTCAGAGACCTGATGTAAAGTTTTACCTTGCAAGCCCCGGTGCATAAGCATCTGGGGCTTTTTATTTGCCCCGAAAAAAGTTAGATTTCGGACCGTAGCCCGGTCTAGGGGGATAGTTTGTGGCGAGTGTAAAAAATAATGTGATCACTAGGGTTGAGAGAGTGGCGAAGACGAAGGAATTCGTATTCGACGATGGAGAGCGGGCATGCGTTATCACGGACATGCAGGGGATGCCACTTTACTACCCTAACCTCTATCTCACTACTCAAGTCCGTAACCGTAGCCTCTCCTCGTCTTCGCTCGCAAACACTGCGTGCCATTTATGCGTGTTCCTTCAAATATTGGCAGAGCGGGGAATCGATCTGATAGATCGATTTTCCAAAGGCCTAGCGTTGGAAAACTATGAGATAGAAGCCCTACGTGGGTCTATGCAGAGGCGTTTGCTAGCTCAGCCCGAGGGATTAGCGCGTACCTGCTTCGCGGGGAAGGTTTATGTCTCTAAGGAAATCGTACATACGCGAACCGCAGTTGCGGTCAATTACGTATCTTGGCTTGCCGGTCGATATCTGAAATCACCAGTAGATCCTGAAGCTTTAGCTCTGGTTCTGTCAGCGATGAAAGACATCAGACCTTTAAATAAAAAAAGAAATCTTCTGTATCGTGACAATGGGTTGGACGATGTAACTGCCTCGGCAATTCGCGAGGTGTTAAAGCCTGACTCATCTTATCGTTTGTGGGACGATGACGGTGTACAGTCTAGAAATAAGTTAATGTTCACTCTTCTGTATGAGCTTGGTATACGGAGGGGGGAGCTTCTGAATATAAAATGTGAAGACATTAACTTTCATTCAAATCGAATTTACATTGTCAGGCGCGCGGATGAAAAATCCGATCCGCGTGTAAAACAACCTCTGGTCAAAACGAACGACAGAGAGTTGGTTGGTAAAGCTCATGTGATAAAGGCTCTGCAAGAGTATATTCTGAGGTACAGAAGTAAAGTTTCCGGCGCTCGTAAACATGGATATCTTTTTGTGACGCACAAGGCTGGCCCTACGTTAGGCCAGCCATTATCCATCGCAGGATATAAGGATGTTGTAAATTCCTTGCGCACACATATTCCTCCACTTAGAGATTTTACTGGCCATCAGTTGAGGCATTATTGGAACGACCGTTTTTCTGACCTCGCTGATGAAAGGAATTTGGCGTCGGCCGAAGAAGAGCGTCTTCGATCAATGCTAATGGGGTGGAAGCTGGGGAGTGGTACTGCGGCAACCTATAATAAACGTGCTGATAGACGTAAAGCCACGGAGTTTGGTCTTGCACTTCAGGAGAAAACCCTGCGGCCAGTAGCAAGGGGCCGACATGACTGACTTATCAGATTTTATCATCTCGACGGACGCAGGATCAGTTGGTTCAGTGCTTAAGTCGGTCCTCGGTTACGAGTTCGACAGTTCCGATACCTTATGGAAATTGTCGAAAGACAGTACTTTGAATATGGGTGTCGTCATGGAGCGAACACCCAAAAAATATCAGTATTCAGTGCGCAAACTCTTTGAGCATTACGCGACTACTCAAGCGGGTTCTTCGGTCGTGGCAGTGGCTAACTCAGTTTACCATTTGTTCTCTGCAACGAACGGCGAGTTGGATACCCATCAGCTCATAAACTTTAAAGCTTCGCTAAATGGGGATTACGCGCATCTCCATCGAGTCCGGCCTTTCCTAAGACGTTGGCTAGCATTTCGACTGCCGGGCATCAATAAAGATGTGGTTGAAATGGTGGATGGCTGGCGGTTGCCCGGCGGCGCGAAGGGCCAAGCTGTCAAAAGTATGGATCCTACTCAGGGACCGCTGTCTGACTTCGAGCTAACGGCTTTTAATGAAGGTGCAATCTTCGCTTATGAGCGAGGCGACCTAAGTCTTTACGAGCTATCTCTATGTCTTCTCACGAGCAGCACGGGACGGCGACCTATCCAGATAACGCATCTCAAATGCAAAGACCTGATAAAGGTCGACGGTAGCGATGGAGCAGCCAAGTATCTTTTGCTTATACCTCGTGCGAAACAAGAGGGAGCAGATTTTCGGGACGAGTTTAAAACATTTCAGCTAACTCGGGATCTATACGATGTTCTATTCAATCATCGCGCCAAGGTACTTAAAACTGTTCAGGCGATGGGCTATCAAGTAAACGATCAAGAACTTGGCCTAGTTCCACTTTTTCCAGCGAGACGAAAGCTTCAGTCTTTCGGGCCTAAGACTAACTTCTCTGCTTCTAGGCAAAGGTTTCTCGCGGCGCTTCCGGGTGAGCAATTGCATGCTCGTACCGAGGTGATCGATCTTGCAGTCAAACGGGCTGTTGAATATGGTGAGATTTATTCGCATCGCACTGATGGATATTTGCACGCTTTCCCTAAGCGTTTCAGATATACCCTAGGTACTCGCGCAGCGAGGGAGGGCATGAGTAAATATGTTATCGCTGAATTGTTGGACCATTCAGATATTCAACATGTGGACGTCTATACTTTAAACGTACCTGAGCACATAAAAAAAATTGATGCAGCACTGGGCTTTCAGCTGGCACGTTTTGCTCAGGCCTTCTCCGGAAATCTGGTTGATTCTGAATTGGATGCTATCCGTGGCGCTGATCCAGCCAGCCGAGTACGACACTGCAAGGGGGGAGTCGGTACATGTGGTAGCTTTTCGTATTGTGGGATGAACGTCCCGCGACCCTGCTATACGTGTGTAAGTTTCCAACCTTGGTTAGATGCTCCGCATGAAGATTTCTACGCTGAGCTTTTGGAGGAGCGTGAGCGGTTGCTATTGGAGACTGGTGATCTGGTAGTAGCGTCCGTATTGGATCGAACAATTGCAGCCGTTGCTGAAGTTATCTTGAAATGCGCGAACCGTAAGTCTGAGGTGAGCAGTGAGTAATCTATTTCAATTTTCCAATCGTTCAGACTTGGACTCAGTCCAAAACCTGGACCTTTTTATCAGGAAGTGCAAGGAAGAGCTCACTGTTTTTGGGACAGATATAGACTGGTCTGCTTGGATATGGCCTAAAGTGGCAAATTTCACCAAGCTTGGCTCCAGCTCTAGGTCGCATTCAGTAGATGATCGTATGGGCGAGCCGTTCATTTCGTTTGCGAAAGCATATTTTCGCTATCAGCAAGGTCATAATCCTACAGGCACTAAAAATGAAACCAAGGCGCTCAAGGTCTTGGAGTTTGTCCTTTCCGAACGATCGCCTTCTCCTGACGTATCTGAACTTGATACTACTTTGCTAGATCGCGCGGCCATCGTGGCGCGCGAGCATTATTCTGGTGCTGCTTACCAATGTGGTAGAGAGCTAGAGCGCTTGGCAAAATTTGTTACCACTCACAAGCTTGTCAGCCACTCTTGCGGGGACTGGAGGAATCCAATTGCTCGCCCAACCGAAGGAGGTAAAAGAACCGGTAAGTCGGGCAGAGAGGAGCGCGATAAAAAACTGCCTCACCCTGATGCAGTACTTGCTATGGCTGATATTTTTGCAAACTGTGGCGATATTCCGAGAGATATTTTCACGTCTAGCGTGTTCGCGCTTTTGATGAGTGGCTCGGTACGGATATCAGAAGTACTAACGCTACCATTGGCTTGTCAGCACTCAGATCATGATAAAGATGGAAATCCGGTTTTTGGACTTCGCTTTTACTCAGGAAAAGGCTTTGGCTGGAATATTAAATGGGTTCCCACGGTAATGGTTGAGGTTGTGAAGACAGCCATTGATCGTATTACAAAGTTGACAGAGGAGGGACGCAGCCTAGCGGAGTGGTTAGAACAGCATCCTGACACCATGTTTATTCATCCCGATTATGTCTCTCAATATGGGGGTAAATCACTTTCTGAAATCGAGGCGTGTGAAGCTTTAGGTTTGAATTTGAGTCATAGTGAAGCTTGCCAAAGGATGTACTATTCTTATGGCTTTAGCCGTGGCGACTCCATAACGCTGGAAAGTCTGTGGGGTAAAATTAAGTCTCGTGTTCCCGATGAGTTTCCCTGGGTTAATAAGAACGCAGGCATCAAATACAGTGGTGCTTTGTTTGCAATGCAAGCCAACAGTCTCCATGCGCAGCGCGGTACTCTCCGCGTCCTCCCTTGGATGCCAGACGTAAATATCATAAATAATGATCTGTCTCCAAGGGAGTCATTGGGCGAGGGTGTGAACCACAGTAGCATTTTCAAACGGTACGGCTATAAGCACTTAGACGGTACCGAGATGAAAATTACCACCCACCAAATGCGTCACATGATCGACACAATGGGTCATAGGGGAGGTATGAGTGAGGATGAGATTGCGCGATTTGCTGGGCGTGCAGACCCTAAGCAAAATAGGGTTTATAACCACATTACTTCTTCAGAGGTTGCCGACAGATATGAGCGGTTACAGGCTGAGTCTGCACACGGCAAAGCAATCCTGATCCACTGTGAGCCAGTAGATCGTGAAGCATACAATCTGGCTCCAAAGGGGGCGATCCATAAGAGTAAGTGGGGGTGGTGCACGCACGATTTTTCATCTTCTCCATGCGGTATGTTTCGTGACTGTCTGAACTGTAATGAGCATTTGTGTGAAAAGCGGACGGCTAACAGAGCACAACTCGAACAGGATTTGCGTGAGATTGAGGAGCAGCTTGCTGAAGCTGAGTTAGCAATGGCCGCAGGCTACGCTGGTGCCGACCGTTGGTATGAGCACCATTCGCTATCGGCTGTCCGTTTGCGTGAACTGGTAGGGATCTTCAGGGATGATGCGGTCGAAGAAGGAGCCCTCATACGAATTAAAAATGATTTTGCTCCAAGCCATGCTTCCAGGGCCCTCGCTGCGAATCATGACGACGTATCTGGTCGATTGGATGATGAGTCTTCCAAAACATTGTCTAACCTTATTGAGTTTATGTAATGGCTAAACACCTAACTCCGACTGATATTCAAGCTGCGGTTGACCTTTTGTTTGGTTGGGAGGGACAGCTCAGCTGGGAGCTATTATGTGAACGTCTGTCGCCCGTAGTTGGGAAACGTCCAACTCGACAATCCCTTTCCTCTCATTCGGAAATAAAAGACGCATTTGTTTGGGCTAAGAGCAAAAGTAAAGAGCAAGTAGTTCGGGTACCTCTGCCGTCCAGTTTGAGGATAGCAGCAGACAGAATTGCTCGCTTGGAGGCGGAGATCGATGTGCTTAAGAAACGAAATTCAATGCTGATGCAGCGTTTCCTTATTTGGCAGTACAATGCTTCCAATTATGGTTTGCATGAGTCTCAACTGGATATGCCACTTCCTGTGATAGACCGTGAACGTTCTGACGCAGTCATCAAGCGTGCACGAATTGTTCGTCCATCTAGCCGAGCTGATAAGAAGGCGTAGTTTTTGTAGCACACGCACGGGCGGTTTTCCCTTCTACAAGTTTGTCATGACTGTTTTTCGTAAACACACCGCTCTAAGTGACTGAATTGGGCTGTTTGATGCTTTAATTCACAACTACAGGTCGTTGTTGTCAACGGTAATGCGAGGCGCAGCATCTGAAGGCACATTACTGAGCCGTGCTTAGAGTTCGGGGCCCACTGCAACGCCCTTCGTGGCATCGGCCAGTGTAGGCAATGTAGTAAGTGGTGGAGGCGTGGCAGGGACTTGGTCGCAGAAGCTATCGGATCGAACTGAAGGGCGAATCGATGTGCAGGTGTACAACGAAATTGACGGGATCGGGCTCTTCAGACTAACAATGCGAACCTGCGTCGCTGCGCTCCGACTGCCTGTCCGAATAAGCGTGGAATAGGTGTCCGGATGGCGTGGAATCCGCAGCCAGCTTATTCGAAACCGGGCAGGTTAAGCGTGCCACCGCTGGTGCGTTTGCCGAATCCAGTCGGAGTTAGCAGGCCGTGCTTTTTCATCTCAGTGAGCACGGCCAGCCATTCGCGCTTGCTGAAGCGCAGCTTGGCTTCGTTCCAGCGGTGCATGACCTCATCCACGATTGCTTCATCGGTAACCGGACGCCCTTCAATGATGAAGTCGTTCCAGGCAGCGTACAGGGTCACGGTCATTTCGCAGCGATCCGTATCCCAGTCTCGCATCAGCTCAATGACTTGCTCAATATTCGCCTGCTCTTTGGCTGACCAAGTGCGGTTATACGCCTGGCGATGTTGCCCCGCCTGGGAAAGCGGGCGGTACGCATGGCCGACGGTCTCACGCTCGACACGCTCGTACCATTGGTGCTTCTGCAGCTCCGTTTCGACTTGGTTCATCAGATTGCGATCATGAGGGCCGGCCACGTTGCGTAAGTAACTGCCTTGTATCGCAGCAAGCCTGGCTGCATGCTCGGCTAGGTAAACCACTTTCTGCAGTTTGCGCTGACCGAAGGTGCGTTGTGCGTGCAGCCTGTGAGTGACTTCGGCGGCGAGCAGGGTGCGAGAGGCTTTCTGGTCCCTAGCAACGGGGGCCTGCAGTGCACCGTTGGCAAGGGCGTGTTCGACCAGGGTGCTGGTCAATTGTAGTTTCAGCTGTCGGGCTTTGTTTAAGCGGGCTTTGAGTTGGCCGCAGAGGCCTATGAGCTGATCGAGTTTGGCGACGATGCGATGTTGTTCTGCCAAGGGAGGAACCGCAGTTGGCATTTTCAGAAGAATACCGTGATTTAAGTTCACCATGGTGGTACCTACGGCCGCCCCAGCCAGATAGGCACGAACCGAATTGCACTTGAACAGAGTCAAGATATACGCTCTTGAGACTTCTTGCGTGAAACGAAGCACAAAGCTACCTGTGCCACAGAGCCAGCCGTCCTCGGTGTCAGTAACTAGCGCTACCCGTCCAACTTCACCGCGGCGGGCCATCACCATATCCCCAGCGTTCAAACGATATGAGTCAAGAGTTGCAGCCATTTCGGGAGAAAGAGATACGGCGTGGTCGGCCACTATAAGTCCATCGATCATATGTGACGGGTTTATCAAGGGAACACCGCCGTCTACATAATCCGATTTATGTATCAACGATCCAAATGGGCCAGTTGATACATCCAGCGCACAGTCAGCAAAGCGCTGCCACACCCAACCGACAGGTAGCTCAAATGATTTCTCGGTATCACCAATCTCCGCCTGCTGCTTCTGATTTCTTATCTTGCCGGCAGCCACCAACCGCATCTTTTCCTCGGCAATTCGCTTAAGCAATTTACTGGCAGGCTCATCGCTTAAGTCTTGCGGCACCAGTTTGCCCATCACGGCTAGTTGCAACAGCGCTTCTTTGAGGGCATCGATGCTGGGTTCGGTGGTGAACAGGGTGTGGAAGTGCTCGGCCAGGCGTTGCCAGTTGGCGGCGAAGTCGGTGGCGTCACTGGCTTGGGTCAGGCTTTCAAGCAGCGCTTTTACCAGTTGGGCGTGGGCGCTTTTGGCGTCGGCCTGTTGGGCTTCCAGGCGGTCGCACAGGGCCATCAGTTCATCGACTTTGGCGACGATGCGGTGTTGTTCGGCGAGTGACGGAAGCCCCGTTACGGTGGCTACAATTTTCTCTCGTGAAATGTTTGGCTGCGCCCCGCCGGCCCCCTGCCCAATGAAATTCGATTTAAGCGCTTTTAGGGTAAGCAGCAAATATCTATTGAACACACCACTGAACGGCGTGCAGGCGCAGACAGCCTGATTTGTTGTGCCTTCCACGCTCAAGATTGCTGTTTTGCCAATGGTCGCGCCGTACATCGCAATGAGGATGTCGCCCGGTTTATTTCGACGCAATGAGCAGTCTTTAAGCGCTAGCTCAGTTACCGACTCTTCCGAATCTGAAATGAAGTCTGCAACCAGCTCGCCCGATTTGAACCAAGGCATTTCACCGCCGTAGTAACTTGAGTTTCCCCTAGCAGGAGTTGCCCCAGCCCCCCAATCACCAATCTGGCCTAGCCGTACCCACTCCCAGCCAACGGGTAGCTTGAATTGCATTTCATCTTGTTCGATATTAGGTAGCGGCTTTCCTTTTCGAAGGGTCTTATTTTCAATGAGTAACGCTTTCTCTTTCGCAATATTCTTCAGTAGCTCACTGGCAGGCTCATCACTGGAGCTTTGCTCAAGCAGCTTGCCGCGTACCGCCAACTCCAAAATTAACTCACGCAGCTTTTTGATGCCATTGGGTGCGCCGGCCAGCAGCGGCAGATTATCGGTGAGCAACGCAGTCATACCTGGTGCTCCAGAGCTTCAGCCAGCACTGCTTTAAGCTGGTCGCGCAGTTCGCTGATTTCGCCTTGCAGCGTGGCATAGTTACGCAACAGCTTGTCCGGGTCGTGGCTAATTTGTTCGCCGATATGCGGGTTTTTGCAGTCGAGGTTCCAGTTGCGGGCTTTTAGCTCCTCGACGCTGACCTTCCAGGCAAACTCGCCTTCTACCCTCGCAGTAAAGCCATCATCCTCGTTGCCCCACCAGTCTTGCTCGAGGACGAACTCTTCAATGCGCATGGGCCTGGTTTTCGAGTAGTTCTTTACCCCAGCCGGGTACTGGTGCTCGTAGAACCACACTTGTTTGGTCGGCGTGCCCTTGGTGAAGAACAGCAGGTTGGTCTTAATGCCGGTATAGGGATTGAATACTCCCTTGGGCAGGCGAACGATGGTGTGCAGGTTGCACTCGGTCAGCAGCTTTTCCTTGATGCGACTCTTGATCCCGTCGCCAAACAGGAAGCCATCAGGCAGCACCACTGCGGCGCGACCACCATCCTTGAGCAGGTGCACGATTAGCACCAGAAACAGGTCGGCGGTTTCGCGAGTGCGGAAAGCAGCGGGGAAGTTGGTTTCGATACCGTCTTCTTCCATACCACCGAACGGTGGGTTGGCGACGATGCAGTGCACACGCTCGCTCGGGCCCCAACTGATCAGGGGTTTACTCAGCGTGTTGTCATGCTTGATCTGGCTAGGCACCTCAATGCCATGCAGGATCATGTTGGTGGTCGCCAACAGGTGCGGTAGCGGCTTTTTCTCCACGCCGAAGATGCTGGCCTGCAGGGTGCGTTCGTCTTCAGCGGTTTTCACGTATCGGCTGCGCTTGTGCTCAATGGCGCAAGTAAGGAATCCACCCGTGCCACAGGCCGGGTCCATGACCTTTTCTTCCAGCTTGGGGTCGACCATGCGCACCATAAATTCGGTGACCGGGCGCGGGGTGTAGAACTCGCCCGCATTGCCGGCGTTCTGCAGGTCGCGCAGCAGTTGCTCATACAGATTGCCGAATTCGTGGCGCTCTTGGGCCTTGTTAAAGTCCACGCCTTCTTGAACTTTGTTGATCACCTGACGCAGCAATTGGCCGGACTTCATGTAGTTGTAGGCGTCTTCAAACACGCTGCGCACTACAAAGGCCGACGGCGTGTTGCTGTACTCGTCCAAATTCTGCAACTGGGGGAACAGGTTATTGTCGATGAAGTCCTTCAGTGCATCGCCGGTCATGCCTTCCGGGTCGGCGGCCCAGGTTCGCCAGCGGCAGCTGTCGGGAATGGGCGAGCGGTAGTTATCGTCCATCAGCTCCCATTCCAGCTCGCGGTCATCGAAGATCTTCAGGAACAGCAACCAAACCAACTGGCCAATACGCTGAGCGTCGCCGTCGACGCCGACGTCTTTGCGCATGATGTCCTGAATGGACTTGATGGTGGAGCTAATGGACATGAAGTTCTCTCAACGCGTGCCGCAATGGGGGCGAAATTCTACAGGACAGGCCGATTTCCTGCCCTGACATATCGTCGGTAGGTAGCTTTTAACTGGCGTAAAGCTCGTCTTCCAGTTCGTGAATCGCCTTGTTGTAGCCAGCCTTCCCGCCAAAGGCTTTGACCAGCTCCATCGGTGCGCCGATCTGGCTAAAGGGATCAAGTTGGAGGATCTTGATGTCTTCAATGTGTTCGACGCCTGTGTCGGCGTATTTATCCAGCAGAGCCTCCAACACCAGGCGGGCAGAGCCGGAGTACTTGGCGAAGTAGTTGCGCTTTTTCACCTGCTCGGCGCGTTCGCGGCGTGTCAGGGCGGGCTGATCGAAGGCGACGTGGCAGATCAGATCGAACGGGTCGAGTGCTTGGCCCTGCTTCTTTTCCACCTCCTCAGCCAAGGCTTCCCACATTACGCCCTGAACAGCCATCTCCTCGATAATCACTTTCTTTTGCTCGGAATCACTCCAGCGGCGCAGGAAGTCATCCAGCGAGGCAAACTGTTTTTGCACGCAGGCACGGGTGTAGTCGTGCAATGACTCGGTGATTAGCCGTCCATCTGGGCCGTAGTACTGCACGCGTTCGGCGATGACGTACACAGGCAGGTTGTCGATAACGTATTTGATGCGCTTTTTATCGGATGAGGTTTCACCCTCGGCCCCTTCTTCAGGTAGCCAGTCGCCGCCATCGACAATGCCATCTTCACCTTCCAAAGGGCTGTCTGGAGGAACGGGCGAATCGTCACCTTCTGGGTTGTAGATCACCACCGGTTCGCCGTCGAAGTCTGGGTCGGCAAACAGTTCGGTCGCCTTCTTGAAGTCCATGATTGTGAACCAGTACTTGCCGAAGTCCTCGTTGATCCGGGTGCCGCGACCGATGATCTGTTTGAACTCAGTCATCGACTTGATGTGCTGATCGAGCACTATCAACTTGCAAGTCTGGGCATCGACGCCGGTGGTCATAAGCTTGCTGGTGGTGGCTATAACTGGGTAACGCTCTTCCGGGTTGATGAAGTTGTCCAACTCGGCCTTGCCTTCTTTGTCATCACCGGTAATGCGCATCACGTATTTGCGGCTCTCAGCAACCCGCAAAGGATTGAGGTTGATCAGCGCTTGGCGCATGCGCTCGGCGTGGTCGATGTCGTCGCAGAAAACGATTGTTTTCTGGTAAGGGTCGGTGGCTTTGAGGAAGTCAGTGACCTTCTGAGCCACTAGTTGAGTACGCGCCTCGATGATCAGATTGCGATCCATGTCCTTTAGGTTGTAGATGCGGTCTTCGATCAGTTCGCCGTTCTTGTCGAGCATGCCCTTGGGGGGCCGCCAACCTTGCAAGTCTTTATCGAAATCGATGCGCACCACTTTGTAGGGGGCAAGAAAGCCGTCCTCGATGCCCTGTTTGAGCGTGTAGCTGTACACCGGCTCACCGAAGTAGGTGATGCTGGACACTTCTCTGGTTTCCTTCGGTGTGGCGGTGAGCCCTACGTGAGTGGCGTTGGAAAAGTAATCGAGAATCTCGCGCCAGGCGGAATCCTCAGCCGCACTGCCACGGTGGCATTCGTCGATCACAATCAGGTCGAAGAAGTCGCGCGAGAACTGCTTGTAGATGTTCATCTCTTCTTCGTTGCCCGTGACGGCCTGATAGAGCGACAGATAAATCTCGTAGGAGGTGTCGATCTGGCGTTTGGCGATCTTGGTCATCGCCTGCCCAAAGGGTTTGAAGTCGTTGTTCTTAGTCTGGTCGACCAAGATGTTGCGGTCGGCGAGAAAGAGGATGCGTTTCTTCTGCTTGGATTTCCACAGCCGCCAGATGATCTGGAAGGCGGTATAGGTCTTTCCCGTGCCGGTTGCCATTACCAGCAGCACACGATTTTGCCCGCGTGCCACAGCTTCAACCGTGCGGTTGATGGCGTTCATCTGGTAGTAGCGCGGCATACGACCGGAGCCGTCATCGTAGTAGGGCGCTTCGATCTTGTGCTGGGCTTGTCCTTCTAGCCCCTTCCACTGGCAGTAGCGTCGCCATAACTCCTCAGGACTGGGGAACTGATCAAGACTCAGCTGGATTTCCACTTGGCTGCCGGTGCCGCTACGGTCATGAAATAGAAAGCCATCGCCATTGCTGGAGAATACGAACGGCACATCGAGTGCTTCCGCATAGCCTAAGGCTTGTTGCATGCCGGAGCCTACGGAGTGCTTGTTGTCCTTCGCCTCAATCACGGCAAGTGGCAGGTTGGGCTGGCGGTAAAGGATGAAGTCGGCTCGGCGGGCTTCACCACGGCTGTGCAGCTTGCCTCGGACGATGATACGACCCTTGGTAAAGCTGACCTCCTCGCGTACCTGCTTGTGCATGTCCCAGCCAGCCTGCTGAATAGCTGGCGCGATGTACTTGCTGCAGATGTCTCGCTCGGAAAGCGATTTTTTATCCATTACCCCAATTCCCTTTCAAACCGGCCTGGTCTTTCCAGTCCGGCGCTGCTGATCCCGCTTCATGGGCGTAAATGTACCTTGTTTGGATTTACTCGAGGTCGCAAAGTGCGGGATTTTGGTGGCAAACGGTTGATGGATTGCTAGCGGCAGACTCGCGTTACACCGGTGCCGGACGACGCTCTGCTTGATCGGCTTTGTAGATGCTTACTCGATATCACCCGGTGGCCGGAATCCAATGACTCTAACTGGAGTTGTCCAACGCTAGCCTATGATGGGCTCCAGACGTTTGTAGCGTGGGGCAGCATCGCTGCCGGCATTGGGTCAATTCCGTTTCAGCGGCGATATCGAAGCGGTTAGCAGAGCCTGGCAGTCAGGATTCAGGTGTTGCGGAGCCAACCTCAGCACGTATACGTGCCAGTAAGACTTCAAGCCCCCCCGCGTCGCCTTTTAGGTGATAGGCAGCCGCTAGTACGCTCAAGGGATGGACCTCCATCACCGAAGCCAGTCCCTCTAGCTTATCCAGTGTTGGGCATTTCAGACCGCGTTCGAGCGTGCTTAGGTACGTCCGGCTGCTGATGCTTGAAAAGTCCTCCTGGGTCAGGCCTTTGGCCAATCTGAATTGCTTAAGTGCCTGACCAAACGCTTGCTTCAGCTCCATTTCGCGTCCTACACAAAATAGATGATGAAGCCTCGTAGACCACTATAGGGCTACAATCTATAGTGGTCTTTTTAGGGGGCTCTGATATGTATGTGACACGGCAGGAGGCGTACATTGACCTTTCTGGACTGGGTGCGGATGGCTTGCATTGGAGCTACGTAGAACACAGCCTGCATGCGCCATGGTTCTACATTACCTTGAGCCGCCATAGCGATGGATGTCCCATGCGGACGATGCTCCAAACAATGGACCCCTACGTCCTAGCTACGGTGATATGTAGCTCCTCATATGACTTGTATGTGAGTGATGTGATGCTAGTCACGCCACCATTCATAAATGGGACTGAGTCTTGGCAGATGGAAAAACTTCTGGAGTACACGCAGTGTCACACAGAAGAACACGGGAGCTTTGAGTTTTTTCTCGTTCCAGGAAAGGATTACTATGTACCGCAAGTAATTCTGAGCGCAGAAAAACTAAAGCTAGAAAAATGTATATTCTACAAAGCCTGTGAGATATAGACGGGTTGCACTATCAATAGTATATCGCGAGTTAATGAGGTGCACCTTAAGACGGAGGGCTTGGTGTGTATAAGAAGATCCCAAAAGCCGAGCGGCTGGGAATTCTGACTGCGGATGAAAAATTATCAAGAATAATAAATTCAAACTTTTACGAGTCTTCACAAGAGCGCAGTCGAGTTGGTTCGTTTCTCACTGGCAGTGAGTTGCAATCACTGCGCGAGGAAATGATGAAAGATGGCGCATATATGAAAGAATGGTTAAGATCCAAACCTAGAAAAACCATCCGATAATACGACTCTTTTGCACGTCATTAGGTCTATTTGAAACTGATGTTTTCAGGATCTTGCCGCCGCAATTTTGTGTATCTTTCATACTGGTTGCGCAATCTGCCAGCGAGCTGGACGTGTCGAAGCGCAGGGCGTTCTGTTGAGGAGGGTTGGTCCCCGCTTTTTTGAGCGCTATCGTTCACGGATGAGCTACCCCTGGCTCAGCAGGTGAGCAGGGGGAAAGTTGAACTGAGCCAGCGCCGCTACGGGTTGGAGCCGAGAATCAAGGCGTAGGTGATGACTGCGCCCACTGCATCAAATTTTCTTAAGCGTCACTATGCCATCAGAAAGGTTGATCACCATCATGAATATGTGGCTGACTACCGACTAACGTGCACGCTTGAGCGATATCGATCATGGATGAGCTACCCCTAGGTCAACTTAGCAACCGCACTCTCGGTTTCACCTACGCCACGAGCCGCAGGCAGCGCCAGGCTTCTTGCTGTGCTCCCGAGCGCGCGGCATCGCCCCCCCGCTGGTGGATTGAGCCTGCCTTTGTGCGCTAACCCCCGGTTGCACATGCGGAATCGATCATTGACTACGACTAATTCACCTGAGAAGCGAACTGGATGGCTGTCTTTCGCTATTTTGTAACCCTACCCTCATAGCAGTCCGGAGGCATTGATGCCTGTACCGTTAGATCGCAAGGATCAGCAGGGGATCACTTACAAGCGCCCTCCTCAAATCGAGGCCTGGATTTCTACGTTGGAGAGCGTCGACGTCGGTGAAAGGACTACGCAGCTTTTGCTGCCTAAAACTAGCGAGGGCTACGTGCCGTCGGAGGTATTGGTCTACTTCCTCCGCCGTGCTTGGCAGGCCTCTGACCGTAAGGTCTTCGAGGAGACGTTTCGACTTCTTTTGGGGCGCGTTGAGCGATCACTTCGTTCTAGGCTCTGGGACTCGGCGATTGGTAATGCCTCTGACATTTGCGACGAGATAATCAACCGCTTTGTTGTGAGCGTAACCAAGGACTGCAAGTCGGACGATGGTCTTCTAGACTTCTACGAAATACGGTTCGATAGGGCGTTAAGCACCATTAAAATTTCTGTATTGCGCAGGCTGTACGCTGAGGTTGGCGATGCTGTCTTGGTCTCTTTAGATAGCCAGGATCCAGATGACGCCTCCCTTTCTTCCGAGGTCGAAGTCGCTTGGGAAGATCGCCTCCGCGATGAATTGAGGAAAATCGATGATCCAGCTTTCCGGTTCACGCTATTTTCAGCTATTGACCGTCTGCCACAGGACCAGAAGCAGGTTATTGGTCTGCGATTGAAGGGCATTCCCGTACATGCGGAAGATCCGTCTGTTCAGACTATTGCAAAAATGCTCCAGTGCGACGAGCGGACGGTGCGAAACCGAAGTGCTCGTGCCCTTAAATCTCTCAAGGTTATGCTTGAAGAGGAGATTGAATATGAGCTTAGATAAGAATATATCTGAAGAAGAGCTTCTTTTAGCTTTTTCGATAGAGGAACATCACGATAACTGTACGTTGGAGCGGTATGTCAAGAAGTATCCGCAATATGCAAGTGCCCTAGTGGACTGCTCTGTAGAATTTATGCTAGGGGAAGAACTTGCCGAGAATGCTAAAATTCAGGCAACTGATTCAGCTATAAATAAAGCCTGGAGTCAGATTGAGACATCCCTGGATTTTAGCCCGAAGCAAAATAATTTAATGAACCCTTTTGCTAAACTTAGTTCTTCTGCGTTTAGAGAAGTAGCTAGAAAGATTAATGTAAATGGTTTGTTTCTTGGTCGGGTTCGGGATCGTGGCATAAAGGTTAGCACCTTTCCTCTTGATTTTGTTGCGAGGCTTGCATCGGAGCTCGGTGGGTCGGTTGATAATATGCTCGCATATTTATCGAGTCCTCCTAATATAGACTCTAGCCAAAGTTTCAGGTCAAGTGAAAAACCAACCGCTAGTGAGCAAATATCTTTTGATGAAGCCGTGGAAACCTCTCAGTTAACTCTCACTCAAAAGGATGCGCTCTTAGCGCTTCGAGGCTGAATATGGATGCGACCGAGGCGGCAAGATTAGAGGCTGAGAAAATCCACCTCGCGGCTGTCGCTGAAGGTAGCGATCCTTGGTGTCCACTTCAGTTTGCGCTAATTGAAGCGGGCAGACGTCACCTTGATGTCTATGGCTTGCCCAAGGGCGATCCAGCTTTAAAGGGAGGGCAGGCTGTCTTTGACAGTCAGGCAGGAGCAATTCTCTATCAGGATATTGGTAGCGATTTTGATCGTGCGTTTCTCGTTGCTCATGAACTCGGACACCTGGTGTTGGAGGGGGGGAATGATGATGCAGTGACGCTCGACGCGCAGCCCGAGCGGTCGACTGAGGATGCTCCAGTCGGTGCTGATAGTTTGATTGATTATGGCGCTCGTGAGCGTCGTGAAATTAAAATGGATCTATTTGCGCGTGAGTTTTTAATTCCGCGTTCAGTTGCGTGTAGCCTTCATGTCGAAGACGGATATTCCTCTTTAGAAATTGCTCAGCGTCTAGGTGCGCCTCTACCTGTTGTACAGCAGCAAATTCTGGACGCGCTGTTGCTTCCAAGAGTTTCTACTGGGCAGGAAAACCGCCTCAACGAACGTGGGGATAACCGCCCTGATCCGTCACAGCAGGTCGCTGCATCGCATCGTGACTCTCCCTTTCAGTTACAGGCAGGACCTGGCACAGGCAAAACTAGAACGCTGGTGCAGCGTGTCGAACAGCTTATTCTCGACGGTGAGGATCCTAGCGCGATTCTGGTTTTGACGTTCTCTAACAAAGCAGCGAGTGAGCTGAGCGAGCGAATTGCTTTATCTAACCCACTAGCCGCAGCAGCAATGTGGATCGGCACATTCCATGCTTTTGGTCTTGATATTATTCGGCGATTTCATCAAAGCCTGAAATTACCGCCTGAGCCTCGTCTTATTGATCGACTCGAAGGTATTGAATTACTTGAGGCTGAAGTACCCCGGCTTTCACTGCGGCATTATCGAAATCTATGGGATCCAACACTTGATCTAAATGACATGTTAAGTGCCATTTCACGTGCAAAAGATGAATCTATAGATGCTACGGATTACATTCGTTTAGCTGAGGCGATGACTCACAACGCTGGAGGCGATTCAACTGCACTACTTCGAGCTGAAAAATGCTTGGAGGTTGCAAGTGTTTATGAGGTGTATGAACGATTGATGAGAGAGCGGAAGCTTATTGACTTTGGCGACCTTATTTCTTACCCGGTGCGGCTGGTAGAAGCTGACGCGGATGTTAGGGACGCATTAAGGAGACGGCACAAGCACGTGCTGGTGGATGAGTATCAAGATGTTAACCGATCGTCAGTACGACTCTTAAAGGCTATCGTCGGGGGCGGGGAGAATCTATGGGTGGTTGGTGACGCCCGGCAGTCTATCTACCGTTTTCGCGGCGCGTCGGCCTCAAACATGGCGCATTTTAGCGAGGATTTTCCCGGAGCAGTAATCGAAAAATTAGGTGTCAACTATCGTTCAAAACAAGAAATAGTCGATACATTCGCCACCTTCTCCGCAACCATGAAAGCTTCTCAGGGGGCGTTACCCCTATCTTTGACTGCGAGCCGCAAAGCTGCTGGGTCTCATCCCGAGCTAAGCATTGTAGGGTCAACCGAAGAGGAAATTTCTGCGCTCGCGGGATCCATAGAGACATTACGCACGTCAGGTACTCCGTACCGGGGACAGGCAGTCCTATGCGCATCAAATACTCGCCTGAGTGAAATTGCCAAAGGCCTGGAGGCTCGGGGCATTCCTGTTTTTCACCTAGGAAGTATCTTTGAACGCCCAGAGATAAAAAACCTTTTGGCTCTCCTTTCCCTACTCAATGATGCATCTGCGGTCGGTTTGATTCGCGTATCCGCGATGGCAGGCTATGAATTGCCGATGGCAGAAATCGTCCACCTGATTAGACACCTCCGCACGATTAAAGCTGGACCTCTAGATTGGCTTGATGAGACAAACTGGCCTCTCCCACATTTTGAAGACAGCAGACCTAAGTTATTAAATATTGCTCAGCTTTTTCAGGGGCTGAGTTTCAGGGGGAACCCTTGGAATATCCTTGTGTCATGGGTTATCGATGGCCTCGGCCTTGCAAGAAATCTTCATCTGGCCGATGACTCTGGAAGCAAAATGAAGGGCTTGGCTCTTTGGCAATTCCTTAATTTTTGTCGCAAGCAGCCCTCAGGTCCTGGGCTGCCTTGCAGCCGTTTGCTTGATCGGATAAGACGGTTGGTTTTGATTTCTGGTGATCGTGGCCTTCGCCATCTGCCAAGGGCAGCTGGCGGAGTTGACGCTGTACGTCTAATGACCATTCACGGCAGTAAGGGGCTAGAGTTTCCGGTTGTCCACTTACCTGGCATGGTGGCCGCAAGCTTACCCCGGAACAATAGGCCGCCACGTTGCCTGCCCCCTGACGGCCTAATCTACGGTGCTGTAGGGCTATCTGGGCTTGAAGCTGTGAAAGCTGGGCACGAGGAGGAGGAGGAATGTCTTTTTTTCGTTGCCATTTCTAGAGCTCAAGACAGGTTGTTCTTGTACGCGTCATCATTGCAGGCTGACGGTAAGAACCGCAGTAAATCGAAATTTCTGAGCCCTATCCGTGAACATTTAAATCAGGTTGCTAAGCCACTGCTGTTAGCCGTGGATTCGTACTCAAGAACTCCGCTGGAGCTTGTTTGGGAGGAAAAACCCAATTGGGATGATAGTCAAATTGCCCAGTTTGAGCGTTGTCCCCGTAGGTTCCTGTATTCCCATGTCATCGGACTTGGAGGGCGTCGTACCGAGACGGCCTTTCTCAAAATGCACAATGCTGTGAGGGCCGTCTCACAATGGTTAAAAGCCGAATATGAGCACATTCCTCCGACCGCGGCTCAACTTGATTCCGCCTTCGAGAACGCATGGTTGGCGGAAGGCGCTGTCGATCACGGCTATTCTGAGGACTACAGAATCATTGCCCGTCGGCTGGTGGACTACCTTATCGAAAGCCGAAGCGTTGGCACGCCGATTCCGGCAGTGCCAATTTTAATAGAAGGGGTTCATGGCAACGTTGTTGTCAGACCCGATAGTGTTGTACGAAGCGGCAACGGCCAGATCATTGTGCGGCGAGTGAAAACGGGTAAGCCAAAATCCAACGGATTTGACGATATCGAGTATACATTGCTCCACACGGCAGCCACTCAGAGCTACGGCGCCTCTGTCAAAATTGAGGTTACGTACCTCACTAGTGAAACGACTGATGTGAATCGCCCCTAGTTTCGTAGACACCTCCAAGCCTTAAAATGAGGC
>NZ_AOHM01000020.1:0-161010 GCF_000510895.2 Pseudomonas sp. FH1
AGGTGGCAGCCGGTTTAGTTACGCAAGGGGTGATGCCCGGACGCATACTTTCATGATCCAGAACGCAAGCGTTATCTGCGGCAGTTTGTTCATTTAATTCACCTGGAGGATCGCATGGGAAGTTCGATTGGCCGTGATGGCGCCGAAGCTGGCACATGATCACAATCCATATGTTGAAAATTTGTCAGCCATAAATGAAAAATATGCTAACTGGATGCTATTTTCGGAACCACCTAGATACGGGGTCGCGTCGCGGCTTACAGAAGAAAGTTATCCGCCAATGTACTGGGAAAGTTTTGCCTAAATTCTGAGGTTAAAACGAAAATTTTTGACGAAGTTCAGGATGTTGCTTTCGTTGCTAGTCGCTGGAGCACTTCCCGCACACTGACGGGTGTTAACTTAATACCAAGATGCAGATTGGCAAGCACTCCGTAGACGCTGGTGGGCGCCCAGCTATCGAGCCCTTACAATCAAGGCAGCCGCGGACAACCACATCCTGATCGGCAATCATTTGTCTGAGAAGGAGTTCATCAAAAAAACCTCCAGGTGCGTCATATCCAGAGGCCTATGGTCTATTTGCGGACTTGCTGAGGGCTTTGCTCCAGCTCTGATCCTTGCTGTGTTTCCAGTCACGGTCGGCCTTACTGTCAACGTTAAGCGGGTGGTCGAAGTTGCTGCCTGAACTGACCTGGCATTGGCGAAAGCCATCATCCCAGCCAGCAGCGTACTGGCGATCCTGCAAATACGCTGGCACGTTCTTACGAAACTCGCCAACGGTGCCTGTGGCTTGGCGACCGCTGACGCAACCATCATCAAATCCACTGGCGAATACCGGAGGATACCCTTGAGCGAGCAATTGATCTTTGGTGCTCTGGCAGCCGGCGAGCAGCGCTAGCGGTAAGAACAGTGTGAGGACCATCCGGGCTTTGCGGCTTGTAATGCTTATCTGACGATTCATTTGTCTTGTTCTCTGTGCTGCTGGATGTACATTGCCCTTTGTGATGGTTTGTCACACTGATGCCTCGCCTTGAGCGCAGCAGTCAGCGTGACTGTAGGCCAGGCAGTTTCGCCCAGTCCTCCGCGTCCAGCGAACCGATAATACGGGGCGCTTGTTTGCCGTCGACTTGAACGAAAAACGCTTGGGTGTAGGCGCTGTCACGTTGCCCTGCGCGCACACCCATCTTGCGTTCGAAGTGATCGATACAACCGCTGTGGGTGATCAGAACCAGATTTTCCTGTGATTTCTTATGGGCCAGAACGGCATCTTTGAAATTAATGTCGCAGTCCTCCACCCAGCTTTCAGTAGGCACCACTTGGCCCGAGATAAAATCTGCGGTCTGGCGAGTACGAGTTAATGGACTGGCAATTAGGTGGGCCTTCTGCAGGCCCAGATGCTGCAAACCGACACCGACGGCTGCAGCCGCTTGACTGCCATTAAGAGTGATGCCATCAGGACTGCCCAGGCATGGATTGCCAGAACGATCGCAGCGTTCAGCATGCCTGATCATCAACACTACGTTTCCACGTGCCCATTCAGCATAAAGTTTCGACTGGGTGGTAGTGTCAGCCGCGCCCAAATCGGTCACATGAGTGGCGGTCAATAGCCAGGCAAGGACGATCGACAGGGCCAGTAACAAGCCACATAACACTAACCTGCTAAGGAAAGTCCTGTTGAAACGCAGCGTACGCGGCGCTTTACTCGTTGAAACCAACACAGGATATGGTGCGTGAGCCACAGTATCGCTCCGTAACTAGAAAAGGTAAAACCAAGATAACTGTGAGGGCATCAGCACCTCTTAATCGCAAGGTAAGGGGGGAGCTGTGGTTACTTGGTGAATGAAATGTCAAAAAATAGTTGAGGACATTCGTGAACTGAAGGCGCAGTCCTAAACGTTGGCGTTGAATGGGCATCCCACTAACCGACCTTTTCTTGGCATGGCTTTCACGAAAAATTGATCAATCCGCCCCTAGAGTTCGCTTTATCGACGTCCTGCTGACTCCGCCGCACGACGTGCCTCAATCCAGGGAATGTAATTTGATGTTAAAAATAAAGGCCGTTCGATCGGAATTTGTAACCTTAATCGCCAGCGCTTTCTTGCTGCTTGGATTCAATTCTATCCTGTGGCAGCACCTCTTTAAAATCATCGACGGCAATGAATCGAGCTTACTGCTGCTCGTGGCGTTCGGCATTATAATATTTTGCCTGTTCAATATAGCTTTAAGCCTACTCGCCTTTAAAAAAGTATTGAAACCCGTACTCATCATTTTGTTCATGATCAGTGCTGGAGTGGCTTACTTTATGAGCCGCTACGGCGTATTGATAGACACAGGAATGTTGCGTAACTTCGCCGAAACCAATGCTACCGAAGTGTGGGATCTGCTATCTCTTAAGCTGTTTTTATACATTGTGCTGCTGGGTTTAGCGCCGTCGCTGCTGCTATGGTTAACCCCAGTCTACTATCGGCGATGGCATCGGGAGTTAATCAGTAAAGCCGTTATCTGTATTGGCTGTGGCCTGGTGATCGGTGGTGTTGCGCTCTTCAACTATCAAGGATTGTCCTCACTGTTTCGCAACCACCACGAATTACGACTGATGGTAGTACCCAGCAACTATATCGGCGCCTCTGCCAGCTACCTGCGTGAACAGTTTGTCACCGCGCAGAAGCCTTTCAAGAAGATCGGCGAGGATGCCGTTCTGAGCAGCCAATGGGCTCAACGGACTCGTAAATCTCTGACCGTCTTGGTGGTGGGGGAAAGCGCGCGGGCCGAGAACTTTGGCATTTTGGGCTACACCCGCAACACCACACCGCAATTGCAGAAAGAACAAGGGTTAATTGCCTTTACGGATGTCCACTCCTGCGGCACTGAAACGGCAGTCTCAGTGCCCTGCATGTTTTCCAATATGGCCCGCAAGGACTACAACGCCTCTACCGCAAAAACCCAAGAAGGCATGCTGGATATCCTAAAACGCGCAGGCCTGGACGTCGTCTGGCGGGATAATCAGTCCGGCTGTAAGGGAACCTGCGACCGGGTTACTCTGGACGATGTCAGCAACTCAATCGACTCGAAACTCTGTGCAAACAACGAATGTAGAGACGAAATCCTCCTGAAAGGCCTGCAGAACTATATTGATCATCTGGAAAAAGATACCGTGCTGGTGTTACATCAGATGGGCAGTCACGGTCCGGAGTACTTCAAACGTTATCCAAAAGAATTCGAAAAGTTTACTCCGGTTTGTGAAAGTAATGCGCTCGACAACTGCACTAAAGAAAGCATAATCAACGGTTACGACAACACCCTGCTGTATACCGACCATGTATTGGCTAGCCTGATTGATATCTTGCGAGGAAATCAGGATAACGTGGATACCGCCATGATTTATCTGTCCGATCACGGCGAATCATTGGGTGAGTACAATTTGTTCCTCCATGGCACACCCTACATGCTCGCCCCTGATCAGCAGAAGCACGTACCTATGCTGACCTGGTTTTCGGACAACTATAAACAATCATTCAATCTCAGTACCGACTGCCTTGGGAAAAGCGTCAATAAACCCTTGAGCCAGGACAATCTGTTTCATTCGATGCTGGGTTTACTACAGGTAAACACGGTGGTGTACGACCCTGCACTAGATATGTTTTCAGGGTGCAGGACCGCTCTGGATAACAGCATGCTGTCTGAAAAGTGATCCGTCACCACGCGCGCATCTCCTGAACCCTTTTAAAGCTGCGTCTATTACAGGCGCAGTCATCTTTTGTTAACACATTTATGACATTTATCTTGCACAGCCTTTTTTGATGCCGTTCGGCACTTGGAATAATCGCTCTTCGGTACATGGAGCAAAGGGAGCAGCGCATGAAAGTCACAGTCTTCGGCACCGGTTATGTCGGCTTGACCCAGGCCGCCTGTCTAGCGGAGGTGGGCCACACCGTATGCTGCATGGATGTCGACAGCCAACGTATCGATGCGCTGCGCGACGGGATTTGCCCGATTTTCGAACCGGGCCTTGGAGAGTTGCTGCGCAACGGGCTGAACAGCAAGCGATTGCAATTCACCACAGACGAAGTCGAAGCCAGCCGATTTGCAGAGGTCGTATTCATAGCTGTAGGCACACCGCCCCAAGCGGATGGCAAGGCGGACCTGAGTCAGGTGTTCGCGGTGCTTCGCTCCCTGCTGCAGCATGCCAACGGAGCGCGGATCATCATCAACAAGTCCACCTCGCCGGTCGGGACTGTCGACCAGATGTTCGCTGAAATCGCCGCCAGCCCAAGACGGGATGAAGGCTTCGAGGTAATCAGCAACCCTGAGTTTTTCAAGGAGGGCTCAGCCGTCAGTGATTGCCTGCGTCCGGATCGCATTATCATCGGCGGCGCGAGCCAGGCGGCGCTGGAGCGGTTGCGTGAGCTGTACCAACCCTTCAGCCGCAACCGCGAGAAATTTGTAGTCATGGACGCACGCAGCGCGGAACTGACCAAGTACGCGGCCAACTGCCTGCTGGCGACGAAAATTTCGTTCATCAATGAAATGGCCAACTTGGCCGAACGGTTTGATGCCGACATCGAGCAGGTGCGGCTGGGTATCGGCTCCGATCCACGCATTGGCTATGACTTTATCTATCCAGGCTGTGGCTTCGGCGGCTCATGCTTTCCCAAGGACCTTCAGGCACTAATCAGCGCCGCCCACGAGCACGGCATGGAGACGTCTCTGCTCAGCGCCGTGGAAGAGGTAAACCGTCGCCAGAAGCACCGCCTTTTTGAGAAGGTTAGTACGCATTACCAAGATGCAATAAGGGGCAAAGTGTTCGCTGTTTGGGGGCTGGCGTTCAAACCCAATACCGACGATATCCGCGAAGCGTCGAGTCATGCGCTGCTTGAAGCGCTCTGGGAGGCCGGTGCCACCGTCCAGGCCCACGACCCCCAAGCGATGGGGGCAATCAAGTCTCGCTATGGCGAGCGTGATGACCTCAAACTGATGCCCACCAAGGAAGCTGCACTTGAGGGTGCAGATGCATTGGTCGTGGTCACCGAATGGCAAGATTACCGGGTGCTCAATCTGGAGAAGCTCGGGGAGCAGCTTCGGGATCGCGTGGTATTTGACGGTCGCAACTTGTTCGACCCGCTGCAACTGCGTGAAGCCGGGTTTACTTACTACGGCATTGGCCGTGGTCAGGCGGTTCTGCCATGACCGTACTCGTAACAGGAGTAGCCGGATTCATTGGCTTTCACGTGGCCAGACGGCTGTGTGAACAAGGCATTGAGGTGGTCGGTATCGACAACCTCAATGCCTACTACAGCGTCGAACTCAAGCAGGCACGACTGGCGCAGCTTAAGGAACTGCCCAGCTTCACCTTCCACCGTCTGGACATCACTGACGCCAAGGGGCTGTCCACTCTGTTTGAGCGCCATGACTTCGAGCAAGTCATTCACCTGGCCGCTCAGGCCGGTGTGCGCTACTCCCTGGAAGAGCCGGGCGCCTACGCTCAGTCCAACTTGGTCGGCTTCGTTAATATCCTTGAGGCCTGTCGGCATCATCGGCCGGCCCATCTGATCTACGCGTCAAGCAGCTCCGTTTACGGTGCCAATACATGCATGCCGTTCAGGGTCGAGGACGCCGTCGACAGGCCCCTTTCCCTGTATGCCGCGACCAAACGCGCCAATGAGCTGAGCGCATACAGCTATTCCCACCTGTACGGTCTGCGTGCGAGCGGATTGCGATTTTTCACGGTGTATGGCCCGTGGGGTCGCCCGGACATGGCGCTGTTCAAGTTCACCAGGGCCATGCTCGCCGGGGAGCCCGTGGACATTTACAACCATGGCGAGATGGCCCGGGATTTCACCTACATCGACGACATTGTCGAAAGCATTCTGCGCTTGCGCCTGCGCCCACCCGAAGCGGTCGACAGCGAGCCTGCTCACCAAATCTTCAACATCGGCCGGGGCCAGCCGGTGAAGTTGCTGGAGTTCGTCGACTGCCTGGAGGCCGCTCTCGGTCTGCGTGCCGAACGTCGCTATCTGCCCATGCAGGCCGGGGACGTGCCGCAAACCTGGGCAGACGTCACGGCGCTGACGCGCTGGATTGACTTCCAACCGCAGGTGTCGGTCGACACCGGCGTTCAAGCCTTCGTCGACTGGTATCGGGAGCACTACCAGCCCCGGATCTGCCCATCCTCTTCAGCACCGAGACGTTAATGACTGCGCCTATTTTCCTTTCCGTGATAATTCCCGCCAAAAACGAAGCCGGTAATCTGCCCGCACTACTCCAGGAGGTCCGCGCGGCGGTTTCCGAAGAGCGTTACGAGGTGCTGGTGGTGGACGACGGCAGCACCGATGACACCCTGCAAGTGCTGCGCGACTTGAAGAACGGCGGATTCTCGCAGCTGCGGATTCTGCAACACGAGCGGTCACTGGGTCAGAGCACTTCGGTCTACAACGCTGCGCAGGCCGCACAAGGCCAGTGGCTGGCCACGCTGGATGGCGATGGCCAGAACGATCCCGCGGACATCCCCGGCATGTTGGCTCTGGTGCGTGCTCGCCAAGGCGGTTCCGATGCCATCCAGTTGGTTGCCGGGCATCGGGTGAACCGCCGCGATACCGCGAGCAAACGCTGGGCCTCGCGATTTGCCAATGGGTTACGCAGCCGCCTGCTCAAGGACTCGACGCCCGATACCGGTTGCGGCCTGAAACTGATCGAACGTGACGCATTTCTGCGCCTGCCGTATTTCGATCATATGCACCGCTTCATTCCGGCGCTGATCCAGCGCCAGAACGGCCGCATGCTGGTCCACCCAGTCAACCATCGTCATCGTCAGGCCGGCATATCCAAGTACGGCAACCTCGATCGTGCGCTGGTGGGAATTCTTGATCTGTTCGGCGTCTGGTGGCTGATCCGTCGGACACGGCTGAACAGCCAGCCACGGGAGCTGCATCTATGAAGCTAGATAACGAAACGCTCTGGCTGGTGGTGGGCTTTGCGGGGCAGGCCGTGTTTACCGGGCGCTTTGTCCTGCAGTGGCTCTATAGCGAAATACACAAGCGCAGCCTTATCCCGGTTGGCTTCTGGTATCTGAGCATGGCCGGCAGCGCGCTGCTGCTCGCTTACGCCATCTATCGGCAGGACCCGGTCTTCATCGCGGGCCAGTCCTTCGGGTTCGTGGTTTACCTGCGCAATCTTCAATTGATCAGCCAGCAGGCTAAAGCAGTCAAGGAAGAATAACGGTGCTAAACAAGCTCTCACCACGTCTGGAAGGATGGTTGTTGGTCGCGCTCGCCGTTGTGCTGATTGGGGCCGGACTTGGCCTGCGCCAGGCGCAGAACGTGGACGAAGAACGCTTTCTGGGGGTTGCTCTGGAAATGCTCCAGAGCGGCTCCTGGTTCGTACCCCACCGGGCGGCGGAAATCTACGGTGATAAGCCGCCGCTGTTCATGTGGGCCGTAGCATTTTTCATCTGGTTGACGGGCAGCCCGAATATCGCACTTTACCTGCCGGGACTGCTCTCGGGGAGCGTGGCCACCGCGGCGCTTTACGATCTGGGCAGGCGTCTATGGAATCGTCGCATCGGACGCTACGCCGCCCTTCTGTTCCTGGCTACCTATCAGACTTACAGCATCCTCCGTACCGGGCAGATCGATAGCTTTCTGTGTTTGTGGACCGCCCTGGGCTTCTACGGACTTGTTCGCCACTTGCTGCTCGGCCCCGCCTGGCGCTGGTTTTATATCGGCTGCGCGGCCATGGGTCTGGGCATCATCAGTAAAGGAGTTGGTTTTGTCCCGGCGTTGATGCTTATTCCCTATGCCTATGCCGTCCGTAAAGGATGGCACGGTGTGGTCGCGATGCCCGGTCAGGCAGGCCGCTGGGCGCTCGGCCTGTTGGTGGTCTTGCTGGCGTGCGGCCTCTGGCTGGTACCGATGGTTATCTCGGTAGTGCGCGACGGCGGTCCGGAAGGTTTTGCCTATATCCGCGAGATCCTCCTGCATCAGACCGCCAACCGCTACGCGGCCGCCTGGGATCATCGCGAGCCATTCTGGTACTTCTTCGTCAACGTCATCCCTCAATACTGGTTGCCGCTGGTACTGGTGTTGCCGTGGTTGATTCCGGCTTGGCGCCGACAGTTGAGCAAGCACGACGGCAGAGTCCTGGTGCTGCTCGGCTGGGTGGTATTGGTGCTGCTGTTCTTCAGTCTCTCTAGCGGCAAACGCAAGCTCTACATCTACCCGGCCCTGCCAGGTCTGGTGCTGATTGCCGCGCCTCTGCTGCCGTGGCTATTGCGGCGCTGGTTCCATGAACGCGCTTGGGCTCGAAAAGTATTTCCCGCTGTCGTCGTTGGCTGGTTCTGTCTTTGGTTTGCTCGCGGCTTCATCGAGCCTGTCCTGGACGGCGAAAACCCTCACAAGCTTGTGATGGAACAAGCCGCCGAAGTCACCCAGGGGGCCGACCTGGTGCTGGTCAGCTGGCGCGAAGGCCATTGGCTTTTTGCGCGCCAGCCGATTGTGCATTTCGGCTTCGCCGACGCTCTGGCAATCGAGCAGGCCGCCAGCTGGCTGCGCGAGCATCCCGGCACTTTTGCGCTGGTTCCCGATTCGCAACTGGCCAATTGTTTCATCCCGGAAAAAGCCCACCCGCTGGGTCCGACATCCCGGGCCGACTGGTTCGTGGTAGATGCCAGCGCCGATAACGGCAAATGCCGCCCGCAGACGCATGCCGATGTCTATCACTTCAGTTGGAAACAAAATGCGAATTGACCCGGGTTTCAGTCGTCCATCCCGTCAGCCTGTACCTGAGGTCATGATCCCGCAACGCCGGCCGATATCACGCACTCGAGTTCTGATGGGTATCGGGGTGCTGGGTCTATTGGCTCTTGGCAGCGCCGTATCCAACCATTTTCAGATCCATCAACAGCTCTACCAATATGGAAGTATCTGGCTGCATGGCAATCAGGCTCCCGAGGCAAATATCTGGCTGCCGGACTACCGTGTGGTAATCGACGCAAAGCCCATCGACCCGACACTGGATAACCTCTCCGGCATCACCTACGACTACGATAATGATCGACTGCTTGCTGTGACTAACAAGGGGCCGATGCAACTGCTCAGCCTGGACAAAGACGGCAACATCCTTGCGCGCTATCCGTTGATCGGTTTCGATGACACCGAAGGTGTGGCGTATCTGGGCAACGGTCGTATTGCGCTAAGCGACGAAGAACTGCAGCAACTGGACATCATCACGTTGCCCACCGAGGTTAGGCCCATCCAGGTCGAAGAGGCCCAGTACATCGCGCTGATGATCAACCCCACCACAAGCAACAAGGGTTTCGAGGGTGTGACCTACGACCCGGAGGGCGACCGGCTGTTTGCGATCAAAGAGCGTGACCCACGACAATTGTTCGAAGTGTCCGGGGTCTTGCGTTCGATCGATCAGGGCAGGTTGCAGATCAAGGTGACAGACAGGCAGGACTGGGTGACGCAGAGCATAGCCGCCCGTGACTTGTCGGACGGCTACTATGACTCGCGCACAGGGCATTTACTGGTGCTCAGTGACCAGTCGCGGTCCATTACCGAACTGGACAGAGAGGGCCGCTTCGTCAGTGTTCGCTCATTGCTGGGCGACTTCTCAGATCTTCGCCGCAGCGCACCGCAGCCTGAGGGGATGACCATGGATCGCGACGGCAACCTCTACGTAGTCAGCGAACCCAATCTGTTTTACAAGTTCTCTAAAGCTCCGAAACAGGCCCCAAAATAACCCGAGATGAAATCCCAAATCCCTAAGCTGCCAGCATCCTGCTGTCACTTGGACGCAACGGGCGGTATCCACTTCAACAGGTTTTCCTTGAATCCGTAACTGGCGTTCTGGTAGTAGCTGATCGTCCGGGCCACCAAAGGATCGGCAGTGCTGGACTTTGACTCCAAGCTTTCACCCAGTGCCTGATCATGGCGTCTCAGGCCCTGACGTGGACTGAGAATTGCCAGATCCTTGCCATCGAACATGCCCAGATGCTGGTAGTTGCCAACCAGGACCCGGGGTGGCAATTGGTTTTCCTGTAACAGATTGCGGCCGAAAAATGTGGACTGATAATCAAGGTTCAGCAACCCCAGCAATGTCGGCGCCAGATCAATCTGACTGGCCAAATCCGCAGACTCACGGGCATCGATCATCTTCGGTGCGTAGATGAAAAGCGGGATCTGGTAATTCTCAATGGGCAAATCCTCTCTGCCAGCGCTGCCCGCCGTGTGGTCCGCGACAAATACGAAAATAGTGTTGTCGAACCAGGGTTTGGTTCTGGCCTTCTCTAGAAACTTGCCGATGGCGTAATCGGTGTACTTCACTGCGCCGTCACGGCCATTGCCGGATTTAATATCAATTCGGCCTTCGGGATAGGTGTAAGGACGATGATTAGAGGTGGTCATCAACTGCAGAAGAAACGGCTGTTTTTTTGCAAAGTCATTGTCGGCCAGATTCATGGCCTGATTGTAAAGATCCTCGTCTGCCATACCCCAGGCATTCTTGAAGTGAATCTGTGACTCATCAACGCTGGTCTGATCTACGACTCGATAGCCATTGCCGCTGAAAAAAGCGTTCATGTTGTCAAAATAACCGCGACCGCCATAGACAAATACAGCGTCGTACCCAACAGCAGCTAACTGCTGCCCCAGGCTGGCAAAACCACTTTCGCGGCCTACTCGCTTGACGATTGAGCGTCCCGGAGTTGGCGGCATCGACAGGGTAATAGCTTCAAGGCCTCGGTCAGTACGGGTACCGGTGGCATAGAAATTATTGAAATACAGGCTCTGTTTTCGCAGCTCATCCAAATACGGAGTAAGCCCGCGCGTATCGCCGTTGCTGCCCAGATATTTAGCGCTCAGGCTTTCTATAGTGACCAGCACGATATTGGGTGTGCGCACCGCGCCGGGGCTGGTGATAGCGCGTCGAATATCCAGCGGATCGGTGCCGGTAAATTGAGCATTGGGTTCATTCAGCTCGGCGCGCATAAGCTGTGCCGATTCCGCTTTAGGCAAGGTGCTGTAGAACTGCTGGTAATCCAGCTCATTGTTTCTGAAGGCTGCGAAGAACTGGTAAGGACCGTTGCTGGCCAGTTCATGTTGGTAAGCATTGCCTCCCTGACCCCGGGGGGTTTGCTGGTCCACCAGTTGCAGACTGATTCCCGCCATGACCAACAGCGCAGCGATTGTCGCTAGCCGTTGACGCCATGAAGGCAGTCCTGCCTGCAGCGCCGATTTGACCGGTTTGAACAGGGCAATACTCAGGACAAGGGCAATCACAGCCAGGGCGCTTAACAACTTGCCGACCGGGTAAGATTCAAGAATGTTGTTCAACACTTCATCGGAATAGACCAGATAGTCCACGGCGATAAAATTGAAACGCACGCCAAATTCGTCCCAGAACAACCACTCGGCAATAGCCACGAAGAGCATGACGAACAGACTGACCGTCATGATCCCCTGCAACAGCCAGCGATGGCCTCGGGTGCGCCAGAGTGCGGGCGGACAAACCAGCAAATAGATGCCCAACGGCAAAATCGCATAAACCAGAAATGCCAGGTCATAAAGCAGGCCAATGGCGAATACAGACAGGCTTGCGCTGCCCGCTTCGTCCAGATGAGTCAGCCATAAAACACAACGGGTGGTCAAAAATACAACAAGCCAGCTTGTACAAAGAAGATACAGATACCGCAGGGGCGCGGATGAGAGAACTCTCATTATGGTCAATTCCTTTTGCTCGGTAAGAACCGAGTACTCCAAAGGCCTCGCTCAACTCATTGAGCGGACAGATTTTTTACGCGAACGCCTTACCCACCGTAGTTCACGATATGGAGATCAGCCATTTTTATATTTTGCGCAACACGTAAACGCGCCACATGGCATAGAGCGGAATAAAATCTGACTTGCTCTCGATTTCAAACCCGGCCTGTTCGAACTCTGCCTCAGCCACGGCGCGTGGTATGACAAATCTGTTCTGGTAGTCGCCCTGCTTGCCTTGAGCCTTTCGACGCTCCTCGTGACGATGGCGCCTCCAGGACTTGAAGTTGCCATCGACCCACATCGACAGGATCACTGTCTCACGGGTAACGCGGTGGAATTCTCGCAACATCGTCAAGCGATGGGCAGGCTCACCAATGTGGTGAATCAGGCGCATGCTGAAAATACAGTCGACGGCGTTATCCGGAAGATCAATGTCAAAGGCAGAGGTATGCAATGGCTTTACCCGACTGACGACGTTCGGGGACTGATGATCAATGGCGGTCTTGATCATGTCGGGCGAGTTATCCGCACTAATAATAATTCGATTGGGCTTTTCAGCCAGCAAAGGCCAAAAACGACCAGCACCACAGGGTAAATCCAGTACCAGCCCAGGATCGCCGGCCTTCTGCAGTGCGTCCCGTGCCATCTGTTCATCCCGGTAATGGGACAACTTGCGGGACACACCATCCTGGTGTTTCAGGAAATACTGTTTGGCGTGGTCTTCGTCGTACTTTTCGGAAAACTTGAGTTTTACAGGGTTGCTCATGGGGGATCTCCAATAGCTAGACCCACAGGCTAAGCATTACGGTGTCAGGGAGAGGTGAATGAGTTGTCAAAATGATGTAGAGGCCGTTGCTCACCTTTTTACGGCGAGCGGCCTGATATCCAGAACATGGGCCTGGCCTGACCCGGAAGCACCGACAATAGACAGCCGGCTAACTATTTGATACACGGAGTCGATGCGCTGGATTGTGAGCGTTTTAACAACGATTTCACCTCAAATTGAACTTTGTTCAGGTAACGTCATAATCTCGGCCAGCTTGGTCGGAATCTTTTGGCGATGACTGTTAGGGAGGTGTCGAGTGGAATCGGGAAAAACGAGATTTTTTGCCTGGAACCTGGGTTTGCCACTGGTAATCGGTCTGGCAATTTTTATGATTTTTGATCTCACCCCACTGGACGAAGTGATCAGCAACTGGCTGTACTATCCCGAATCCACGTTTCCATTTGCCCATGATCGCTTCTTCGAAAACCTCACTCACCGCTGGCCACGTGTTATCCCAGACTGGACCGGCGAAGCCGCGCTCATCGGCTCTGTACTCTCGTTCGTCTGGCCACTGATCAAGCCTGAGCGTGATGGGGGGTTGATACGCAGGCTGGAAGTGTTGCGTATCGCCCCGCTACTACGTTTCACTTCCCTACATCGGCGTGATTTTCTGTTCGTCGTTGTTGCCTTTGCAATCACGACCGGCATGATTCACTTTTTCAAGAGCCACACCAGTATCTACTGTCCAGTAGAAACCACGCTTTACGGCGGCATCCAGGAAAAGAAGGAATGGTTTGAGAACTTCAACCTGTTCCATGAAGCAGGTGCCGGCCGTTGCTGGCCCGGAGGGCATGCCTCTGGCGGCTTTACCATGCTCGCCCTGTACTTTGTGGCACGCCGTTATCGATGGCGGTATGCGAAAGCGACCCTGTATGCAGCGCTGGTACTGGGAGTGATTTACGGCACCACACGGATTTTTCAGGGCTGGCACTTCATGTCGCACACATTTTGGGCGGGGGTCATTGTCTGGCTCAGCACCCTGCTTACCGCGCTGGCCTTTTATGGGTGGCGACAATTGGCGCAACCTGTGTTCTGGAAGATCGCGAAGACCAAGCTATTGGGCGACAATGCGAGCGAGAATGTTTAGTCTCCATTGAAAGATGTGTCATGAGAATGGATCACTTGAGCAGACCCCGCGCGCATCCATTTCAAGTCGCCCTTGAGTCTCTAGGCTACCTAGCAGCGACTTGCAGTTATAAGAAAAGGATCACGTAATGCGTATTCTTGTTATAGAAGACCATAAAAATATTCTCGCTAACATTACCGAGTACTTCACGCTCAAAGGCTGTGAAGTGACTGGAGCCCTCGATGGGCTGAGCGGATTGCATCATGCGGTCACCGGTAATTACGACGCCATTATTCTGGACCTTATGTTGCCAGGCATGGATGGCATGCTTGTATGCAAAAACCTGCGAGAAAACACGAAGCATCAAACACCGATTCTAATGCTAACAGCACGTGATGAGTTGAGCGATCGCATATCAGGATTTAATGTTGGTGCCGATGACTACATCGTCAAACCTTTCGCACTTTCCGAGCTGCTTGCCCGGGTCGAAGCGGTTGCGCGGCGTTTCAGGGGCGTCAAAAAGCGCGTGCTGCAGATCCATGACTTGACCTACGATCTGGACTCCCTTGAAGTCAGTCGGGCCGGCTCATTGCTCAAACTTAACCCGACCAACATGGTTTTTCTTGAGTTGTTGATGCGCAGAAGTCCTGCTGTGGTGAAGCGCAAAGAGTTCGAACAGGCCATTTGGGGCGACAGCACCCCGGACTCCGATAGTTTGCGGACCAATATTTACCTGCTGCGCAAAATTATCGATAAGTCGTTTGATATTCCCTTGCTGCATACTGTTCACGGTATGGGATATAAGCTGCAAGGCCCTAGATGAGCAGAGCTTCGGTCACAGGGCAATCAGATTGGTACGGATATTATTTTGCACAACGCGTGGACTTAAATGTCGAATCCAAGGCTTGCCTCCTAGCGTTCCGATCATTACCACTGAAGTCGAGATGTGAGTCGTCCACACGGTCTTCATCGCGAGAAGCAACGCACATACGACACTGATTGAACGAACTCTCTGCGCCATCGGTTCCTGGTCACAAAAATAATCGTCGACGAAACGTCATTAAAGACGTTTGGCCATATCCCCCCAGGGGGGATAAATTGCAGGCCTTAATCATTTAGATCATAGGCTCAAGCAATGAGTGATCACGAATACCCACATCCCCACACGCATCAGACCCACGAAGCGATTATCAAACGCCTGAAGCGTGCGGACGGGCACCTGCGAAGCATCATCGCAATGGTCGAAGACGGGCGTGAATGTGTAGACATCTGTGAACTCTGGTGATTTTAAAGCTGCAGATTGACCAGAGTTCGCCCCAGATAGCCGGGGCAGCTGCTGAATTGGCCAGAAGAGATCATCCCGGTCGCGGCAAATCAGTAGGACGTGCCCAGGAATTCGAATGCTTTTCACGCATTACGGTCTATCCTAAACATCACCGACCCATTTCAGAGGCTACACAGCATGGCTAGGAAGGAGCAAAGGCTTAAGGACATGCTGGTCCGTGCTAAAGCTGAAGTCCTAGCAGGAGAGCATTTCCGTACCCCGGAGTACCTAGCATTGCTTCTTGATAGGGAACTCGACGGGCTCATCCGGTCGCTTGAGCAAGCAGAGGTAAAGCGGGAGATCTTTTCGATAGTGCATCAAGGCCAAGTACTCTATCCGGACTATGCGTTCTCGGATAATCAGGAGGGTAATCTGCTCCCTGGACTGGTAGAGATAATCGAAATCCTTTCCCCAGCGAACGATGATTGGGGAATGGCTTTTTGGTTTAGATCCCCTAACAATTTTCTTGGGGGCAAACGGCCTGAAGATACCCTACATCAAGAATTCGACAAGGTGGTGGCAGCGGCTCATGAACAAGTCGATTCCATCATGCCCGGCTAAGCTCCGACGGAGTCCTCAGCTGTGGGGGTTCAACCTGACCCGAGCCAGGAAGGAGAAGGGATTGACCTTCTTGCTCTTAGAGTACCGGCTTGATTCGACCCGTCATTTCGGTCCAACCAGCGTACTCTGCGCTTCGCTTCATCGAACGATGTTGATAATTGCTCGCGATTTAGCCGACTTTGCCCCAGAGCTTCGCATCAATGGACTAGGGCTGCAGTATGCGCTCTGCCCGCGTGGCAAAATGAGCCAAGCACGCCTCAAAGGCCATAAGCACCCTCTCTGCCTCATCTGAAAGCGCAATGGTCTGGGTAAACTCCGCTGCGCAGTGTCTGGTCACCAAATCTCTATAGGGGTGCGCAACGAAGGTGACTGGACTCATCATTACAACGTCAGGTTGAGCTCGCGGAAAGCGGCGGTGAGTGTTGTATTTGCCAAAAATATATTCCCCTTTCTGTAATGCCTGAAAATGTAGTGAGAGTAGGGGGCTAAGGTTTCTAACCCACTAAATTTCCCCTTACGAAACCGGATTTTGTCGCAGATTGCTTCGATTGCCGGCACGACCTGTTCAGGGCTACTGATTTCTATCAGTAGCCCTGAAACCTGCTCTTCCTGACTGACTGCACCTTTGCGGATTAATTTGCGCTGGAGTTCTAAGAGATAAAAGCTTCGCTTGGCTACGACTATTCGCAGTATGAGAACCGCACGTACAGCGGGTTTGTTATCAGGAAATCTAAGCCAACGGCGGGCTCGGTCGGAAGGAGAGCTATTTGGGTCGAAAGGCTTCAACGATTGAAGCTGGAATTCGCAATCATCACTTTTGAAACCAGTGGACTCTCCATACCAAGCAAGGTCCGAGAAATCCGTCCGCACATTTTTTATTAGGGTTAGCTCATCCCAAACTTGCTGAAGGATGCCTCCACTGCCACTAAAGCGTTCTGATGTAAATCTGAGCCCCCCAATGTCTTTTCCGCTGCCATGTCCGTCGCCCGTAGCATACTTACCATGTTCGCGACGACGAACAGTGACGATTTTCTTATCGCTAAATGACAACTCATCAGTAGTCTGGATGAACGGACATCGATCGCCTAGAATCCGGAATCCAGGGTTGCGTTTTCTCCGAACAGTTGCATCTTCGTCAGGCTCCTCCTCCGAAGTAACCACAAGGGAGTTCTGTTCTTCAGATATCTGGTGAACTGGCTGTACCGGGATTGTGAGCGGTACGCCGTTCTCTTCATCTTTCTCCGTGTACTTTTGACGAATGATTTCATAAATATGATCGCGTGGTTCGCTCATGCCGGTGACTTCAAGACATAGAAATGTCGTGTTATTGTTTATCCATCGGCCAATGCATTCAACTTCTGCAGGGCCCTGAAACCAGGGTCTGACCTTCAAACTCACGCGTTTAATGTTCTTTTCTCGTGCAACATCCAGCTGTGAATAAATTGACCTGGCCGACGCCGCTGCATAAGGATCGTGCTGCAACGAAGCCAGAAACAGCGCGTCGTCGTCAGGGACTGACGGATGCGGTCTGACTACCCAGATGCCTGTTTCGGATTCGGGTTCGGATTGGGGTTTGGGTTTGGGTTTGGCCGCGTAAAGCTTGGTCATCACATCATCCCAGGCATACGTAGCTAGTATCCTCGCCATGTCGGACGTACTGCCGTAACACCGGGCCAAAAATTCTGCACATGGAATGAGCAGGTTTTTTGTATCTGACAGCTTGAAGCTCATCAGGTGAGATAAAGCTTTGGGGGTATAGCTCCTATCAACTGGAGCATCATGTTGGAATTTCGCGAGCTCATACTCAGTTGACGGATGATCTGTCAAATAGACGTATTTCCAAGAGCCATCGCTGAAATCAACGGAGAGTTTTTTCTTTTTCCCGAAATTAGTTTCTCCAACACATTCGCCATTTAGCCACATCGTGCCCACCCGAAAACTGCCGAGATGACTGAGCGCAATTTTCGCGACAGTAAAACCAGCGGGGACATCGTGCTTGCCCAGATAGCGGAAAACAACGTCCACGTAAGGCATGCTTTGAGCGTCATCATTTTTGTGGCAGCGAGCGTACCACCATACAACCACCAACCTATCCTTGATATGCCGGATTTCATTGCCTATGTCTGTATCTGTGCCGCACAGGTATTGACGACGCGACTTACGCCTGATGGCCTTGCTCAATGAACTTACTCCGATGGTACTCTGGCTAGGCAGTCGAAAATGGCGTACGACGCTAACGCTGTGTAATGCCATGTTAATACTACCGGAGGGCGAAAATCATTTTCTAAAATAGGATATTCGAGATCACGAGGACAGCCGAAGCTACCTACTGGATTCTGCGAGTGTTTTTGCCAATCGAATTCTTGCTATGGCCGCTTGGACCTGCGGAACCCTTATTTCCAAAGCCCTGAGCAAAAATCAGTCGTCAAAATTACAACATGGTATTTGCATCTATTGCTCGATATTTGCATCTATATCCAGATGTCACAGCCGCCACCCACCAATGCAGGACCTGATGCCGAATGATGCGGCTGGCGAAACGGCCGATGCGGCCAATGACTCAGCGGCGCCAGGCTGACCACCGACTGAATCGCCGCCACCTCCAAGGCCTCCTGCTCACTCAGCGGTGGCAGCAAACCTGGCAGGCGACTGGCGAGCAATGTCTTGCCGGTGCCGGGCGGGCCGCTGAACAGCAGGTTATGCGCCCCCGCCGCCGCGATCAGCAATGCGCGCTTGGCGGCGAGCTGGCCCTGTACTTCGCTCAAGTCCGGGTAAGGCTTGTTCAGGTACAGCAAACCGTCGGACTTGTAGGGCTCGATTGGCTGATGCCCGTTCAGGTGCGCCACCACCTGAAGCAGGTGGTCCACGGCGATCACTTTCAATCCCGATGCCAGGCAGGCTTCTTCCGCATTCGCCCGTGGCACTATCACAGTGCGCCCGGCCTTGCGCGCCGCCAATGCTGCTGGCAATACGCCTTTCACTGCGCGCACTTCGCCGGACAGTGCCAGTTCCCCGAGGCATTCCACGTCGTCGAGCATCAACGCCGGCACCTGCACGCTGGCCGCCAGGATTCCCAGGGCAATCGCCAGGTCAAAACGCCCGCCGTCCTTGGGCAGGTCGGCGGGCGCCAGGTTCAGGGTGATGCGGCGGGCAGGGTATTGCAGGGCGGAATTGAGGATGGCGCTGCGCACCCGGTCCTTGCTTTCCTTGACCGCCGTTTCAGGCAAACCCACCAGCGTCAGGGACGGCAGACCATTGGCCATATGCACTTCGACGGTGACGGCAGGGGCTTCGACGCCAATTTGGGCGCGGCTGTGGACGATGGCGAGGGACATGCTCGTTCCTTGAAAAAGGGACCGCTTCCTGCGGTTTTCTCAAGGGTAGACGAGGGGTGACGCTATCGAAGGTGGGAGGTTTTACAGAACGTATCCAGCTCCCACATTGACCGCGTTTATTCAGCAGGCGGCATGAGCTTGGCTTCCAGTTCGGCGACTTTCGCTTCCAGGCTCTCAAGCCGCGCACGCGTGCGGGCCAGCACCACCATCTGGCTATCAAACTCTTCCCGGCTCACCAGGTCGAGCTTGCTGAAACCGCTTTGCAGCAATGCCTTGAATTGGCTTTCGATTTCATTGCGGGGCAATGGGGTGTCGCCGCTGAACAGGCGAGAAGCGTGGCCGCTCAGGGCGTCGAGGAGGTCTTTGGGCGCGAGCATGGGAAATATTCCGGAAAACTGTTGGCCGGCAGTGTATCACGCAGCGTCTATAGTCTTTTTCACGGAGGTAAGCGCACGCTTTTCGCGCAGGGGGTCGGGCGGCGACGCACTGTTTTTGTGCGCATTGCCGCCATCAAAAAGCCCCGTAGGTGGGCATAAGTGGGCAAAGGACTGATTTCAGTGATTTTTACGGAGCTGGCAAGGTTTCTGCTTAGACGATCATGACCCATGCACTGATGCAGTCGCTGTGACGAATGCAGTGCGCCGACGGATCAGGGGTACAGGTTTCGTCACCAGTGGTTCGCTGGCGTCGCAAAGGCAAATGCCGAGGCGACGACGCGTTACAAAGCCAGGCACTGCGCTTAGACTTGAGACGGGTTTGTTTTCCTGGGGCAAGTCCACCAATTCGGGAGAGAGTTTTCATGAAGCTAGTCACTGCCATCATCAAGCCGTTCAAGTTGGACGATGTACGCGAGTCGTTGTCCGAGATCGGCGTGCAGGGCATTACCGTTACTGAGGTCAAAGGCTTCGGTCGGCAGAAGGGTCACACCGAGCTGTATCGCGGCGCGGAATACGTGGTCGATTTCCTGCCGAAGGTGAAGATTGATGTCGCCATTGACGACAAGGATCTTGACCGGGTTATCGAGGCGATAACCAAGGCCGCCAACACCGGCAAGATCGGTGACGGCAAGATCTTCGTGGTCAATCTGGAACAGGCTATTCGCATCCGTACCGGCGAAACCGATACCGACGCAATCTAAGCCGCCAAACCCCAACGCCCCAGGAGAAAACAATATGACTCTGCGTAAATTCGCAGGGCTCGGAGCCCTGTTGTCCATCGTAATGCCAAGCCTGGCCATGGCGGCAGACGAAGTGGCTGCTCCAGTCCTCAATTCCGGCGACACCGCCTGGATGCTGACCGCCACCGCTTTGGTGCTGTTCATGACCATCCCTGGCCTGGCGCTGTTCTACGGCGGCATGGTCCGCTCCAAGAATATTCTGTCGGTGATGATGCAGTGTTTCGCGATCACTGGCCTGATCAGCATCCTCTGGGTCGTCTACGGCTACAGCATCGCGTTCGATACCACCGGTATGGAACAGGGTGTGGTCAACTTCAACTCCTTCTTCGGCGGCATGGGCAAGGCGTTCCTGGCGGGCGTGACCCCGGCCAGCATCACCGGCCCTGCGGCATTGTTCCCGGAAGCCGTGTTCATCACCTTCCAGATGACGTTCGCCATCATCACCCCGGCGCTGATCGTCGGTGCCTTCGCTGAGCGTATGAAGTTCTCTGCGATGCTGATCTTCATGGCGATCTGGTTCACCCTGGTCTACGCGCCGATCGCGCACATGGTCTGGAGCGGCAACGGCGGCCTGCTGTGGGATTGGGGCGTACTGGACTTCGCTGGCGGCACCGTGGTGCACATCAACGCCGGTGTGGCTGGCCTGGTTGCGTGCATCGTGCTCGGCAAGCGTAAAGGCTTCCCGACCACCCCGATGGCCCCGCACAACCTGGGTTACACCCTGATCGGCGCGGCGATGCTGTGGATCGGCTGGTTCGGCTTCAACGCCGGTTCCGCCGCCGCGGCCAACGGCACCGCCGGCATGGCGATGCTGGTTACACAGATCGCGACCGCTGCTGCGGCGCTGGGCTGGATGTTCGCCGAGTGGATCACCCACGGTAAGCCAAGCGCACTGGGCATTGCCTCGGGCGTGGTCGCGGGCCTGGTTGCAGTCACCCCAGCCGCAGGCACCGTGGGCCCGATGGGCGCTCTGGTAATCGGCCTGGTTGCCGGTGTGATCTGCTTCTTCTGCGCCACCAGCCTCAAGCGCAAGCTGGGCTACGACGACTCCCTGGACGCTTTCGGCGTGCACGGTATCGGCGGTATCGTGGGGGCGATCCTCACGGGTGTATTTGCAGCGCCTGCTCTGGGTGGCTTCGGTACGGTGACTGACATCGCTGCGCAAGTCTGGATCCAGTGCAAAGGCGTTGGCTTCACGGTGATCTACACGGCGATCGTGACCTACATCATCCTTAAGGTGTTGGACATGGTCATGGGCCTGCGGGTGACCGAAGAGGAAGAGGCCGTCGGCCTCGACCTGGCGCAACACAACGAACGCGGCTACAACTTGTAAGTACGCGAAAAAAAGATGCCCGGCTTGCCGGGCATTTTTTTGTCTGGTGTTTGTCAGTCGTAATACGCTGTAGCGGTTTTTACGCCTTGTTTGTGATGGGATGCACACGGCACTTTTCAGCGTGCCAATGTCTTACAGGCATGTAGGCGTATTCGGCACTTTGTTTTTTCCCAGAGCGCGCTAGAATGCGCGCCGATGGGCGCATAACTGTATTTATCTGGACGAGCACCGTGATCATGGTGGTGTTCGTAAAGTCCTCGCCACCTTGCACGGCGGCGGGGCATAAGCCACTGGTTATCCAGTGGATGTTGATTTTTCCTCGGCAGCCTCGACAGAGGATGAAGCTGGGCTATAACTAATCTGCTTTTCGCAAGTCATGAGGTAGAACATGAGCGACGATGATCTGGAAAACGACGAACTCGAAGTAGGTGACGAAGACGACACCGAAGAAGGCCTTGAAGCGGCGGCGGAAGACGTTGCTGACGACGACGGTGGCGATGATGCGCCTGCCCCGGCTGCCAAAGGCAAAGCCAAGGCTGCTGTGTCGGTAGATGAATTGCCGAGCGTTGAAGCCAAGAACAAAGAGCGTGATGCCCTGGCCCGTGCGATGGAAGAGTTCCTCGCTAAAGGCGGCAAAGTGCAGGAAGTCGAGGCCAACGTGGTGGCAGACCCACCGAAGAAGCCGGATAACAAGTACGGCAGCCGACCTATCTGAGGTCAGCACCCGCTTGTAAGAAAAAGCCCGCCGTCGCTGCGGGCTTTTTCATGGGTGTTATTTCCAGCCAGCCAACAAGGGCGCTAATTCGGCCAGGCTGCGAATCTCCGCATCCGGGCGCTTGTCGGCTTCCCACACCTTACCCGTCGGGTTGAACCACACCGCCCGAAGCCCCGCCTGCTGTGCTCCGGCAATGTCATCCCCCGGATGATCGCCAATGTGCACCGCCGCACTGGCGTCCACGCCACCGCGCTGCAACGCTTCTTGAAACAAACGCGCATCCGGCTTGGCGATGCCGATGTCTTCAGCGCGCAGGGCAAAGTGGAAGTAGTCCGCCAGGCCCACGCGCTGCACGTCGGCATTGCCGTTGGTAATAACGCCCAGCAGGAAGTGTTGGCGAAGCGCCCGAAGCATGGGCTCCGCTTCGGGGAAGGGGGTGAGTTGGTGCCGCGCATGAATGAACGTCTCGTAGCAGACATCCGCCATTTCCGTGGCTTCAGGCTGTGGATAACCGGCTTCTTCAAACGCATGCATCAACACCCGGTGGCGCAAAATGCTGATCCGGTGTTTCAGCTCCGGATGGCGCTCCAGCACCTGCTGGCGAAGACTGGCGAAGTGCTCCAACGGCAAATCGCCGACTTTGGCGGCGTTAAGTGCCAGCCATTCGCGCATCGACGCTTCGGCGTTGATGATGACGGGTACGTTGTCCCAGAGTGTGTCGTCCAGGTCGAAGGTGATCAGCTTGATACTCATGAGTCGCCGCCCTTGATGCGTTTGGCCCGTGGATGGGCGCTGTCGTACACCGTTGCCAGGTGTTGGAAATCCAGATGGGTGTAGATCTGCGTGGTCTTGATGTCGGAGTGGCCGAGCAGCTCTTGAACCGCGCGCAGGTCCTGGGACGATTCCAGCAGGTGGCTGGCAAAAGAGTGTCGCAGCATGTGTGGGTGCAGGTTCTGCCCCAGCTCGCGCTCGCCGGCCGCCTTGACCCGCACTTGAATCGCACGCGGCCCCAGGCGCCGGCCTTGCTGGCTGACAAACACCGCATCATCCGCCGGGTTGGTCAAAAGGCGCAGCGGCAGCCACAGTTGCAAGGCTTCGCGGGCTTTGCGGCCCACTGGTAACACGCGGGTCTTACTGCCTTTACCGAGTACCTGAACCAGGCCGTCCGCCAGGTCCAGCTGGTCGAGGTTCAAGCCAGTCAGCTCCGACAGGCGCAGGCCTGATGAATAGAACAGCTCAAGAATGGCCTGGTCGCGATGGGCCAGGAAGTCATCCTCGACGGCGCCATCCAGCAATTGCAGGGCGCGGTCGGCGTCCAGGGTCTTGGGCAGGCGCCGTTCGCCCTTGGGCGGCGACAGGCCGTTGGCCGGGTCGTGGTCGCACAGGCCTTCGCGGTTCAAATAGTGATAGAGCCCACGCACCGCCGAGAGCAGGCGCGACAGGCTGCGCGAGGATTGGCCCGACTGGTGCAGGCGCGCGATCAGGCTGCGCAGGCTCTGGATATCCAGGGCCTTCCAGCTGCCGATCTGTTGTTTTTCGCAGTAGACCAAGACCTTGTTCAAGTCCCGCCGGTAGGCTTCCAGGGTATGGGGCGACACCTGGCGCTCGTTGCGCAGGTGAGCGCAGTAAGCGTCCAGTTGCCGTTCCATGGCTAGCGCACCGCGCGCAGGGCGGTGGTGAAGCGCGGCAGGACGCGGCCCAGGACTTCGGCAATGTAGGTCAGGAACAGCGTGCCCACTGAACTCTTGTAGTGCTGGGGATCGCGGCTGGCGATGGCCAGCACACCGTGCAAGCCTTGATGGCTGAGCGCGACCACTGCCGTGGAGCCGATCTGCTTGCGCTGTTCGGCACCAAACAGGAAGTCCAGCTCATGCTCACGCAAGGTGCCGCTGATGGTCTTGCCTTCGGACAACAGGCCGCCGATGGCGGTGTGTGCGTCGCTGCCGCTGACCCAGCGACCCACCGGCATCGGGTTGTCGCTGAACAGGATCAGGCTCACGAACGGCACCTGGAAGTCCTGGCGCAGGCTGTCTTCCACGGCGATCACCGTTTCTTCCAGGCTGGTGGCGTCCATCAGGGTCAGGATCAGGCGACGGGTTTTCTCGAACAGGCGGTCGTTGTCGCGGGCGACGTCCATCAGGTGCGAGAGCTTGTGGCGCATCTCGATATTGCGCTCGCGCAGGATCTTCATCTGCCGCTCCACCAGCGATACGGTATCGCCGCGTTGATGGGGGATGCGCAGGGCCGGCAGCAGTTCTTCGTGCTCGACGAAGAAATCCGGATTAGCCTCAAGGTACGCCGCGACGGCAGCGGCCTCCAGACTTTCGCTCGGGGATGCTTGTGCGGGTACTTGAGGCTTATCGGTCATTGGATTGGCTCACTCATAGACGGACCTGTCCTTCGTATACGCGCGAGGCCGGCCCGGTCATCATCACCGGGTGGCCAGGGCCTGCCCACTCGATGGACAAGCGTCCGCCGGGCAGGTCGATCAGCAGCGGCGAATCCATCCACCCCTGGCTGATCGCGGCCACGGCAGCGGCGCAAGCGCCGGTGCCGCAGGCCTGGGTTTCGCCGGCGCCGCGTTCCCAGACGCGCAATTGCGCGCGGGTACGGTCGATCACCTGCAGGAAGCCCACGTTGACCCGTGCCGGAAAGCGCGGGTGGTGTTCGATCTTCGGCCCCAGTTCATGCACGGGTGCGTTGTTGATGTCGTTGACCCGCAGCACGGCGTGGGGGTTGCCCATGGACACTGCGGCCAGGTCGACAACTTTACCGTCGACGTCAACCGCATAGCTCGTGGCCTGTTCGCTGGCTTGGAACGGAATGTCCGCCGGCACCAGGCGTGGCGCGCCCATGTTGACGCTGATCTGGCCGTCACTGCGGATATCCAGCTCGATCACGCCGCTCTTGGTCTCGACGCGGATCTGGCGCTTGGCGGTCAGGCGCTTGTCCAGCACAAAGCGGGCGAAGCAGCGTGCACCGTTGCCGCACTGTTCCACTTCGGAACCGTCGGAGTTGAAGATCCGGTAACGGAAATCCACCTCCGGGTTGCTTGGCGCCTCGACGATCAGCAACTGGTCGAAACCAATGCCGGTGTGACGGTCGCCCCACTGTTTGGCGTGCTTGGGCAGGATATGCGCGTGCTGGCTGACCAGGTCGAGGACCATGAAATCATTGCCCAGCCCGTGCATCTTGGTAAAACGCAGCAGCATGGCTTACTCCGGCAGCAGGCTTTCGCCAGCATACAACTCGGCTACCGTCTCGCGGCGACGCACTTCAAACGCTTGATCACCGTCCACCAGCACCTCGGCGGTACGGCCGCGGGTGTTGTAGTTGGAACTCATGACAAACCCGTAGGCACCGGCCGAATGCACGGCCAGCAGATCGCCTTCTTCCAGGGCCAGCTGACGATCCTTGGCCAGGAAGTCGCCGGTCTCGCAGATCGGGCCGACGATGTCATAGGCACGCGCTTCGCTGTCGCGAGGCGTCACGGCGGTGACATTCATCCAGGCCTGGTACAGCGCCGGGCGGATCAGGTCGTTCATCGCCGCATCGACGATGGCGAAATCCTTGTGTTCGGTGTGCTTGAGGTACTCGACCTGGGTCAGCAGCACGCCGGCATTGGCGACGATATAGCGGCCAGGCTCGAACATCAGCGTCAGGTCGCGGCCTTCGATGCGCTCGCGCACCGCCTGGATGTAATCGGCGATCAGCGGCGGCTCTTCGTCGCGATAACGCACGCCCACGCCACCACCGAGGTCGATGTGGTGCAGGTAGATGCCGCATTCACCCAGGCGGTCGATCAACGCCAGCAGGCGGTCGAGCGCATCCAGGAACGGCGGCAGCGTGGTCAGTTGCGAGCCGATATGGCAGTCGACACCCAGCACTTCCAGGTTCGGCAGTTGCGCGGCGCGGATGTACACGTCCTCGGCGTCGGCAATGGCGATGCCGAACTTGTTCTCTTTGAGACCGGTGGAAATGTACGGGTGTGTACCGGCATCGACGTCCGGGTTGACGCGCAGGGAGATCGGCGCGCGAACGCCCATCTCGGCGGCCACGACCTGCAGGCGTTCCAGCTCGTCGGTGGATTCGATGTTGAAGCAATGCACGCCGACTTCCAGGGCGCGACGCATGTCTTCGCGGGTCTTGCCGACGCCGGAGAACACGATCTTGTCAGCCTTGCCGCCAGCGGCCAGTACGCGTTCCAGCTCGCCACGGGAGACGATGTCGAAACCAGCGCCCAATCGCGCCAGGACATTCAGTACGCCGAGGTTGGAGTTGGCCTTGACCGCGTAGCACACCAGGTGCGGCACGCCGTCGAGGGCGTCGGTGAAGGAGCGGTACTGGGCTTCGATATGCGCACGGGAATACACATAGGTCGGGGTGCCAAAGCGCTGGGCAATCGCGGACAACGCCACGCCTTCCGCGAACAGCTCGCCGTCCCGGTAGTTAAAAGCGTCCATGGGATTCCCTTATTCGTAGGTGTCGTGCTTATGCGCTTTGGAAGGCTTTTGCGACGATTGCGCCTGTTCATTCGGGTCTTTGCTGTCATCGGGCAGGTACAGCGGGCCTTTTTGACCACAGGCACTAACGAGGCAAGCGACCGCGACGAGCGCAGCAAGGGAAGAGATCAGGCGCTTCATGGCGAAATCCTTGAATATGCATTAATTGCGCCCGAGTATACCGACCACCCGCCAGCTTGCCTATGCGCTGGAATACCCGTCCGGCGGGGGTTTGCCGACACAGTCGGGAAGCGGACTACGCTGCTTGAGGATTTTTCACACCGTCAATCGTGTTGAAATCGGTATCCTTTGCAATCGGCGGGGCTCGCCCGTATCGTGCGGCGCTTGAGCAAAACCAGACACTTTTGAGGTTGCCACAATGAGTTTGACCGAAGCCCGTTTTCACGACCTGGTGGATTCGACCCAGCAGGCGCTGGAAGATATTTTCGACGACAGCGGCCTGGACGTGGACCTGGAAAACTCGGCCGGCGTGCTGACCGTCAAGTTCGACAGTGGCCAGCAACTGATCTTCAGCCGCCAGGAGCCGTTGCGTCAGCTGTGGCTGGCGGCGCGTTCCGGCGGCGTTCACTTCGACTACGACGAAGAAAGCGGCAAATGGCAGTGCGACAAGAGTGAAGAGCTGCTGAGTGAAATGCTCGCGCGCCTGGTCAGCGAGTACACCGGCGCCGACCTGGATTTCGACGAGATCTGATGGTGACCCAGCCTGCACCTGTCCGCCCGCCGAAGCCGCTGTTCAGTAATGTCAGCCCGGCGGTGCCGTCACCTTGTATCAGTTTGTGTCGCCTGGACGAGCAAAAAGTCTGCCTCGGCTGCTTCCGCCACGTGGAAGACATCCGTGAATGGCGCTCTGCCGACGATGCGCGGCGCCGCGTGATCTGCGCCGAGGCCGAGCAGCGCAGGGCGCGCGCCTGAGGTCGTCTTGTTTATTTGTGACGCTGTGGTAGTGTCCGGATACGCCTCAACTCATCGAGGCCCGTGAGAACCCCGCCTTTTCCTGGCGGGGTTTTGCTTTTTTGTGCAGAAAAAAGGAGTCTGCCTGAATCATGACCACCGCACCGTCCATCATCCTCACCCGTCTTGACGTGCAGCGTCTGGAGCAACTGATCGACCGCTTGGGCGACGAATCTCCCGGCGTCGAAGCGTTGCAAGCCGAACTCGACCGCGCCGAAGACGTGGTTGGCCACGATGAAGTGCCTGCGGGTGTCGTGACCATGAACTCCAGCGTGCATTGCCGTGAGCAAAGCAGCGGCAAGGACTACCACCTGACGCTGGTCTACCCGAAAGACGCCAATGCGGACGAAGGCAAGATCTCGATCCTGGCTCCCGTGGGCAGCGCCTTGCTCGGTTTGCAGGTTGGCCAGCACATCGACTGGCCCGCACCGGGCGGCAAGACCCTCAAGCTGGAGCTGCTCAGTGTTGAAGGCCAGCCTAAAGACGGCGGCGCCTTCCCCCTTTAAATTTCGCTCAATGCCACATTGAGCGACAGTTCCAGCTCGGCCTTGTAGCGCAGGTACAGGTTGCTCGGGCTTTGCACATCGCCGAGCAGGCCGGACAGATCCAGATCGGTGATGTAGCAGCGGTAACGCTCGGTCTCCCGGCGTTGCCCGACGATTTCCTGGGCGACCACTGCGAACAGTTGGTCGCCAAACTCCAGTTCGGAAAACTCCCGCTGATTGCAGTACAAGGTAATGCCCACCTGGCCCGGTGCGGCCTTGCCGATAATCGCCTGCACGTCGTAAAACGGTTTGTTCGCCGGGTTCAGCGGTGCGGGTCGAGGTTCGATGCCGCGCGCGCGGCCGCTGCCTGACGGCAATAGCTGGTAATACAAGACCTGCACCGCGCCCAGCGGCTCCTGCTGGTCCAACGGCGATAGCGCGTCCCGGCGATAAATGATCGATTGCAAGAAACGCTGCAACGGCGCCAACAGACTCTGTTCATCGTGAAACGGCAGGCGCTGCTGCCAGAGCGCGTTGAACTCATCCAATACATACAGTTCGGCGAAGCCTTCGTTGACCCGGTAGAACACCTGCACGCAATCGGCCATGCCCATCGGCAGCAGCAACGCCAGGTCGTGGTCTTCCAGGGCCATGGCATCCAGGTGCAACGGGCTGTAGCTGGCCAATTCTTCGCTGAGGTAGGCGATCAGCGCATCCTGGGTCGCCAGCGATACATGGTTGGCCTGGCCCGGCATCAACTCCATGACGTGATAGTGCTGCTGCACCTGGAGCAAATAGCGGTGATTGCCCTGGCCGAGCAGCAGGTTCTGCGCGGTGTCGAAGATTTCTTCCACGCGTTGGGCAATGAATTGCGCACGGTTGTGACAGAAACAGCGCACCCGCAGGCGTGGCAGATGGTCCGACGGCAACTGGTTGAGGTAGTCGCGCAGGCAGTCGAGCAGCGCGTGCGGGCCGTCGTAGCGGCTGACCATCACCTCGTTCCAGCTATTGAGCGTGACTTGGTCCAGGGTCAGCACCAGGTTGTCGCGTACACCGGCATAGCTCAGAGAGTCGGTGCGCTCGGTGGTCATCAGGATATTCAGGTCGCGGTGATGCTTGAGCGGGTCGACGCCCACATTGATCAGCAACAACACTTCTTCCGGCACGGCCGAGCGCAGCAGGCGCTCTTCATCCACGCTGGACAGGGGCAGGGCGATGGTTTGTTGCAGGCTGCCCAGCAGGTTGAACAGCTCGAATTCGGTCATGTCGCTGGTGCCGGGGTGCAGCGCCAGGCGCGTGCTGCTATCGATCACGCCGTTGCGATGGCACCAGGTCAGCATCTCCAGCAGGTCGCGGCTGCGTTTGATCGGCGCGAAGTGTTCCCATTCCAGCGCTGTAAGGTTGCCGTTATACAGGCCCCAGTGGTGCTGGCCCGGCTCCTTGCGGTTGGGCGATTGCACCAGGGTCAGGGTGTCTTCAGCCAGGTCCGGGGCAATGCCTGGGTTGATGAACTCGACCTTGCCGGCCTTGCGTTCAAAGGCGGCGTATAGGCGCCGACCCAGCACATTGAGGTCGCGTTTGTTGATCAGGCTGACGGTCTGTTCGGTGCGGGCGAATTGGGTCAGGAAGCGGTAACTGTAGTTGAGCTCGCTCACCAAGGCCCGGCGCTCGGAGGCGACCTGACGCACTTTCCACTGGCTGCGGCTGTCGAGCAACGCCAATTGGCGCTGGTCCCAGCCCCATTCATGGGCCAGGCGCTCCAGCAGTAGGCGCTGCCAGCTGGTGGTACGCTGGCCGGCGCTGAGCTTGCGGTTGACCTTCAGGTACAGCGCGCGCCTTACCAGTTCCAGACGCTCGGGCTCGTTGCGGGCCTTGAGGTATTCCTCGATGCGGCGGTACACCACGATGTACGGGTCCAGCTCATCCAGGTCCATCTGGTTGGCGAACACCGCGCGCTTGAAGCGCAGGCTCAAGCAATGCACGTTCGGGTGTTCGCTGGCGTAGACCTCGGTCAGCAACAGCTTGAGCACGGATTTGTAGGGCGACTCAATGCCCTTGAACAGTTGCCACAGCCCGGCGCCAATAAATTCGCCGGGGGGAATGCGCGCCAGGTGACCCAGGTCGAGGGTTTCGTCGGCGCGGATAAATCGCTTGGAAATCAGTGTGTGGGTGAACTCGGCATAACGGGTTTCTTCATACACCGGCACCAGCCACCAGATCGGCGTGCGCCCGGCCAGCCAGATGGCGGTGCGGTAAAACTCATCCAGCAACAGGTAATGCTGGGTGGTGCCGCAGTCGTCGGAGCTCAGTTGCGTGTCGCGCTCTCCCAGCACAAAGCGTGTCGGCTCGATCAGAAAGAAGTGCGCCTCGGCGCCCATGCTCAGGGCCCAGGCTTCCAGCAACTGGCACTTTTTGCGCAGCTCGGCCAGCTCGGTCTCACTCAGGTCTGGGGCGTGACACACCCACACATCCATATCGCTCTGGTCGGCCTGGGCCAGGGTGCCCAGGCTGCCCATCAGGAACAGGCCGTGGATTGGTCGCGGCGGGTTGCCGTGGCGTGGCTTGTAGGAGAACGAACGGGTCAGGCGCTGGGCTTCGGTGAGGGCTTGGGCGTCCGGTTCGAAATTCGACAGGCCTGCTGGCGTACTGCCCGACACATAGCCCGGCAGCAACGGATGGTTGACGTGAAAAAACAGCGGCAACAGGTTCAGCACGCTTTGCTGGCGCGGCGTCAGCCCCTCGATGGCACGGGCCATACGGCCTTCATTGAGGGCCATGAACCGCGCGCGCAACTGGGCCAGCACCTTGCGGTCGATGCCTTCGTCCAGGTCGGGGCGGATTTCATGGGTGCGGGTCATGTCGAACTCGGTGGCTCGCAGGGCCCGACGTGGGCGGCCGTGTAGGAGTTTACAGCCAGTAGCGTAGGAGGTTTAGAGGGAAATGGTTTTTGACGTCAGAATTTTTGCACGTGCACAGCAACGCCCTCGGAATCCGCAAAGGGCGGACTCCACGGGCGGTATCCGGTATCAGGCGGCTTCTTTGGTGGTGGCAGTGGTCAAGATAGTCAGCAGGGTCTGGGCCTGCTCTGCGGCGTCCCGGCCAAGGCTGGTCAGGTAGCCCCCGTCCGGCTGGTCGATAAGTCCTTTCGCGTGAAGGCGTTTGGCGGCGGCGATAGCAGTAGGCGCAGCGGTCTGGTGGACTTTCAGACCTTCTTTGGTGCTGTCCAAGGGGAAGAGTACAAGGATTTCCAGTTCGGCAACCAACTCAGGGGTATACGACATAAGGACTCCAGACTTTCTAAGAATTTATTAGAGGCTAGCAGGCCATAAGGTGAACGCACTTTGCCGAACTGTCCAGTGTGTTGCCGCGTGTTGGATTTATTGCTTTTCAGGCGGCAATTCCGGCAGGGCGCGCAGTGCAGTTTCATACCATTCGGTATTGAAGGCGCGGTCCTCTTCCAGCAGCGCGTCGATCTCGACAGCCAGCACGTGGGCCATCAGTTGCAGGATCTCTTCACGCTCGTAGCCCACCAGGGTCAGCTTGTTGAACGTGGCCTTGGCCGCTGGCGGGTTTTCGCTCTCGATCTGGTTCTCGATCGCTTCGATCAGGGTGGTTTCGGCGAATTCTTCTTCGTCGTTGTCGATATCGGTCGGCTCGCTCATGGCAGGCTCCTCAAGGAAAGGGCGCCAGTCTAACTCCATTCAGGCCGGTGATGCTGCTGGTCAGGCTGGGCGCCGGGATCTATAACTCTTTGCAGCCAACCCCATTCCCGGCCTGGAGGCACCCGCAATGCTCAAGCTCTACGGATTTTCGGTCAGCAACTACTACAACATGGTCAAGCTGGCGCTGCTGGAGAAAGGGCTGCCTTTCGAAGAGGTACCGTTTTACGCGGGCCAAACCCCGGAGGCCCTGGCGGTGAGCCCGCGAGGCAAGGTGCCGGTGCTGGGCGTGAAACAGGGCTTTATCAACGAAACCAGCGTGATCCTTGAATACATCGAACACACCCAGGAAGGGCCCGCGCTGCTGCCGGCCGAGCCGTTCCAGCGTGCGCAGGTGCTGGCGCTGTGCCGGGAAATCGAGCTGTACATCGAGTTGCCTGCCCGCGCGTGTTTTGCCGAAGCGTTTTTTGGCATGCCGGTGCCGGAGGCGATCAAGGAGAAGTCCAAGGCCGAATTGCTGTTGGGTTTTGGTTCGTTGGGCAGGCACGGCAAGTTTGCGCCTTATGTGGCGGGGGAGAGCTTCACGATTGCCGATTTGTATTTCATGTACAGCGTGAACCTCGCCTGCGCGGTGGGCGAGAAGCTGTTTGGGCTGGATTGGCTGGCTGAGATGCCAAAGGCCAAGGCGTTGTTGGACAGGCTGCATGCAATGCCCAATGCGCAGAAGGTGGCAGCGGACAGGGAGGCGGCGATGCCGGCGTTTATGGCGATGATTGCAGCAAAAAAATAGAGTTTGAAGTTGCGCGCATTTGTGGCGAGCGGGCTTGCCCCGCGTTGGGCCGCGTAGCGGCCCCAAGTAAGAACACCGCGCTTTGTCAGGCATTGCGCGGTGTCAGTTTTTGGGGCTGCTTCGCAGCCCAACGCGGGGCAAGCCCGCTCGCCACAAGGATCAGCGGCTAGACAGTAAAGCCTGGCCACGTACGACGGCTGCCTTGACCTGCACCGGCGCAGTCCCGCCCACGTGGTTACGGGCATTCACCGAGCCTTCCAGGGTCAGCACGGCAAACACGTCCTGCTCGATCTGGTCGCTGAACTGACGCAGTTCTTCCAGGCTCATTTCCGCCAGGTCCTTGCCCGTGTCCACGCCGTACTTCACGGCGTGGCCGACGATTTCATGGCAGTCACGGAACGGCAGGCCACGGCGCACCAGATAGTCCGCCAGGTCGGTTGCGGTAGAGAACCCACGCAGCGCCGCTTCACGCATGATTGCGTGCTTGGGTTTGATCGCCGGGATCATGTCGGCAAACGCGCGCAAGGAGTCGCGCAGGGTGTCTGCGGCGTCGAACAACGGCTCTTTGTCTTCCTGGTTGTCCTTGTTGTAGGCCAGAGGCTGGCCTTTCATCAGGGTCAGCAGGCCCATCAAGGCGCCGAACACGCGGCCGCTCTTGCCACGCACCAACTCGGGCACGTCGGGGTTTTTCTTTTGCGGCATGATCGAGCTGCCGGTGCAGAAACGGTCCGGCAGGTCGATGAACTGGAATTGCGCGCTGGTCCACAGCACCAGCTCCTCGGAGAAGCGCGACAGGTGCATCATCGCGATGCTCGCGGCGGCGCAGAATTCGATGGCGAAGTCACGGTCCGACACGCCATCCAGGGAGTTGCCGCCCACGGCGTCGAAGCCCAGCAATTGCGCGGTGTATTCGCGATCGATCGGGTAGGTGGTGCCGGCCAGCGCAGCGCTGCCCAGAGGCATGCGGTTGGCGCGCTTGCGGCAGTCCACCAGACGCTCGTAGTCGCGGCTGAGCATTTCGAACCAGGCCAGCAGGTGGTGGCCGAAGGTCACAGGCTGTGCGGTCTGCAGGTGAGTGAAGCCCGGCATGATGGTGTCCGACTCGCGCTCGGCTTGCTCAAGCAGGCCTTTTTGCAGGCGGGTGATCTCGGACAGGATCAGGTCGATTTCGTCACGCAGCCACAGGCGGATATCAGTGGCCACCTGGTCGTTACGGCTACGGCCGGTGTGCAGCTTCTTGCCGGTCACACCGATGCGGTCGGTGAGGCGGGCCTCGATGTTCATGTGCACGTCTTCCAGGTCGACACGCCAGTCGAACGTGCCGGCTTCGATCTCGCCACGGATGGTGGTCAGGCCGTCGATGATGCTGTCGCGCTCGGCGTCGGTCAGCACGCCGACCTTGGCCAGCATCGTCGCGTGGGCGATGGAGCCCATGATGTCGTGGCGGTACAGGCGCTGGTCGAAGGTGACGGAGGCGGTGAAGCGGGCGACGAAGGCGTCGACGGGTTCACTGAAGCGGCCGCCCCAGGACTGGTTGGTCTTGTCGGTGCTCATGGATTCGCTCGTGATCTGCTTAATAAAGAGGCATGGAAGTGTGCCGGCGATAATAACAGGGTTGCCCGTGGACGCGGTGCTGCGGGTCGTCGGCATTTTTATTTGTGCAAAGGATGGCTAAGTGCCTTGCCGCCGAACGCGTCCAGGACGAGACTGGGTACAGAGGTTTATTGAAACGATATTTGACGATTGAGCAATGTCGTCTCAGTGAGCGTCTACAGTTGGACTGATAGTGTGTGAATGCACCAAAGTCGGGTGATGCGGTCAGAGCCCAGACTATCCATTTAAAAAGGGGGGTATTCGGATTGTGTATCAGCAAACCCTACGACGATGCCCGAAGGCAGCAGGTTTTGGGCGCTATTGAACAGGTCCGGGTAAATATGGGTGCCACTCTCAGGGCACTTTTTGCCGCTCGCGCTAGTCTTAGCGTGGATCGCTGTGACGCAAGTCACCGCACCTGTCTACGCTATCCTTGTGCGAGACTCACGCAGGAATCCAGCGCAATATGAATGTCCTGATCGTTGATGACGAACCCCAAGCCCGCGAGCGACTGAACCGTTTGGTCAGTGATCTCGAGGGTTACGCAGTACTCGAACCGAGCGCCACCACGGGCGAAGAGGCGTTGACGCTGATCGACAGCCTCAAGCCGGATGTGGTGTTGCTCGATATCCGTATGCCGGGCCTTGATGGCCTGCAAGTTGCCGCCCGACTGAGCGAGCGAGAGTCGCCACCCGCGGTGGTGTTTTGCGCAGCAGGCGATGAGTTTTCCGCGGAGACGCTGGAAGCCAGTGGAGTCAGCTTCCTCACCAAACCGGTGGCTGGCGAAGCATTGCTCAAGGCCCTGAAAAAGGCCGAGCGCCCAACCCGCGTCCAACTCGCCGCCTTGACCCAGCCAGCAGCCCAGAGTGGTAATGGGCCGCGCAGCCATATCAGCGCCCGCACCCGCAAAGGTATCGAGTTGATCCCCTTGGGCGAGGTGGTCTATTTTATCGCCGATCACAAGTACGTGACCCTGCGCCACCAGGGCGGCGAAGTGTTGCTCGATGAGCCACTCAAGGCGCTTGAGGATGAGTTCGGCGACCGCTTCGTGCGTATCCACCGCAATGCGCTGGTGGCCCGCGAGCGCATCGAACGCCTGCAACGCACGCCGCTGGGGCACTTTCAGCTGTTCCTGAAAGGCCTGAATGGCGACGCACTGATCGTCAGCCGACGGCATGTAGCCGGTGTGCGCAAGATGATGCAGCAGCTTTAGCCCGAGGGCTGTGGCGAGGCCTGCAACTCATATCCCGGTGCGACGCGGCCAGGGAGGCCCCGCACTTGCTGATTCAAATCAAAGCGTATTTGCCTGAGCTGTTATTATCTGCCGTATCTATTCAGTACGGATTGATCCATGTCCTCTCGCGAAATCCGCATCGCCACCCGTAAAAGCGCCCTGGCCTTGTGGCAGGCCGAATACGTCAAATCACGCCTGGAACAGGCCCATCCTGGCCTGACCGTGTCCCTGGTGCCCATGGTCAGTCGCGGCGACAAGCTGCTCGACTCGCCACTGTCGAAGATCGGCGGCAAGGGACTGTTCGTCAAGGAACTGGAAACCGCGTTGCTGGAAAACGAAGCCGACATCGCCGTGCATTCGATGAAAGACGTGCCCATGGACTTCCCCGAAGGCCTGGGCCTGTTTTGCATCTGCGAGCGCGAAGACCCGCGTGATGCCTTTGTTTCCAACACCTACGCGTCCCTGGACGAATTGCCTTTGGGCAGCATTGTCGGCACGTCCAGCCTGCGTCGCCAGGCTCAATTGCTGACCCGTCGTCCGGACCTGCAGATCCGCTTTCTGCGCGGCAACGTCAACACCCGACTGGCCAAGCTGGATGCCGGTGAATATGACGCGATCATCCTTGCCGCGGCCGGCCTGATTCGCCTGGGCTTCGAAGACCGCATCACCTCGGCTATCAGCGTCGAGGACAGCCTGCCAGCCGGCGGGCAGGGCGCGGTTGGCATTGAGTGCCGCACCGCCGACAGTGAAATCCACGCCCTGCTCAAGCCTCTTGATCACCACGACACTGAAGTCCGTGTCACGGCCGAACGAGCCCTGAACAAACACCTCAACGGTGGCTGCCAGGTGCCGATCGCCTGCTACGCCGTGCTTGAAGGCGAAAACCTGTGGCTGCGTGGCCTGGTGGGTGATCCGGACGGCGGCACCCTGCTGACCGCCGAGGTGCGTGGCCCACAGCGTGACGCCACAGCCCTGGGTATCCAAGTGGCCGAAGAGCTGCTGGACAAGGGCGCCGGTGCCATCCTGCAAAAAGTCTACGGCGAGGCCGGTCCGCAGTGACCGAATGGCGCGTGCTGCTGACGCGGCCTGCCGAGGAGTCGATGGCCCTGGCGGCCGCGTTGTCCGGCGCGGGCATTTTCAGCAGCAGCCTGCCGTTGCTGGACATTGAGCCGCTCCCCGTAACACCTGAACAGCAAGCTGTCTTCCATGACCTGGGGCGTTACTGTGCGGTGATCGTCGTCAGCAAGCCTGCGGCACGCCTTGCCGTGGCGCAACTTGATCGCGCATGGCCGCAGCTGATGTGGTTCAGTGTCGGCGCGGCCACCGCGCAGGTACTGGCCGAACACGGCCTGAATGTTAAGTATCCGCCTACTGGCGACGACAGCGAGGCTTTGCTTCAATTGCCCGCGTTGCGCGAGGCTATCGCCCGCCCGGATGCCCAGGTGTTGATCCTGCGCGGTGAGGGCGGTCGCGAGCTGCTGGCGGAGCGTTTGCGTGAACAAGGTGCTAGTGTCGACTATCTGGAGTTGTATCGCCGTTTCTTGCCGGCCTATGAGGCCGGTGCACTGATGCAACGCATCCAGTTGGAACGCTTGAACGGCCTGGTGGTCAGCAGTGGGCAGGGTTTTTTACACCTGCAAGCCCTGGCCGGAGCCGATTGGCCCCAGGTGGCACAGCTGCCGTTGTTCGTGCCAAGCCCGCGAGTCCTGGAGATGGCGCGGGCCGCTGGCGCAGAAAAAGTTGTGGATTGTCGCGGTGCGAGTGCCGCGGCTTTGTTAGTGGCGATACGGAGCTATCCCGTTCCCACTCTCTGAAACGCAAAGGACGGATACGTGAGCGAAACAGCCTTGCCTAAAGATGAAACCCAACCCGCACTTGATGCGCCGGTTGAGTCACCGGTCACCGCGCCGCGCCGTGGCAATGGCCTGGCAATTGTCGCCCTGCTGCTCGGCGCTGCGGGTGTTGCCGCCGGCGGTTGGGGGATCTGGCAGGTCCGCGCGTTGCAAGCCAGCAGCCAGCAGCAGTTGGGCCAGGTGCAGACCCTCGATGATCAATCCCAGTCCCTCAAGCAAAGCCAGCAACAACTGGCCGCGCGGCTGGCGCAGTTGCCGGGTGCGGATGAGTTGGAGGAGCGTCGTCGTCTGGTGGCCCAGCTCCAGGGTGATCAGCAGCGCCTGAGCCAGCGCCTGGAAACCGTGCTGGGAGCCAGCCGCCAAGACTGGCGCCTGGCCGAGGCCGAGCACTTGATTCGCCTGGCAAGCCTGCGCCTTTCTGCCCTGCAAGATATCAACAGTGCCCAGGCTTTGGTCCAGGGTGCCGACGAGATTCTTCGTGAGCAGAGCGATCCGGGCGCCTATGCTGCCCGCGAGCAATTGGCCAAGAGCCTTGTTTCGCTGCGCAGTACCGAGCAACCGGACCGCACCGGGCTGTACCTTCAATTGGCGGCCTTGCGTGATCAGGTCGTGCAACTGGCGGCGATCGCTCCTGAATATCAACTGGCCGAACCTGCTCCCGAGTCACGCCCTACCACTGATACGGAAAGCCGCTGGAGCCAATGGTGGGAGCAGATTTCCCGTTACTTCCGCATCGACTTCAACCCGGATGACAACGTCCGTCCGCTGCTGGCAGGCCAAGGTTTGAACCAAGTGCGCCTGGCCCTGAGCCTGGCGCTGGAACAGGCGCAATGGGCGGCGCTCAATGGCGAGTCGGCTGTCTACAGCCGCGCCTTGGGGGAGGCCCGCGGTGTGCTGCAGGATAATTTCAACCAGGACAACCCGCAGAGCAAGGCGATGCTGGCACGTATCACTGAGCTTGAACCCCAAGCGGTATCAGTGGTGACGCCGGACCTGGCCGCGAGCCTGGCCGCCGTGCAGGCTTATCTTGAGCGCCGTCATCTGTCTGCTGACGAAGCCAAGGCGGCTGCGACGCCGGCGAAGCAGGAGTAGAACCGATGAAGCGATTCTATGTAATCCTGATGCTGGCAATTGCGATCGCGCTGGCCGTAGGTGTTGGCATTTCGGAGCACACCGGCTACGTGCTGATCACCTACCCTCATGTACTGAATTACGAGTCGAGCGTGTGGGCGACTCTGGTGGCGGTGTTTGCAATCGGCCTGGCGATCTGCCTGATTCGTGTGCTGCTGAGCCTTATCACCACCTCCGGTGGCCTGGTCAACCCGTGGTCGCGGCGTAACCGCAGCCGTCGTGTGCAGATTGCCATCGAGCAGGGCCAGATGGACCTCGCCGAAGGTCGCTGGGCCAGTGCCGAACGCCACTTGCATCGTGCTGCCGAAGCCGAGCGTCAGCCACTGCTGTATTACCTCGGTGCAGCCCGTGCGGCGAATGAGCAGGGGCGTTACGAAGAGTCCGATGGTTTGCTGGAGCGCGCCCTGGAGCGCCAGCCCCAGGCCGAGCTGGCGGTCGCCCTGAGTCATGCGCAACTGCAACTGGACCGCGGCGATACCGACGGCGCACTGACCACCTTGCAGGCCATGCACGAACGTCACCCCCACAACGCCCAGGTCTTGCGTCAATTACAGCGCCTGCATCAGCAGCGGGGCGACTGGTCGTCGGTGATCCGCCTGCTGCCGGAACTGCGCAAGGATAAAGTGCTGCCCGCCAGTGAACTGGCCGAGCTTGAGCGTCGCGCCTGGGGCGAGAACCTGAGTCTCGCGGCCCAGCGTGAAGAGCAGGGCGAGGCCGGCTTGCAGTCCCTTGAGCGAGCCTGGCAGCAACTCACTTCCGCCCAACGCCAGGAGCCGCAACTGGTCCTGGCTTATGCCGAGCAACTGCGCCAGTTGGGCGCCGATGCCAAGGCCGAGGAAGCGCTGCGTGGCGCGATCAAGCGCGGTTACGACAGCCATCTGATTCGACTCTACGGCTTGTTGCGTGGCAGCGATCCAGCCAAGCAGTTGAAGTTTGCCGAAGGTTGGCTCAAGGATCATCCAGGTGATGCCAGCCTGTTGCTGACGCTGGGCCGCCTGTGCCTGCAAAACAGCCTGTGGGGCAAAGCGCGGGATTATCTGGAAAGCAGCCTGCAGGTGCAGCGTAATCCCGAGGCCTGTGCCGAGTTGGCGCGTTTGTTGGCGCAACTGGGTGACACTGAACGCAGCAACCAGCTGTTCCAAGAGGGCCTTGGGTTGCTGGACAACCGTTTGCTGGCGTCACCGCTGCCTGTGCCGGTCCGAGTTTGATGTAGGAAATGGGTGAGGAGCGGCCCGGAGATAACTGGCCGCCACCCCCTCATTCCATGGGAAAAACTGGCTGTAGAGCGTTTGTGGGCAATGTCTGACGCTCAACAGCCCAACGTCTTCCATCTTCTGGCGGGAAGTCCTTACCCTCTCGCGGAATCGTCTGCTCTGGCATGTATTGAAAGGGGTCAGGCCTTTCCTCTACCGTAGCGACCTATCTTTCGCGATGCGGATAAAGCATGCCTTTGGCCCCTTCACGCTCCTTGTTTTTCCTTGCGTTCCTGGCCGGTGCGCTGACATTGGGCGCGTCCTTTTACCTTGAATTCGGTGTCTCCTTGCGCCCTTGCTTCCTGTGTCAGGTGCAAAGGGGGTTCCTGGCTGCATTCACATTGATCAATCTGGTTGCCGCGATCCATAACCCCAAGCGCTCCGTGAGCTGTCTGTATTGGCTGGCAAGCATGGGCTTCGCGTTGCTTGGCGCCATGACCGCCGCGCGCCAGGTATTGCTACAAAACGCCGCACCGGAGCAGGTGGCTGACTGCTGGCCAAGCCTGCACTACATGATCGAAAACCTGTCGTTTTGGCAGGCCCTGCAATTGACTGTCAAAGGCACTGTCGATTGTGTGGAGATCAACTGGACACTGTTCGACTTGAGCCTGCCGGAGTGGAGCCTGCTGTTCTTCGTCGGGATGTTGATCCTCGGCGCCATGCAGTTTTCACGGCTGTTGTTGAGCCAGCGTTTGCGTCCGGCGAGGCGCTGAATGCCGGTCGCAGTTTGTAGGACGGGATTAAACACTTGTATGAACTTTCTCTCCTGCGTACCTTGAAGCCATAGTCATGCGGGCATAATCTGGCCCGCACGTGTTATTGAAACCGTTTGTCAGATGCGGCCTTGTCCGGTTGCTGCTTTATCCTTGAAGTGTTGCGCGGGCACCAGGCGGCAGCGCCCCTATAGGGAAGAGAGATCATCATGCTGGAAAGTTGTCAGAATGCTCAGGAACGCTGGGGTGGGGTGCACAAGCTGATCGACAGCTGGCTGAAGGCACGTCACGAACTGGTTCGGGCCTTTGATGCGCTCGGCGCCAAGCCCGAGGCACTGGCGCAGAACCGCGAACCGTTGCAGGATTTCTGCGGTGTGTTGGTGGACTACGTGTCAGCCGGTCATTTCGGCGTCTACGAACAACTGACCAAGGAGGCGGAAGCCTTCGACGATCAGCGTGGCCTGGATTTGGCTGAGACCCTTTACCCGCGCATCGATGTCATCACCGAAAAGCTGCTTGAGTTCACCGACCTGTGTGATGCGGGTAACTGCGTGGCAGATAAATTCAAAGAATTGGGCGCGTTGCTGCACGAACGATTCGAGCTGGAAGACTGCTTGATCGAAGTGCTGCACAACGCTCACAAGGAAGAGTCTGCTACCCAGGCTTGACCCTCGATAGCGATATACAAAAAACGGTGCGCATGACGCACCGTTTTTTATTGTCTCAAGGGCGCGTGCCGAGCAATTCGATCTCGAACACCAGTGGCGTGTAAGGCGCAATCAATTCGCCGGCGCCATCGGCGCCATAGGCCTGGGCCGATGGAATCACCAGGCGCCATTTTGCTCCCACCGGCATCTGTTGCAAGGCGCTGCTCCAGCCGCTGATCACACTGTTCAGACGAAACCATTGTGGTTGTGTGCTCTGGTCGAACACTGTCCCATCGGGTAACCGCCCCACGTATTTCACTTGGACCTGGTCGCTGGCTTTGGGTTTTTCACCGGTGCCGGGAGTGAGTTCAGTCAGCAGGATCCCATCCGCCAATTCGCGTACGCCTTTTGCTGCTTTTTCTTTGCTCAGGAATTGTTGTTCGGCCGCGAGTGCTTTTTCGCTTTGAGGCGCCTGCGCGTCGGCGTCGTTTTGCGCTTCGTGTTGGGCAAGGATCGCTTCGATACGGGCATTATCCAGCGCCAGGGGTTTGCCTTGGTAGGCCTGCTTGAGACCATCGATCAGCGCCTGGATTTGCAGGTCGGGAACCTCCTGGCGCAGGCGTTCGCCGAGGCTGGCGCCCAGGCTGTAGGCGAGGTCATGCTGATTCTGGTCAACGGTTTTCGCCGACGATTGATCGCTCGCATTGGCCACCGAAATTGCCAAGCCCAGCACAAGAAAAAGGTAACGCGACATGGGCATTCTCCCGCCGAAAGTGCGACGGATTATGCCAGTGTGAAAGGGTAAAAAGTGCCGCGTATTTTCGTTATATCGATAAGAATTTTCACACGGTGCAACGCAAGGCAAACGATACTGTCAACATGCCCTAGCGGCGGTAAGAGCAGAGGGCTAGTATGAGCCGCACCCACGTCAGCCAGGAGGTAAACCATGTCGGCCAAACAGAAGCCTGTTAATACCCCGTTGCATTTACTCCAACAACTTTCGGGCAGCTTGCTCGAACATCTGGAAAGCGCTTGTTCCCAAGCTCTGGCCGATGCAGAAAAACTGCTCGCCAAGCTGGAAAAACAACGCGGTAAAGCGCAAGAGAAGCTGCACAAATCCCGCACCAAACTGCAAGACGCCGCCACTGCCGGCAAGGCCAAGGCACAAGCCAAAGCCAAAGACGCTGTCAAAGAACTTGAGGACCTGCTGGACGCCCTCAAGGATCGCCAAGCTGAAACCCGCGCCTATATTTCCCAACTGAAAAAAGATGCCCAGGAAAGCCTGAAGCTGGCCCAGGGCGTTGGTCGTGTGAAAGAAGCTGTGGCTAAAGTGCTGGGTGCTCGTACCCCTGCAAAAGCGGTTGCAGCGAGCGCGGCGAAAAAGCCAGCGAGCAAAGCTGTTGCTGCAAAGGCACCTGCTAAAGCTGCGGCAAAACCTGCTGCCAAAACTGCTGCTGCGAAACCAGCCGCCAAGCCAGCTGCTAAAACCGCTGCTGCAAAACCAGCCGCCAAGCCAGCTGCTAAAACCGCTGCTGCGAAACCAGCCGCCAAGCCAGCCGCTAAAACCGCTGCTGCAAAACCAGCCGCCAAGCCAACTGCTAAAACCGCTGCTGCAAAACCAGCCGCCAAGCCAGTTGCTAAAACCGCTGCTGCAAAACCAGCCGCCAAGCCAGCTGCTAAAACCGCTGCTGCAAAACCAGTCGCTAAGCCAGTGGCTAAAACCGCTGCTGCAAAACCAGCCGCTAAGCCAGTGGCTAAACCTGCTGCTGCGAAACCGGCCGCCAAGCCAGCTGCTAAACCTGCTGCTGCGAAACCGGCCGCCAAGCCAGCTGCAAAACCTGCTGCTGCAAAACCGGCCGCCAAGCCAGCTGCAAAACCTGCTGCTGCAAAACCAGCTGCCAAACCAGCCGCAGCGAAGCCCGCCGTTGCCAAGCCAGCTGCCGCAAAACCAGCACCGGCCAAGCCAGCAACACCGGCTGCCCCGGTAGCGTCCACCGCTCCAACTGCACCGGCCAGCAGCACGACTGCCCCGGTAGCGACAAGCACCACCCCAACCAGCGCTTCCTAAGTGTTGGTGGCCACGACGCGCAGCTGTTGCAGCGCGTCGTGGTCAAGGTTGGCGGCATCCTCAGCCGCCAGTCCTTCCAGCCATCGTTGCTGACCCATCGCATCACCCATCTGCCACAGTTGCGCCAACGCTTCCAGACGTGCCAGCAACTGCTGTTCGGCGTCCAGCTCCAGGGCCTTGACCCGTTCGCGTAATCCCGCCAAATCCCTATCTTGCTGTGCCATGGCGCGCCATTGAGTGCGTAGGTGTCTTAACGGTTCGATCACGCCTGTCTGCCAAGGCCTGGCGACCTGTCTCAGCGCCTGTATACGCTCGGCGGTCACTGTCACCGCACGCTGCTCCAACCACGCGCCACACAACAACAGGCACACGTCTGCCCCTTGTGCCTGCAAACGCAGGCAAGCGGCCTCCACGCCCGGGCGGGCGTAAGTCGAGAGGGCAAAGCTCCACAGGTCAGCGCACATATTCACACCCAAGCCAGCGGCGAACGAAGCTGGTAGACTCCGCCGCCATTATGATCCGACTTCAAAGCCTAACATTACAGCGTGGCCCGCAACGTCTTCTCGAAGACGCCGAGCTGACCCTGCACGCCGGTCACAAAGCCGGCCTGATCGGTGCCAACGGCGCCGGCAAATCCACGTTGTTCGCCCTGTTGCTGGGTGAGCTGACCCCGGATTCCGGGGACTGCTTGCTGCCGGCCGACTGGCGCATCGCCCATATGCGCCAGGAGATCGACACCCTGGACCGCATCGCGATCGACTACGTGCTCGATGGCGACCTGCGCCTGCGCCAGGTGCAACACGACCTGGCCGAGGCCGAGAAAGCCCAGGACGGCGCCGCCCAGGCCCGCCTGCACTCGGAGCTCGACAGCGCCGACGGCTACACCGCCGATGCCCGCGCCCGCAAGATGCTCGCCGGCCTTGGCTTTACCAACGAGCAGATGGACCGTCCGGTCGCGGACTTCTCCGGCGGCTGGCGCATGCGCCTGAACCTGGCCCAGGCCCTGATGTGCCCGTCGGACCTGTTGCTGCTCGACGAACCGACCAACCACTTGGACCTCGATGCGATCCTGTGGCTGGAAGACTTCCTCAAGAGTTACCAGGGCACCTTGCTGCTGATTTCCCACGACCGGGATTTCCTCGACGCCGTGGTCGACAACATCGCCCACGTCGAACAGAAGAAAATCACGCTGTACCGTGGCGGCTACACCGCGTTCGAACGTGCTCGTGCCGAACGCCTGGCCCAGCAGCAACAGGCGTTCGAGAAGCAACAGGCGCAACGTGCGCACATGGAAAGCTACATTGCCCGCTTCAAGGCCCAGGCCACCAAGGCCCGCCAGGCCCAAAGCCGGATCAAGGCACTGGAGCGCATGGAGGAGCTGTCGGCGGCCCACGTCGATTCGCCGTTCGACTTCGTGTTTCGCGAGTCGGTGAAGATCTCCAGCCCGTTGCTGGATCTCTCCGATGCACGCCTGGGTTATGGCGACAAAACCATCCTGGAAAAAGTGAAGCTGCAACTCACGCCGGGTGCGCGCATTGGTTTACTCGGCCCTAACGGTGCGGGTAAGTCGACGCTGATCAAGAACCTGTCGGGTGAGCTGTCGCCATTGGCCGGCCGCCTGACCCGTGGCGAGAACACGGTGGTGGGCTACTTCGCCCAGCATCAGCTGGACTCTCTCGATTCCAAGGCCAGCCCGTTGCTGCACCTGCAGCGCCTGGCGCCGACCGAGCGCGAACAAACCCTGCGCGATTTCCTCGGTGGTTTCGACTTCCGTGGTGCGCGCATCGACGAGCCGGTGCTGAACTTCTCCGGCGGCGAAAAAGCCCGTCTGGCCCTGGCATTGATCGCCTGGGACCGTCCGAACCTGCTGCTGCTCGACGAACCGACCAACCACCTGGACCTGGAAATGCGCCTGGCGCTGACCATGGCCCTGCAGGAGTTCAGCGGCGCGGTACTGGTGGTGTCTCACGATCGCCATTTGCTCAAGAGCACCACGGATAACTTCCTGCTGGTGGCGGACGGCAAAGTCGAGGAATTCGACGGCGACCTGGACGACTACGCGCGCTGGCTGACGGACTACCGCCTGCGCAACGCGCCGGTCAGCAACACCCCGGTCAACCCGGACAAGACCGACAAAAAGGCCCAGCGCCAAGCCGCCGCCGCGTTGCGTCAGCAACTCGCGCCGCACAAGCGTGAGGCTGACAAGCTGGAAGCCGAGTTGGGCAAGGTGCATGAGCGCCTGGCCAAGATCGAAGCCAGCCTGGGCGACAGCGCCGTCTACGAGGCCGCCCGCAAGGATGAGTTGCGCGACCTGCTGGCCGAACAGGCCAAGCTCAAGGTGCGTGAAGGGCAATTGGAGGAGACCTGGATGGAAGCTCTCGAATTGCTCGAAACCCTGCAAGCGGAGCTGGAGGCGCTGTCCTGATGGAAGCGTTGCAGCTGCCGATACCGACACAGTGGGTCGAGCCCGTCTGGGTTGGCGTGCAAATCCTGCTCATCCTGCTGGCGGGTTACCTTGCCCAGCGCTTCGTCGCCAAAGGCCTGACCCGGCTGGGTGAGCGCTACCCATTCCCGCCGCAGCTGCTGATGCCGCTGCGCGGTGGCTTGCGCTGGCTGATCATGGGCAGTGCGCTGATCTTCGTGCTGGGCCGCCTGGGTGTGTCCGCCACAGTGCTGTGGACGGCGTTGTCCGGGTTTGTCGCGGTCGCAGCCGTGGCGTTCTTCGCCATGTGGTCGGTGTTGTCCAACCTGCTGTGCGCCATCCTGATCTTCACCGTCGGGCCGTTTCGCCTGGGCGATATCGTCGAATTGGTGGATACCGTCGACAAACCAGGGGTGAAGGGCCGGGTCGTGGCGATCAATCTGCTCTACACCACGTTGATCGAAGTGGCAGAAGCGGGGACTGACAGCGCGATGGTGCAAGTGCCCAACAGCCTGTTTTTCCAGCGTTCGGTGCGGCGTTGGCCAGGTACCCATGTGTTTCCGGGCGACCGCTAGTATTCACATCTTGTAAAAATCTATAGCCAGCCTTTGGTCGGCGGAGTTAGCTTAAGGCACAACAGCAAACTCCCTCTTGAGGTGTGTAATGGCACTCGATACGTGGCTGGCCTTTTTCCTGGCCAGTTGGATCATCTCCCTTTCCCCTGGCGCTGGCGCCATCGCCTCGATGTCCAGCGGCCTGCAATATGGTTTCCTGCGCGGTTACTGGAACGCGATTGGCCTGCAACTGGGCCTGGCGATGCAGATTGCCGTCGTGGCATGCGGCCTGGGTGCCATCCTGGCGACATCCTCCACCGCGTTCTATGCAATCAAATGGTTTGGCGTCGCGTACCTGGTGTATCTGGCCATCAAGCAATGGCGCGCGTTGCCCATGGACATGACCGATGACGCGGCCGTGCGCCCGATCGGCAAGCCGATGGCGATGATGTTCCGTGGTTTCCTGGTGAATGCCAGCAACCCCAAGGCCTTGGTGTTCATGCTGGCGGTGCTGCCGCAGTTCGTGAACCCGCAGGCGCCGCTGCTGACCCAGTACCTGATCCTGGGTGCGACGATGATCTGCGTCGATATGGTGGTGATGGCGGGGTATACGGGGTTGGCGTCGAAGGTATTGCGCCTGTTGCGTACGCCTAAACAACAGAAGCGTATGAACCGTACGTTTGCCGGGTTGTTTGTTGGGGCGGCTGGCTTTCTCGCCAGCCTTCATCGCGCGACCGCGTAACCGTTGTAGGAGCCGGAAAGCCGGCTCCTACGGGGCTCAACGCAGGATTTTGGGTGCTTCATCCCTTGGCAGGTTGTTGCGCAGCGCCGGCTTGCCCGGGTCTTGATACCCGCCCCCCAATTGCTCCGCCAACTGCCGCGCCACATCCTCACCCAGTGCTTTCGACACGTCCTTCACCACGCGCGGCCGGTTCAGGCTCACGCGCACATCGCGGCTGTTCACCAGCTTGGTGTCCTGGCCTTCACCCATGGCGGTGAACGCCGAGGTGATCTCGTAGGTGCGTGTGTTGATCAGGCTGAAATCCGCCACCAACGTCAGGCCCAGTACGGCCGAGTAGCTGTTGGTGTGGTCCAGGGCGTTGATGTCCTGGGTGAAGTCGATGTCCGACAGGGTGCCGAACAGCACATAGTCCGCGCCCTTGAAGTGACCGGCCTTGATGCGCTTGATCACGTCGTAGACGTCACCCTTGGCATCTGCGGTGTAGGGCGTGCCCTGTACCAGCTGGAACTGACGCGACTTGAGAATCTCGCCCTTGATGTCGCCGCTGAATTTACGCAGCTCGGTCTGTTCGATGTAGCTGGTACGGCTTTCGTACTCGCTGTAGTTCGACGCACCGCTGGCGTGGTAGGCGCTTGCCTGGAAGTTGTTGCTGGCCGACACCTGGTGGATATATTCCTCGACCCGCGCCTCGTAGGCCAGGTCGGTCACCGCGATCTTCGGGGCGGCCGAGGCGCCAAAGGCGCACAGCAGGCCGATCATGCCGATCCATGCACGCATTGCTTAGCGCTCCGTGGTCTTGCGGATTTCTTTTTCGTCCATCCATTCGGCCAGGCCGCTCTCGACGTCGACCAGTTGCAGGCTGAATTTGTAGAACACGTCCTTGTAGTCCGAGCTGCGCTTGACGATGGAACTGATGGAGCCTTCCAGGCGGTACTTGGCGGCGACCATGTTGCCGGTCTTGCTGACGGTGGACTTCTTGTACAGGCCGCTCTGGTTCTGCAGCTTGAGCTGGTCGACCTGGCTTTGCATGTCGGTGTTGTCGCTGGCGAAGCGGGCGGTGCCGGTCTTCATCAGCTGGGTCTTGATCGACGTGGTGATCTCGCGGGTATCGATGTACTCGCTGGTTTTGTTCTTCACGTCATACACCTGCACCACCGGGCGGCCCTGCAGGATGCCGGACTGGGCGAGGGAGCGGGTCATGCTTTCGGCGATCATCTGCAGGTCGGTGGAGCCGAACTCGTTGGTGATCGTTTCCACGGCCTTGGTGTCGCCGTAGTTGATGTTCTTGCTGCCCAGTACAGGCGAGGTGTTGGAGCAACCGCTGGCCAGCAGGGCAACCACGGCGAGGATCGAGAAGCGTGCAAACATGGGGAATTCTCTCTGAAACGTAGAAGGGGAACGGCTCAAGGCGTCTTCACTTCAAGGCGGAAGTCCGCCGCTTGAGGCAAGTTGGCGATGGCCGGCAGAAAGGTCGCCTGGTTGGCGTACAGGCTCAGCACTTTCCAGGTTTCTTCGTCGCCCACCGGGAAGCCGTCGGCTCCCAGCCAGGCGAAGCGGTAATACATCGTCTGGTTACTGCTGGTGATGTTGCTCAACTGCACCTTGGCAGTCAGGAAGCCGTTTTCACGCGCAACGCGGATGGCACCGACGGCGATGCCCTTGAACTTGCCCATCACCACGATTTTGCTGGCGGCGCTGCCAGGCTCCGGTGGTGGCGGGGTGGCGCAGCCGGCCAGCAGGACCAGCGCCAGGGCGCCGAGGATGAAATGACGCATAGCGTGCTCCTTAAGGTTGTTTGAGGGCGATGGCCTGGGTGGCGGTGCTCGGCACCACATGGGCGGCCAGGCCACCGGCGAATACCTGGTTGCCAACCACGCGCAGGGTGATCACCTGATAACGCTGGTCAGCCTTGACCGTCACCAGCGTGCCGCCCAGAGCGTTGGGCAGGCTGACCTGGTGCTCGCCGTGCTTGAGGCGCAGGCGCGTCACCTGGGTCATGTCCGGCAGGGTGCGCCAGGTCCGGGTGTCTGCACCTTCAGTGACTGCCGAGGCGATACCCAGCACCAGGCCTGCCATAGGGTTGGTCTTGTTCAGGTTGTTTTGCGCCACACCACGGGTGACCGCACGCACCGTGGTGCGCAGGATGATCCCTGGCATGTCATCGCGCAGGGCGCGGCGGGACATGGCCGTGGTGCTGTTGAGTGCGGTGAGGTTCTGTTGCCGGCCGTCGACGCCGATCTGGGCGAAAGTCGCGGTGGACGTATCGGCCTTGATCACCGGGAACGACAGCGGGGTGATCACCAGGTTACCGTTGATCGGGATCGGAATCGGCAGGCGAATCGAGTCGCGGGCCGGCGCCAGGCCACTTTGCACCACGATCAGCACGTCGGTTTCATCGACACCGACCTTGGATTTGTCCAGATCCAGCAGGGCCTGTTCCAGCAAGGGGGTATTGGGGCGCAACTCGGCCGCCTTGCGATAGCCAGGCGCGGCCAGGTCCTTCTCGCCCAGGGCTTCGTAGACGAAGCCGGCCAGGTAATGGCTGAACGCACTCTGGTAACTGTTCTTCAGACCGACCACTTCCGGCGCGTCGAGGGCTGCCACCGGGTAGCCGCGCAGGTCTTTCATCTGGGTGGTCACGCCTTCACGCTCGGCTTCGTCCTCGCGCTTGAGGTATTCCTTATCCCGCAGTTCCGCGATCACCGCTTCGCGTTCGTGGGTCTTCTTGATCTCGGTGCGTGCGCCGTCGAAGTCGTTCAAGGCCAGCAGGTTCAGCGCCATCTGCGTGGTCAGCATGACTTTTTCGTAGTCATAGCCTTCGTAGCGCCGCACCTTGTCGTTGGCGAGGAAACTGCCGAACTGGGCCAGGTACTTGGCGCTGTCGAACTTGACCGCCTCTTCCCATTTGTAGACTTGCAGATCAGCACTGCGCCAGGCGGTCTGGCTCCCCGTCAAATCACCCTTGGCCCGCAGCAACTCACCCTTCTCGAAGAAATAGAGCAAGTCCTTGTCTTCACCGCTGTTGTTCTTCTCCAACAGCGTCAACGCCGCGTCGACATTCCCGCTGGCCAACTGCTGATTGGTCGCCTGCAACTCGGTGTCATAGCTGCGAAACATCGAACAGCCCGACAACAACGTCACCGCCGAGAGCGCAAGAAAAGGTAAAGCGCGAAATGCCATGCAAACTTCTTCCCTGAAAGTGTCAACCGATGTGGTCATTCCTCATAAAAACAAGGAACGAAATTCCCTTTCGCACTAACAGGGCGCGGCATTATAAGCACCATTACTGGCAAAACAATGGCTATTTGCCCACAAAAAACGCCACCACCCGTTCCTAAAATTCCCCGCCTCTAAGAACACAAAATCACTTACGCCTTGAGTCAAACCCTTTAAGGCTTAACAATGTGTTACTTCGTATTTCCATTTGAGATTCGTTCATGACTGCCCCCTTCCGTTTTCTCGCCTGGCTACTGTTGCCGGCGTTGATGTCGTGCAGCGTCAACCTGTTGGCCGCAACTGCCGAGGGCGCCCCGCAAGCCCTGCATTTGCTCGACTACATTGGCGCTGACTATCCACCGACGGTGGAGGCGGGCAAGGTTATCGATGAATCCGAATACCGCGAACAGGTGGAGTTTCTCGGCGTGTTGCAAGGGTTGGTGGCAGAGTTGCCTCAGCGCCCGGATCGCGCGGCGTTGGTCAAAGGTGTCGATGAACTGTTAGCGGCGGTAACCGCCCATCAGGACGGCGCAACGGTTGCTCGGCAAGCCCGGCAATTAGGTGCCCAACTGGCCGTGGCCTATGAAGTCAGCCAGGCTCCGGCAATCACCCCTGATCCAACCCGCGGCGCACCGCTCTACGCCCAGCATTGCTCGGTGTGCCACGGCACGGCGGGCGCCGGTGATGGCCCGGCCAGCGTCGGCATGACGCCGCCACCGGCCAATCTGCGCGACCCTGTGCGCCTGGACCGCTTGAGCCTCTATGCGATCTACAACACCCTCGGCCTTGGCGTCGAAGGCACCGACATGCCGTCCTTCGCCGACCAACTGGACGACCGTCAGCGCTGGGACCTGGCCACCTATATCGCCGGTTTCACGGCAGACCCGGCCGCCGCGAAAAGCGAGCAACCGTTCAACCTCGCCGACCTGGCCCGCCAGACGCCGAACGAAGTCCTGGCCGCCAACGGTGAAGCTGCCGCCACGACATTCCGTGCCCAGCGTGCGCAACCGCCGCAGGTCAAGCGTGGCCCGGCGCAGCTGCTCGACTACACCTCCACCACCCTGGACAAGAGCCTGGCCGCATTCCGTAACGGCGACCACGAGCAGGCCTACGACCTGTCGGTAGCCGCGTACCTGGAAGGCTTTGAGCTGGTGGAAAGCTCGCTGGATAACGTCGACGCCAACGTGCGCAAAGACACCGAGAAGGCGCTGATGGCCTATCGGCAGTCGTTGCAGGACGGCTTGCCGGTCGAGCAAGTGCAGCAACGCCTGGATCTGGCCAAAGGCAAGCTCACCGAATCCGCTGGCTTGCTGGGCAGTGATGGCCTGAGCTGGTCGCTGAGTTACATCTCCGGCTTGCTGATCCTGCTGCGTGAAGGCCTGGAAGCCATCTTGGTGCTTGCTGCGATCCTCGCGTTCCTGCGTAACACAGGCCAGCAGTCGGCAGTGCGCAGCGTCAACGTGGGTTGGGGCCTGGCGTTGCTGGCGGGTCTGGCGACCTGGGCGTTGGCCGCGTATGTGATTGACGTAAGTGGTGCGCAGCGCGAACTGCTGGAAGGCTGCACGGCGCTGTTCGCCAGTGTGATGGTGCTGTGGCTCGGCGTGTGGATGCACGACCGGCGCCACGCCGCCGCTTGGCAGGACTACATCAAGAGCAGCCTGGTGGGCGGCGGCGGTCGGTTCGGCTTTGCGATGCTGGCGTTCTTCTCGGTGTACCGCGAGCTGTTTGAAGTGATCCTGTTCTACGAAACCCTGTGGCTGCAAGCCGGCCCGGCCGGGCACAACGCGGTGCTGGCGGGTGGCGCCACGGCTCTGGTGCTGTTGGTGGGCCTGGCGTGGGTGATCCTGCGCGGTTCGGCGAAGCTGCCGCTGGCGTTGTTTTTCGGGATCAACGCGGCGTTGCTGTGTGCGTTGTCGGTGGTGTTCGCCGGGCATGGCGTGAAGGCGTTGCAGGAAGCCGGTATCTTCGGCACGCGGCCGGTGGCGTTCTTTGACTTCGACTGGCTGGGCATCCACGCCGATGCGTACTCACTGAGTGCACAGGCCGTGGCGATCCTGGCGATTGTGGTGCTGTATGGCCGCAGCCGCCTGGCCGAGAAGCGCCGAGTGGCAGCCTGACATGCGCGTGTGGATCGATGCCGACGCCTGCCCTCGGGCAGCCAAGGACCAAGTGGTGAAATTCGCCCTCAAGCGTCAGTTCGAGGTGGTGCTGGTGGCCGGGCAGAGCCAGATCAAGCCGAGCTTCGCGTGTGTGAAGCTGATCGTGGTGCCCAGCGGCCCGGATGCGGCGGACGACTACCTGGTGGAGCACGCGGTGCCGGGCGAGTTGGTGATCTGCAGCGATGTGCCGTTGGCCGATCGTCTGGTGAAAAAGGGCGTCACCGCCCTCGATCCACGGGGCAAGGAGTTCAGCCCGGCGAACATGAGCGAACGCCTGGCGGTGCGTAACCTGTTCACGGATCTGCGGGAGCAAGGCCAGATGGGCGGTGGTCCACTGCCCCATGGCGAGAAGGACAAGCAGGCGTTTGCCAATGCCCTGGATCGCATTCTCACGCGGTTGATGCGCCAACCCTGACCTGTGGCGAGGGAGCTTGCTCCCGTTGGGCTGCGTAGCGGCCCCAAAATCTTGGGAGCGCTTCGCACTCCAGCGGGAGCAAGCTCCCTCGCCACAGAAGCTCCCTTGCCACCACAGGTGTTCAGTCGTTTTCGTGGGTCAACTCCAACACCCGGTCCACCAGCTTGTTGATCCCCGAAGCGACCTCGCTGATGTTCTTGCCGAGCATATAGGCTGGCGTGCTCACCAGCTTGCGCGCCTTGTCCTCGACAATATCTTCCACCGTGCATTCCTGGTGAGTGGCGCCCATCTTGTCCAGCGCGGCGGCGGTGTCGGCACAGTTGCCGATGGTGCAGGTCACGCCTGGGCCATAGATCTTCGCCGCCAGGGCCGGTGAGATGCAGATCAGCCCCACCGGCTTGCCCGCTTCGGCAAAGGCCTCGGCCAGCTCCAGCACCTGTGGGTTGACGCTGCAGCCTGCGCCTTCCACGGCAAAGTTCGACAGGTTCTTCGCCGCGCCAAACCCGCCGGGCACGATCAGCGCATCGAAGTCTTCGGCATTGGCTTCGCGGATGTCTTTGACCTCACCGCGGGCAATTCGGGCCGACTCCACCAGCACATTGCGCGACTCGGGCATTTCTTCGCCGGTGAGGTGGTTGATTACATGCAACTGCGCGATGTTGGGGGCAAAACATTGGACCTGAGCGCCGCGCTGGTCCAGGCGCAGCAAGGTGATCACGCTTTCGTGGATCTCTGCGCCGTCGTACACGCCGCAGCCGGAAAGGATCACTGCAATCTTTTTGCTCATGGGCATTTCTCCTGGGGTCTTGGCATTAAATGTCTACTAATTTGTCATCTGTTGCCAATGGGATCTCGCGTCGCTGCACCTAATCTTGATGTAACAAAAATAGACCGGACCAGACCATGGACTTCGTGCCTTACGCGGTACCGTTTTTCATTGCCTTGATCGTGGTGGAGCTGCTCGCCGATCGCTGGCGCGGCGAGCGCAACTACCGGGTGGCGGATGCCATCAACAGCCTCAGCACCGGTGTGCTGTCCACCACCACAGGGCTGTTGACCAAGGGTGTAGGGATTTTGACCTACGCGTTCGCCCTCAAACATCTTGCATTGATTGATCTGCCGGCCCAAAGCGTCTGGACCTGGGCATTCGCCTTTGTGTTCTACGACTTCTGCTACTACTGGCTGCACCGTATGGGCCATGAACGCAATATCCTGTGGGCCGCGCACTCGGTGCATCACCAGAGCGAGGACTACAACCTCAGCACCGCCCTGCGCCAGACCAGCACCGGCTTCCTGCTGAGCTGGATCTTCTACCTGCCCCTGGCGGTCCTTGGCGTGCCATTGGTGGTGTTTATCAGCGTGGCGTCGCTCAACCTGCTCTATCAATTCTGGGTGCACACCCGGCATGTGCCGAAGCTTGGCTGGTATGAATGGTTTTTCGTCACGCCGTCCAATCATCGGGCTCACCATGCGCAGAACGCTCTCTACATGGATCGCAACTACGGCGGGGTGTTCATTATTTGGGACCGGCTGTTCGGCACCTTCCAAGAGGAAGATGACAACGAACCTGTGATTTTCGGTGTGACTACGCCCTTGGCCAGTTGGAATCCGTTGTGGGCCAACCTGCAGTTTTATGCGCAGTTGTGGAGTGATGCGCGGCGTACCGAGCGCTGGTGGGACAAGCTGCGCATCTGGTTCATGCGCACTGGCTGGCGCCCGGCGGACGTGAAGGCCAAGTACCCGTTGGCCAAGCATGACCTGACCCAGTTCCGTAAATTTGAAGTGCCGCTGGATGTTCGCCAGCAGGTCTACATCGCCCTGCAATTTGCGGCGTATGTTGGTTTTGGCAGCTATTTGATGAATTTCGGCGAAGGCTTGCCCACGGCGGCGCTGATCCTGGGGTGGAGTGCCATGGCGCTGGGGTTGTTTACCTTGGGGGTGGCCCTGGAGAATCGCCCGTGGGCGTTGAAGGCCGAGCTTTCGCGGCTGGTGCTGAATGTGCCGCTGGTGTGGCTGGCGCCGCTGGTTGGGCTATGGCCCGCCAGCAACCTGGGCTGGCTGGGCCTGCTGAGCTACAGCCTGCTCAGCGTGATCGGCCTCTACTGCTGCAGGAGCCGTTTTACTCGACTGGTGTCTTAGGCGTTTCGACCGGGACCGGCTCGGCGGCGAGCCGGGCCTTGGCCTCGGCGCAGGCCTCGCGGGCGATGCGTGCATTCTTGATGCGGCGGCGCAGCCACAGGCCGAAGCCCAGTAGCAGCAACGCGCCCAACACCCACAGCTCGTATTTCTTGATGCTGCCCAGCATACCTTCCAGCACCGCGCCGAAGTGATAGGCCGCCGCGCCCAGCGCCAACGCCCAGATCGCGGCACCAATGCCGTTGAGGATCAGGTAGCGCAGAGGTGGGTAGCCGGACAGGCCGATCGCCACCGGCATGACCGTGCGCAAGCCGTAGACGAAGCGGAAGCTCAACACCCAGATATCCGGGTGCTTGCGGATATGCTCCAGGGCCTTGTCACCCATCAGTTGCCAGCGCGGCTTGCGTGCCAACAGCTTGCGGCCGTGCTTGCGGCCCATGTAATACCAAAGCTGGTCGCCGGCGTAGCTGCCGAAAAAGGCAACGACCACCACCAGGTTGATATCCATGTAGCCACGGAACGCCAGGAAGCCTGCGAGGACCAGGATGGTCTCGCCTTCAAAGAAGGTGCCCAGGAAGAGCGCAAAGTAGCCGAAGTCATGCAGAAATTGTTGAAGCATGGTCTGGGGTGCTGGCGAAATGAACGCGCAGCCTACGCCTTCACGAAGATTCATGAAAGTATCGAGATGTGTCACGAAGTGAACAATTCCTACGTGGATGACGAATGCGACTACAGGTCGCATGCTTAAGCACAACTGTCATACCTTCGTCATAATGGCCGCTTATAACTGCAACGCTCGCCCGTGAACCCGGGCTCAGGAGTCTGTCGTGAGCTTTACCCCTGCCAATCGTCTGTTCCCTGCTACCCGTCTGCGTCGCAATCGCCGTGATGATTTTTCTCGCCGCCTGGTGCGTGAAAACGTACTGACGACCAACGATCTGATCCTGCCGGTGTTTGTGCTGGACGGGGAAGATCGTCGGGAGGCGGTGGCTTCGATGCCCGGTGTGGAGCGTTTGACCATTGATCTGCTGCTTGAAGAAGCTGCAGGTTGGGTTGAACTGGGGATTCCAGCGTTGGCACTGTTCCCGGTCACACCGTCTGAACTCAAGTCCCTGGATGCTGCCGAAGCCTGGAACCCGGACGGGATCGCCCAGCGCGCCACCCGTGCCCTGCGCGAGCGCTTCCCGGAGCTTGGGGTGATCACCGACGTGGCGCTGGACCCGTTCACCACCCATGGTCAGGATGGCATTCTGGACGAAGACGGCTATGTTCAAAACGACATCACCGTCGATGCGCTGGTCAAGCAAGCCTTGTCCCACGCCGCTGCTGGCGCCCAGGTGGTTGCACCGTCGGACATGATGGACGGGCGCATCCAGGCGATTCGCGAAGCCCTGGAGCTGGCCGGTCACGTCAATGTGCGGATCATGGCCTATTCGGCCAAGTACGCCAGCGCCTACTACGGCCCGTTCCGCGATGCGGTGGGCTCGGCGTTGAACCTGGGCAAGGCCAACAAGGCGTCGTACCAGATGGACCCGGCCAACAGTCATGAAGCCCTGCACGAAGTGGCGGCCGACCTGGCCGAAGGCGCTGACATGGTGATGGTCAAGCCGGGGATGCCGTACCTGGACATCCTTTACCGGGTCAAAGAAGAATTCAAAGTGCCGACGTTTGTCTATCAGGTCAGCGGCGAGTACGCGATGCACATGGCTGCAATACAGAATGGATGGCTGAGTGAAGGGGTGATCCTAGAATCCCTGACAGCCTTTAAACGCGCCGGGGCTGATGGCATTCTGACCTACTTCGCCGCCCGCGCCGCCCAATTGCTTAGAGAGCAACAATAGCCCTCACAGGAACATTCAATGAATACCGAAGGACTCTCAGAAGTTGCCGTAAAAGACGCTCACCCGGTGGTTGAACAAGTCACCGAGACCCCGCCGGAGCATGAGCCCGCCGCGCCTGCCGTGGTAGCCGAGCCGCCCGTGCCGGCCCCGGTGGCGGCGGTGACCAACCTGGATGACAGCAGCCTGTACATCCACCGCGAGCTGTCACAACTGCAATTCAACATCCGCGTGCTGGAACAGGCGCTGGATGAGTCCTATCCGCTGCTGGAGCGGCTGAAGTTCCTGCTGATCTTCTCCAGCAACCTGGACGAGTTCTTCGAGATCCGCGTCGCCGGCCTCAAGAAACAAATCACCTTCGCCCGTGAACAAGCCGGTGCCGACGGCCTGCAGCCGCACCAGGCCCTGGCGCGCATCAGCGAACTGGTGCACGGCCATGTGGACCGCCAATACGCGATCCTCAACGACATCCTGTTACCGGAACTGGAGAAACACCAGGTCCGTTTTATCCGTCGCCGTCACTGGACCACCAAGATCAAGACCTGGGTGCGTCGTTACTTCCGTGACGAGATCTCGCCAATCATCACCCCGATCGGCCTCGACCCGACGCACCCGTTCCCGTTGCTGGTGAACAAGAGCCTGAACTTCATCGTCGAGCTGGAAGGTATCGACGCCTTCGGTCGCGATTCCGGCCTGGCCATCATCCCGGCCCCGCGCCTGTTGCCACGCATCATCAAGGTACCGGAAGAGGTGGGGGGCGCTGGCGATAACTATGTATTCCTTTCGTCGATGATCCACGCCCACGCCGATGACCTGTTCCAGGGCATGAAGGTAAAGGGTTGCTACCAGTTCCGCCTGACCCGTAACGCCGACCTGGCGCTGGACTCCGAAGACGTCGAAGACTTGGCCCGCGCCCTGCGTGGCGAGTTGTTCTCGCGACGCTACGGCGATGCAGTGCGCCTGGAAGTGGCCGATACCTGCCCGAAACACCTGTCGGACTACCTGCTCAAGCAGTTCAACCTGGCCGAATCCGAGTTGTACCAGGTCAACGGCCCGGTCAACCTGACGCGCCTGTTCAGCATCACCGGCCTGGACAGCCATCCGGAGCTGCAATACACGCCGTTCACGCCGCAGATCCCGAAACTGCTGCAAAACAGCGAGAATATTTTCAGCGTGGTGAGCAAGCAGGACATCCTGCTGTTGCACCCGTTTGAGTCCTTCACCCCGGTGGTCGACCTGCTGCGCCAGGCCGCCAAGGACCCGCACGTATTGGCGGTACGCCAGACCCTGTACCGTTCCGGCGCCAACTCGGAAATCGTCGATGCCTTGGTCGACGCTGCGCGTAACGGCAAGGAGGTCACGGCAGTGATCGAGCTGCGTGCGCGGTTCGACGAAGAATCCAACCTGCAACTGGCCAGCCGCCTGCAAGCGGCCGGTGCAGTGGTGATCTACGGCGTGGTCGGCTTCAAGACCCACGCCAAGATGATGCTGATCCTGCGCCGTGAAGCCGGTGAAATCGTGCGTTACGCCCACTTGGGCACCGGCAACTACCACGCCGGCAACGCCAAGCTCTACACCGACTACAGCCTGCTGACCTCCGACGACGCCCTGTGCGAAGACGTCGGCAAGTTGTTCAGCCAGTTGATCGGCATGGGCAAGACCTTGCGCATGAAGAAACTGCTGCACGCGCCGTTTACGCTCAAGAAGGGCATGCTCGACATGATTGCCCGCGAGACCCAGTTCGCCCTCGACGGCAAGCCGGCGCACATCATTGCCAAGTTCAACTCGCTGACAGATCCGAAGATCATCCGCGCGCTGTACAAGGCCAGCCAGTCCGGCGTGCGCATCGACCTGGTGGTGCGCGGCATGTGCTGCCTGCGTCCGGGCATTGTTGGGGTGTCGCACAATATCCATGTGCGCTCGATCATCGGTCGCTTCCTGGAACACACGCGGGTGTTCTACTTCCTCAACGGCGGCGAAGAGCAGATGTTCCTCTCCAGTGCCGACTGGATGGAGCGCAACCTCGATAAGCGTGTCGAGACGTGCTTCCCGGTGGAAGGCAAGAAGCTGATCATGCGGGTCAAGAAGGAGCTGGAAAGCTACCTCACCGACAACACCCACAGCTGGAGCCTGCAGTCGGACGGCCGCTACGTGCGCAACACACCGACTGGCAACCAGAACCCGCGCAGTGCGCAGGCGACGTTGCTGGAGAAGCTGGGTAGCCCGATTCTGACGGTGAATTGAGTAGCGGTTTGTATAAGCAGGCTCGTGTGGTGAGCGGGCTTGCCCCGCGCTGGGTGGCGAAGCCGCCCCAATAAAAACGCCGCATTCTGTCAGGAAGAATGCGGCGTTTGGCTTTAGGGCTGCTTCGCCACCCAGCGCGGGGCAAGCCCGCTCACCACAGCAAGCCCGCCGCTCGTTAGATCGCGTTAGCGCAGGTTCAGGCTGAACCCCACCCGCGTCAGCCACTCCGCTTCCTGGGCAAAGTCCGCCTGAGTCAGCTGGTTTTCATCCAGCCAGCCCTTCGGGAACACCACATCCAGGCTGTCGCCATTGGCGCGCAAGGTCACCTGGGGCATTTCCTGGGTGCCACGAATGTGGTGGAACAGGATCGCAAAGCGCAGCAGCACGCACAGGCGGATCAGCTTGATGCCTTCGTCACCGAACTCCGCGAACTTGTCCTTGGGGATGTTACGGCGATGACCACGCACCAGCAGGGCGAGCATTTGCTGGTCTTCGCGGGAGAAACCGGCCAGGTCCGAGTGCTCGATCAGGTAGGCGCCGTGCTTGTGGTAATGATAGTGGGCGATGTCCAGGCCTACTTCATGCACCTTGGCGGCCCAGCCCAGCAGCTCGCGCCAGACGCCGTCCTCCAGGTCCCAGTCCTCGGCCACCTGGTCGAAGGCGTGCAGGGCTTTGCGCTCCACGCGGGCGGCTTGTTCCAGGTCGACGTGATAACGCTCCATCAACGAGGTGAGCGTGCGCTCACGCACGTCTTCGTGATGGTGACGCCCCAGCAGGTCATAAAGCACGCCTTCGCGCAGGGCGCCGTCACAGTGGTCCATGCGTTGCAGCTCAAGGGCGTCGAAGATCGCCTCGAGAATCGCCAGGCCGGCCGGGAAGATGGTGCGACGATCGGGCTTGATGCCATCGAAGTCGATTTTCTCGGCGTCCCCCAGCTTGAACAGCTTGCGCTTGAGCCACGCCAAGCCTTCGGCATTCACTTCGCCGGTGCCATGGCCGCCGGCTTTCAGGGCCAGACCGATGGCGCGAATGGTGCCGGACGAGCCGATGGCTTCATCCCACGTCAGGCGGTGCAGGGCGTGCTCGATGCTCATGATCTCCAGCCGCGCCGCCGTATAGGCCTGGGCGTAGCGCGCCGGGGTGATCTTGCCGTCCTTGAAGTAGCGTTGGGTGTAGCTGACGCAGCCCATCTGCAGGCTTTCGCGCAACAAAGGCTCGAATCTTTGCCCAATGATGAATTCGGTACTTCCGCCGCCGATGTCGGCGACCAGGCGTTTGCCGGGGGTGTCGGCCAGGGTGTGGGACACGCCTAGATAGATAAGACGGGCCTCTTCACGACCGGAGATGACTTCGACGGGATGCCCAAGAATCTCCTCGGCGCGGCGGATGAATTCGCCACGGTTGCGCGCTTCGCGCAACGCGTTGGTGCCGACGATTCGCACGGCGCCCAGGGGCATGCCGTTGATCAACTGGGCAAATCGCTTGAGGCAATCGAGCCCGCGCTGCATGGATTCTTCATTGAGCTGGCGCTCGTCGTCGATGCCGGCAGCCAGTTGCACTTTCTCGCCGAGCCGCTCAAGGATGCGGATTTCGCCGTTCTGGGCCTTGGCCACGACCATGTGAAAGCTGTTGGAGCCCAGGTCGATGGCGGCGATCAGGGACAGATTCTTGGCTTGGGATTGCGGCATGGTAAGGGGGTCTCGGTCGATAACCCAGCCATCGTGCCACGATCGACCTTTGGTGCCAACGCGTACGGCTTCGGTAATTTTTCTGCGGGTGTCTGTGAGGGATTCTTGTGGGAGCTGTAGGGCGGTTTTCTAAGTTTAAAGAGAAGTTGAGATTATCTTTGTAGGAGTTATTAACGAATGGTTGTAGTTGTAGTATTTGCGACTTTGCCTACGCGGTGGAAGTTATTGGCTTATCGGATTTTAGTTTAAACCTACTCGGTACTTAAGTTTGGCCCACTTTTTATTTTTACGCCTCCCACATTTATTGGCGTGTTCTCTGATTCATTAATGAGGTGTCAAAGCCACAGACTGTCATTCGGCAATTTCGCCGTGGTGTTATTTATTTATGGTCGAAACTTTCGATCATCGTAAATTCACCGATTCATTACAGATGACAGGTTGAATATGAAGAAAATGCTTGGTGTGACCATGGGTGCTCTTTGCTTGGCCGCAAGTATTGGGGCTCATGCAACGAATGTTGCTGAACTGGTTGTACGAGGGACTATTAAGCCGGTGGCTTGCAACCTCAGCCTCGCCGGCAGCGGCGTCGTCGATTACCAGACAATTCCCGCCGCAAGCTTGTCGCCGACACAGTTCACTCCACTTGTAGCGAAAACGGTGGGTTTGAACATCAATTGCGGCCAAGCGCCGGCGCAGTTTCGAGTGGCACTGACCGACCTGCAACCCGCCAGCAAGGTGACAGGCATCCTCGGTGCCGGGTTCAGCGAGGCGCAGAACTACGGCCTGGGCCTCGCCAACGGCAAGCGTACCGGTGGGTACTCCGTTACGCTCAAAAACCTGCAATCGTCCAGCGGCGCCCTGAGCCCTATCATGCGTAGCAGTCAGGGGGCGTCCTGGCAGAACAGTGACGGTGTAGTCGCCCAATCGCCTGTCCAGTATTCGTGGCGAAGCGGTACCACTGCGGTACCTGCATCCATCACCAGTCTTACAGGCACGCTTGAAGTAAAAGCCGTTATCAACCGCACCCAGGACTTGGACCTGACCCGTGATGTGACGCTGGATGGTCGCACCAGTCTGTCAGTGGATTACATCTAAGTACGTCATTAATAGCCGACATGAGGCAACGGTGCTCGCCTGCCTTTGTTAAGTGTCGGCTGTTTTAACGTGTGCGTTTGTTGGTGTTCGACTTTATGGCTGTGGGGAAAATCGGTGAATGCTCTATCAATAATCATGATGTCGTTGCTGCGCTATATAAGCTTGTGCCTTTTTTTGTGCGGTATGGCAGTAGCGGACGGAATGCAGCCCGAGACAACCGTTGTCATTTTGAATGAAGAAGAGGGTGAGGCGACGCTTAACGTCAAAAATACGGACCCTGGTCCTGCGTTGCTTCATTCGGTCATATTAAACCTACCCGAAGATCCGGAACCCTTGCTGATCGTAACGCCCCCGATTACGCGGGTTGAAGCGGGCGACACCCAACTTGTCCGCTTTATCAGTACCGCAAAGCAACCGCTCAAGACCCAGCGTCTGAAACGAGTGTCCTTTGAAGGTATTCCCGAAGCACGTGCACCCGGCGGTGCGACCATTGGTATCACTCTGCGCCAAAGCCTGCCATTGATCCTGCACCCCAAAGGCTTGCCCAAACATGATGCGCCCTGGCAGCTACTGACATGGAAGCGTGAAGGGGATCAGTTGAAGGTCCACAACAACAGCGCTTACGTCGTGCGCATGGGGATGGAAGTTCAGCTGCACCCACAGGCAAGCGTGGCAACGTTGCCGCGAACCTACATCCTGCCAGGTGAAGTGCTGACGCTCTCGTCGGCAAGCCCGGTGGCGGGAGTGGTGGCCGTGGAGATTAAGCCGGCCACGGTCTACGGGTTTACGGTGGACAGTTACCGCGCGCCCGTTACGGTTGATGCGGATTGACGGGCCTATGAAAAAGATCAGGCATACCCGTCGATCGGCCAATAGCGTTCCGAGCACTATTTCCCTGGTTCGCTCCAGAGTTCTATTGGGGCTTGCGACGCTGTGGAGTCTGCCAGGCACCAGCGCAGCGGTTGGGCTGGGGCAAGGTTTTGATCTGGTCGCGTTGAATTCCCTTGGGATTGATCCGCAGGTGTCTGAATACTTTCGCAGCGCAGCGCGCTTTCGCGAAGGTGTCCATGTGGTCGGACTGCGAGTCAATGGTACGCCGCTGGGGTTGGTTGACGCCCGTTTCGATTACCAGGGCCAGTTGTGCTTCACTCCGGCGCTGCTGGACAAGGCCGGTCTGGTCACGCCGTCCAGGGTGTTGCGCGAGGGCATCACCCCAGACCAGGCTTGCCATGATTTCGTTGGGGAGTATCCGGCGACCATGGTGCGGCTGCGCCCCAGCAGCGATGAGGTCACGTTGGTTGTGCCGACCCAGTCTCTGCGTGCGCCGGAGTGGGAGGCCGGGGACTTTTCCCAGGGTGGCGCGGCGGCCATCTTCAACTACGACATATTGGGTTTCGATACCCAGTCGCGCAGTGGGTCAAGTCGCTTCGTATCGGCCTATACCGAGGCAGGATTCAACCTTGGTAATTGGATTGTACGCAGCCGCCAGTTTTATGTTTCCGACAATGGCAGGTCGCGCACCGAACAGGTGAACGCCTATGCCCAGCGTGATATCGCGTCGTTGCAGTCGACCTTCCAGGTGGGGCAGATTTCCAGCAACAACCCTATCTTTGGCGGTGTACAACTGACGGGCTTGCAGGTCTTCCCGGATGGCCAGCAGCGCACCGGTGGGGGCGACAGCAATGTCGTGGTTGAAGGGCTGGCTCAAAGCCAGTCACGCGTTGAAGTCCGTCAGTCGGGCGCATTGATCCACTCTACGCTGGTGCCGGAAGGCCCGTTCAGACTGACCGGTTTGCCCTTGCTGAACAGCACCAGCGACCTCGACGTGAGCGTGATTGACGTGCGTGGGGCAAAGCGCAGTTTCGTGGTGCCCGCTGCGTCCTTCCGTGGTGGGGTTCCGGTGGCGCCGGGGTACTATTTTTCCATTGGCAAGGTGCGTGAAACGGCCATCGACAACCAGGATTCCCCGGTGGTCGCCATGGGCAGCGGCACGTGGGGGCTGGGCCAACGCTCGTCGCTGGGTTTCGGTTTGCTGAGTACCGACGAGTACCAGTCGGCAGGCGGCTCCCTGAGCAGTGTGTTTTTCCATCAGGTGAACGTGGGCGTGCGCCATAACCTGTCCCGTGATGCTCAAGATGAGGTGTCCGGCGCGCGTAGCACGCTGTCCTTGGGGACGCCGTTATTTGCCAACCTGGATATCAACCTGAGTGCCTCGGCACAGAGCCGCGGCTACCGGGAGGTACTGGATGCGGGCCAGGCGTCGCGGGGGTACAACCTCGATGCGCGTTTCAAGCGCCAGTACACGGCAGGTTTGAACTGGGCGGCCCCGTCCCTGGGTGGTTTCTCCCTCGGTTTCACCCGTAGCTCGCAATTTGACGGGCAATCCAGCGATCACCTTTTTGCCTCGTGGAACAACACGTTCAACGGCGTGGGTGTCGCACTGATCGCCGACGCTCAGGTAGGGGCGACCGAGCCTCGGCGCTTGGAGCCGGTTCGAGGCGGCCGCCGCGATGAGCGGCTGGACGAAGGCACGTCTGTCAGGCTGCAGGTCACGGTGCCCTTGGGGGCTGATCGGAGTGTGAGTTCTTACGTCAGTCGTCGAGGTGACCGGCTGGATGCCGGCACCGCCCTCAGCGAGCGGGTCAACGACTATGTGAATTACGAAGTCGGGGTTGATCGGGATGTGAAAGAGCGAGAGCAAAGCGTGCGCGGTCGTGTGGACGTCTTGCCGCTGTATACCCGCGTGAGCTTGGGCATCGACCGTGATCCGTCGAACACCAACTATTCCGGGCAACTGCAAGGTGGCATCGTGGCCCATGAGCACGGCGTGACCTTCTCGCCGTATGCGGTGCAGGACACTTTTGGCATCGTCTCGGTGGGTGATATCGGAGCGGCCAAGGTCTCGACGCCCCAAGGGCCGGTATGGACCGACTTCAGCGGCCAAGCGGTGATCCCCGGGCTGCAGGCCTACGGCAACAACCATCTGCAGGTGCAGACCCAGTCGTTGCCCAAGCGCGTCGACTTGAAAAACGGCACCAAGGTGCTCGCTGCCGGTCGGGGGTCGGTCAATATTCTCAATTTTGATGTGGTGAAAGTCCGTCGTCTGTTGCTTGAAGCCCAGGACGAAGAGGGCCGACCACTGCCGCAAGGTGCCGCGGTGTTCGGCGAAGGCAACAGCTTTGTAACCAGCGTAGTGGGTGAGGGCATGATTTTCCTGAGCAATATCGATGGGCCGCAAACCCTGAAGGTTTCACTGCCGGACTCCAAATCCTGCGTGCTGCAAGTCAACCCGGAGCAAGAGCCCGACGATGACAAACTCTACGACAGCGCACCGGTGGTGTGCCATGTTCGCTAAGCGTAAGAGCCTGTGGCTGTTGTGGGCGGCCCTCGTGACGAGCCAGGCCCAGGCCGAAAACTGCCGGATGACCCTGAGCGAGCCCCGGGTCGACTATGGGGTGATTCGCCCTTCGCAAGCATCGTCCGGCAGGGCGACAATGACGCTGGACACGCCACGCACGCTGCATTTGAGTGTGCTTTGCACGGACCCTTCGGCGATGGCGCTGCGCTTCAGCGGTGTAGCCGCCGATGCCCAAGGCTTCCAGTTTGGTCGGCAAGGACGTTTTACCTTGAACCTGAGGCAGGCCCAGGTCGACGGCAGGCCGGTATCGTGGCAGCCCGATGAAGCCTCCAGTGGGCAGCTGTTACCGGGGCGTGTGTTATCGACGAGCGCAGGCGGTGCGCCGGTGATGGGCCGTCGGCTGACGGCCCAGGTGGAAATAGCGGTTCAATTGCCGGCCGATGCCCTCTCGGTACGTCGGGAGGTGCTGCTGGAGGGGCGTGGCCAATTCGAACTGGTCAGCCCGGCTGTTCCGTAGAGCCGATAAAGTTGGCCAGCTCGGCGGTCTGCGGGTTGGCAAACAACACCTTGGGATCGCCCACCTCGTGCACCTTGCCCTGGTGCATGAACACCAGCTTGTCGCCGACTTCACGGGCGAAGCGCATTTCGTGGGTCACCATGATCAGGGTCATGCCGTCCTTGGCCAGTTGGCGCACCACGCTGAGCACTTCATTGACCAGTTCCGGGTCGAGGGCCGAGGTGATTTCATCGCACAACAGCACCTTGGGCGACATAGCCAAGGCGCGTGCAATCGCCACGCGTTGTTGCTGGCCGCCAGACAGGCGATCGGGGAAGGCATCGAACTTTTCACCCAGCCCGACGCGCTCCAGCATTTGCCTGGCCAATTGAGCCGCCTTGGCCTTCGGCACTTTTTGCACAACCTGCGGCGCAAGCATGACGTTCTCGCCCACCGTCAGGTGCGGGAACAGGTTGAACTGCTGGAACACCATGCCGACTTTCTGCCGCAGGCTGCGCAGGTCGGCACGGGCGGCATCAAGGTATTCGCCATCGACTTCGATCACGCCGTCGTTGATCGACTCCAGGCCATTGAGGGTGCGCAGCAAGGTGGATTTGCCCGAACCGCTGCGGCCGATGATCGCCACCACCTGGCCTTCTTCAACGCTCAGGTCGATGCCCTTGAGTACATGGTGATCGCCGTAATACTTATGCAGGGCGGAAATTCTAAGCAGAGGCATGCAGTCTCCTTTCCAGGTAGCGCGCACTGAGGGACAAGGGGTAGCAGAGCAAAAAGTAACCAAGGGCCACCAAGCCGTAGACCATGAAGGGCTCGAAGGTGGCGTTGGCGAGCATGCCGCCGGTCTTGGTCAGTTCGGTGAAGCCGATGATCGAGGTCACGGCGGTGCCTTTGACCACCTGCACCGAAAACCCCACGGTGGGCGCGACGGCAATCCGCAGCGCTTGGGGTAGGATCACGTAGCGCAGTTGCTCAAGCGGGTTAAGTGCAAGGCTGGCCGAAGCTTCCCATTGGCCGTGGGCGATGGAATCGACACAGCCGCGCCAGATTTCGGCGAGGTAGGCGCTGGTGAACAAGGTCAGGGCAATCGCCGCCGCCAGCCAGGGCGAGATATCCACACCGAGCAGGGCAATGCCGAAAAACACCAGGAACAGCTGCATTAACAGCGGCGTGCCTTGGAACAGTTCGATATAGGTGCGCGCCAGGTTGCGCGGGAAGGCCTTGCGGCTGATGCGCATCGTCATCACCAGCAAACCGATCACGCCTCCACCGATGAACGCCACCAGCGACAGCAACAGCGTCCATTGCAGACCCGTGAGCAGGTTGCGCACGATGTCCCAGAATGAAAAATCACTCATCGGCTGTTCCTCATCACGAAGCGGCGGCCGATCCAGTTGAGCAACTGGCGAATCATCAGCGCCATGCACAAGTACACCAACGTGGTCAGGGCATAGGTTTCGAACGCACGGAAGTTGCGCGACTGGATAAAGTTGGCGGCAAAACTCAACTCTTCGGTGGCGATCTGCGAACACACCGCCGAACCGAGCATCACGATGATGATCTGGCTGCTCAATGCCGGCCACACCTTGCCCAGCGCCGGCAGCAGCACTACGTGGCGGAAGGCTTCGAAGCGTGTCATCGCCAGCGCGGCGGCGGCTTCCAGTTGTCCGCGCGGGATGGCTTGAATGCCGGCGCGGATGATTTCCGTGGAGTAGGCGCCCAGGTTGATCACCATCGCCAGCACCGCCGCTTGCCATTCGGTGATCTTCAGCCCCAAAGACGGCAGGCCGAAGAAGATGAAGAACAGCTGCACCAGGAACGGCGTGTTGCGGATCAACTCGACATACACACCGAAGATCCACGCAAACGGCTGGATCTTCCACGCCCGCACCACGGCGCCGACGGTGCCCAGGGCCACGCCGAGGAGGGCGCCGATGGCCGTCAGCTCAAGGGTGAACAGCGCGCCGCGCAACAGCAGGTCGGTATTGGCCAGCACCGGCACGAAGTCAAATTGATACGCCATGAGTCAGCTCCGTCGCTTCAGAGATCGGCGGGCAGTGGCTCTTTCAGCCATTGCAGTGCGTTTTTCTCCAGGCTGCCATTGGCCTTGGCCGCGACCAGGATCTGGTTGACCTTCTCCAGCAGCGCCGGCTCGTTCTTGTTCACGCCCACGTACACCGGCGAGTCCTTGAGCTTCACTTTCAGCGCCGGCACGCGTTTGGGGTTGCGTTCGCTGATCGCCACCATCACCACGTTGCCGCTCGCGATCAGGTCGACCTGGCCCGCCAAGTAGGCGGCGATGGTCGAGTTGTTGTCTTCGAAACGCTTGATCGTGGCTTCCTTGGGCGCCACGGCGGTCAGCTCGATGTCTTCAATGGCGCCACGGGTCACGCTGATGGTCTTGCCCTTGAGGTCGTCGGTGCTGCTGATGGCTGCTTCAGGCGGGCCGAACACGGCCAGGTAGAACGGTGCATAGGCCTTGGAGAAGTCGATGACCTTTTCCCGCTCGGCGTTCTTGCCCAGGCTGGAGATCACCAAGTCGACCTTGCCGGTGGTAAGGAAGGGAATGCGGTTGGTGCTGTTGACTGGGGTGAGTTCCAGCTTGACCTTGAGCTGGTCGGCCAGCAGCTTGGCGGTGTCGATGTCCAGGCCACGAGGCTTCATGTCGGGGCCGACCGAACCGAACGGCGGAAAGTCCTGAGGCACGGCGACCTTGAGGGTGCCACGGGCGACGATGTCGTCCAGACCGTTGGCCTGGGCGGGTGCCTGGCCCAGCATCAGGCTGGCAAACAGGGCAGTAAGCAGGGCGCTGTAGCGCTTGGTCATGGCAACTCTCCGAGAAGGGCGAAGGAATTTTCTGGATTTGCTCAGTGCACAGCCCATGCCATCACCCTGAAGAACGCCTGCAAGCCAGGGATTTGTTGAGTTGCGGTGGTCTTACTGGTCTGAACAGTTGCAACGGTTTTCGCACCCTTTTCGAGCGCCGGCAAAACCTCGCGAGCCCCTTTGGGGCGTGGCTTGCCGTCGGCCGCGAATAGCTTTACAACTAGCCGCTCAGTTGTCTGGAACCTTGAGTTTTCTATGAATTCCATCGCCCAAGCCGTACCGGAAGCGGCCCTGCAGGCCATCCGCAAACTGATCAAGGAGCAAGGCTTCGGGCCGGGCGATGCCTTGCCGTCGCAACGGGATCTGGCGGTGCAGTTGGGGGTGAGCAGGGCGTCGTTGCGCGAGGCGTTGTCGTCCCTCAGCGCGTTGGGTGTGGTCAGTGTGCAGCCTGGAAAGGGTGTGTTCGTGCAGGCCGCCGAGGAGTCGCCGGGGTTTGCCTGGCCCTTCGCGGCCCAGGCCACGCCACTGGATATCTTCCAGTTGCGCTATGCGCTGGAAGGGTTTGCGGCGGGGTTGGCGGCGGTGACGCTGACCCTCGATGAGCTGGACAGCCTGCAAGACAACGTCGAGGCCATGCGCAAGGTACTCAAGGCCGGCGACTTCGAGGCGGCCGCACGGCTGGACTTCGAATTCCACCAGCGCATTCTGCTGGCCAGCGGTAATCAGGCGATGGTGAGCATCCTGAGTGCCAGTGCCGAGGTGTTCCTGGAGAGCCAGAAGCTACCGTTCATCCGGCCGGAGCGGGCGATGGAAACCTGGCAGGAGCACCGCCGGATCCTGCGTGCCCTGGCCCGGCGGGCCAGTGCAGCGGCGCAGAAAACCATGCAGGAGCACGTGCGCAACGCGGCGTTGCGCACCGGCATTGCCTTCGTGACTCCCGTCAGGCCGTGAGTTGGGCTATACCCAAACTCATGCACCACCATAGCAAGACTCAATCAGAGGCGGCTTCCTGAACGGGGGAAGGGCGGCTATGATGGGCCACGTTTTTTTTGCTTACAATCCGGAGACATCCATGAGCAACGATCTTATCAAGCACGTCACCGACGCGACCTTTGAGGCCGAAGTACTCAAGGCTGCTGGCCCGGTGCTGGTTGACTACTGGGCTGAATGGTGTGGCCCTTGCAAAATGATCGCTCCAGTCCTGGACGACATTGCGACCACCTACGAAGGCAAGCTGACCATTGCCAAGCTGAACATCGACGACAACCAGGAAACCCCGGCCAAGCACGGCGTGCGTGGTATCCCGACCCTGATGCTGTTCAAGAACGGCAACGTCGAAGCGACCAAAGTAGGCGCGCTGTCGAAGTCTCAGCTGCAAGCTTTCCTCGACGCGAACATCTAAGCGTCGTCAAAAAAGCCCCGCAAATTAGCGGGGCTTTTTCGTGAAACAGGGCTAGACGCTCCGAAACTCAGGTGGTACATTCGGCCCCGCACTGGTTTCTCCACTGCCCCCTGCATGCCGTCGCCGACGCACTCCTTTTCGATTAGTACGCGATCCTGTCGCCTTCTCCGCGGCGCGGCCTCATTAAGCCAAAAGCTTAATTTCCCCCCTCCATAAATGATTACGTCATTCCTATATGAATCTGACTGAACTCAAGCAAAAGCCGATTACCGACCTGCTCCAGCTGGCCGAAGAAATGGGCATAGAAAATATGGCCCGTTCGCGCAAGCAGGACGTGATTTTCTCCCTGCTGAAAAAGCACGCGAAAAGCGGCGAGGAAATCTCCGGTGATGGCGTGCTGGAGATTCTCCAGGACGGCTTCGGCTTCCTCCGCTCTGCTGACGCCTCCTATCTTGCCGGCCCAGACGATATCTACGTCTCGCCGAGCCAGATCCGTCGCTTCAACTTGCGCACCGGTGACACCATCGTTGGCAAGATCCGCCCTCCGAAGGAAGGCGAGCGTTATTTCGCCCTGCTCAAGGTCGACACGATCAACTTCGATCGTCCCGAGAACGCGAAAAACAAGATTCTCTTCGAGAACCTGACGCCGCTGTTCCCGACCGTGCGCATGAAGATGGAAGCCGGTAACGGTTCCACCGAAGACTTGACCGGTCGTGTGATCGACCTGTGCGCCCCGATCGGCAAAGGCCAGCGTGGCCTGATCGTCGCACCGCCGAAAGCCGGTAAGACCATCATGCTGCAGAACATTGCAGCGAACATCGCGCGTAACAATCCTGAGGTTCACCTGATCGTGCTGTTGATCGATGAGCGTCCGGAAGAAGTGACCGAAATGCAGCGCACCGTGCGCGGCGAAGTGGTTGCCTCCACGTTCGATGAGCCGCCAACCCGCCACGTGCAGGTTGCCGAAATGGTGATCGAGAAGGCCAAGCGCCTGGTCGAACACAAGAAGGACGTGGTGATCCTGCTCGACTCCATCACCCGTTTGGCCCGTGCCTACAACACCGTGATCCCGAGCTCCGGCAAGGTATTGACCGGTGGTGTCGATGCCCACGCCCTGGAGAAACCGAAGCGTTTCTTCGGTGCTGCGCGGAACATCGAAGAAGGCGGCTCGCTGACCATTATCGCCACCGCACTGGTTGAAACCGGTTCGAAGATGGACGAAGTGATCTACGAAGAGTTCAAGGGTACTGGCAACATGGAACTGCCCCTGGACCGTCGCATCGCGGAAAAACGCGTGTTCCCGGCGATCAACATCAACCGTTCCGGCACCCGCCGTGAAGAGTTGCTGACCGCCGACGACGAACTGCAGCGCATGTGGATCCTGCGCAAGCTGCTGCACCCGATGGACGAAGTCGCTGCCATCGAGTTCCTGGTCGACAAGCTGAAAACCACCAAGACCAACGACGAGTTCTTCTTGTCGATGAAACGTAAGTAATACGACGCTTCAGGTCCGAAAGAATGGCGCCCTCAGGGGCGCCATTTTTTTTGTGCCGGTTTTTTAAGCATTCTCTGTACCCAAATGCACCGCGATAAGCTGCCAGCGGCCGCCATAGCAGGTAGGATGTACGCCTATTTTACGGGTGGCATGGTTAATGAAATTCAAGGATCTTCGGGATTTCGTGCAGCAACTTGAGCAGCGCGGAGAGTTGAAACGTATCCAGATGCCGATTTCCCCGGTGCTGGAAATGACTGAGATTTGCGACCGTACCCTGCGCAACAAGGGCCCGGCGTTGCTGTTCGAAAACCCGACCGGCTTTGATATCCCGGTGCTCGGCAACCTGTTCGGTACGCCCGAGCGCGTGGCCTTTGGCATGGGCGCCGAGTCGGTCAGCGAATTGCGCGAGATCGGCAAGTTGCTGGCCTTCCTAAAGGAGCCCGAGCCGCCCAAGGGACTGAAGGATGCCTGGTCGAAGCTGCCGATCTTCCGCAAGATCATTGCCATGGCCCCCAAAGTGGTCAAGGACGCGGTGTGCCAGGAAGTGGTCATCGAAGGCGACGATGTCGACCTGGCCATGCTGCCGGTGCAAACCTGCTGGCCAGGCGACGTCGGTCCGCTGATCACCTGGGGCCTGACCGTCACCAAGGGCCCGAACAAAGACCGCCAGAACCTCGGTATCTACCGCCAGCAAGTGATCGGCCGTAACAAGGTGATCATGCGTTGGCTGAGCCACCGTGGCGGCGCGTTGGACTTCCGCGAGTGGTGCGAAAAACACCCCGGCAAGCCGTTCCCGGTTTCCGTGGCCCTGGGTGCCGACCCGGCCACCATCCTCGGCGCCGTGACCCCGGTGCCCGACAGCCTTTCCGAATACGCCTTCGCCGGCCTGTTGCGCGGTAATCGCACCGAACTGGTGAAGTGCCGTGGCAACGACCTGCAAGTGCCGGCCACGGCTGAAATCATCCTCGAAGGCGTGATTCATCCGGGTGAAATGGCCGATGAAGGCCCTTACGGCGACCACACCGGCTACTACAACGAAGTCGATAGCTTCCCGGTGTTCACCGTCGAGCGCATCACCCATCGCATCAAGCCGATTTATCACAGTACCTACACCGGCCGTCCGCCGGATGAGCCGGCCATTCTGGGCGTGGCGCTCAACGAAGTGTTTGTGCCGATCCTGCAGAAGCAATTCCCGGAGATCACTGACTTCTACCTACCGCCTGAAGGCTGCTCGTACCGCATGGCCATCGTGACCATGAAGAAGTCGTACCCAGGCCATGCCAAGCGGGTAATGCTGGGTGTGTGGTCGTTTTTGCGACAGTTCATGTACACCAAGTTCGTTATTGTCACCGACGACGACATCAACGCCCGGGACTGGAACGACGTGATCTGGGCCATCACCACGCGCATGGACCCCAAGCGCGACACGGTGATGATCGACAACACACCGATCGACTACCTCGACTTCGCCTCGCCGGTTTCAGGCCTGGGTTCAAAGATGGGCCTGGACGCCACTCACAAGTGGCCGGGTGAAACCGCCCGCGAGTGGGGCCGGGTGATCGTCAAGGATGAAGCCGTCACCGCCCGTGTCGATGCGATCTGGAAAGAATTGGGAATAGATTGATGCGTGTAACCCTGCAACCTTCTGGCGCCGTGCTGGAGCTGGTCCCCGGCGAGCGAATCCTCGAAGGCGCGCGCCGCCTGGGCTACGAATGCCCCCAGGCCTGTCGCAACGGCGTGTGCCATGTGTGCGCCGCGCTGTTGGTGGAAGGCCGGGTTCAGCAGGCCGGTGAAGTGCGTGATCACGGCGAGTTCTACACCTGTATCGCCGAGCCGCTGGAAGATTGCATTGTGTTGTGGGATGGCGTGCTGGCGCCGGGAGAGTTGCCGTTGCGCAAGTTGTCGTGCCAATTGAGTGAATGCGTCGAGGTGGGTGGCGATGTGTGGCGCGTGCGCCTGCGTGCGCCGGCCGGCAAGGCGGTGCGTTACCACGCCGGGCAATACCTGATGATCGAGCGTGAGAACGGCGAGAAGTCGGCGTTTTCCCTGGCCTCCGCGCCCCACGCCGGGCGCGAGCTGGAGCTGCATGTGCTGGCCCGCGAGGACAGCGCGCGCACCTTGCTTGAGCAGCTGCAACGCAACCAGATGGCGCGCGTCGAGCTGCCTTTTGGTGATACCCACCTGGCCGAGCTGCCGGATGGGCCGCTGGTGTTGATCGCTGCCGGTACCGGCATGGCGCAGATGCACAGCCTGATTGAACACTGCCGTGCTTCCGGCTTCAAACACCCGGTGCACCTGTACTGGGGCGTGCGCCGTCCGGAAGATTTCTACGAGATTGAGCATTGGGACCAGTGGCTGCAACTGCCCAACCTGTTCCTGCACAAAGTCGTCAGTGACCTGTGCGGCTGGGAAGGGCGCTGCGGGCTGTTGCATGAAGCGGTGTGCGAAGACATCACCGATCTCAAGGCTGTGCACGTCTACGCCAGCGGTTCACCGGCCATGATCTACGGCACGCTGGATGCGCTGGTCGAGGCCGGAATGGATGCACACCAAATGCGTGCCGATGTGTTTGCCTACGCGCCACGCCCCTAAAAGCGTACGCCAGTGGTGACCATCGCCGCATTGAACCCCAGCAGCACCACTTCCGCCGCCACCGGTCCGTAATGCGCGCCCACCGACGGAATGATCACCGGCGCCACGCCGAAACGGTTCAACGGGATCTTGTCGCGGTACTTGCCGCGATAACCCTGGATCGCCCCGCCTGTCAGCTTCAAATACACCGGATAGTCGGCCATGTCGTAGCGCTTGCCCGCATACGCGTAGTACGAACGCTGCCGAAACGAGTTGCGAAACGTCGCCCCACCATACACAAAACCTGAGGCTTCATTGCGCTCCAGGCCGATCAGGTCCTGGTTGTTGTTGTGCTCGGGATCGGGTGCGAAGTGCCGGGTGTAGACGCTGGTCTGCGCGTACCAGAAGCCCTTGTCGTCTTCAGTGGCCGGCGCTTCGCCCGCCAACGCGGTGGTGGCCTGGGCCAGGAGCAGCAGGCCAGGCAGTCGGAATTTTTTCATGGGTGCGACCTCGGTAGTCGGTTTGATGGGCGGCTAGGTGGGTCGTGATCTGTGTCCTATTTTGACGGCTTGGCACGTTTTCAGGCTGAACCGGGGCTGAAAGTAGCGGGATTGGCCCCTGCGATCCTGACGAATGGGCCATTTTGCTTATGCATTCGCTTATGCTTTAAAGGTATTTAATTTGTTACATAAATATCCTTAAGCTATATCGCAACGGACTACCGACTCAATCACAACCACCAACAACTGACCGCCACCGCCCGCCAGCCGGATCGATCGTATGAACTCAGAGCACGACGTTCTGGTTTTTGATTCAAGGGGAGCGGTATGGGGAGCTACAAGCAACACGCGCTGTACTCGGCGATTTTGTCGGCCAATTTGCTGACCGCCGTGGGTTTCAATCCAGTCTTCGCGGCCGAAACGTCCGCCACCGATGTGCCCAAGCTCGACACCGTGATCGTCACCGGCACCCGCGCCCAAGAGCGCACGGCCAGTGCGTCGCTGTCGCCGATCGATGTGATTTCCGGCGACACCCTGCGCAGCACCGGTTCCGATGAGCTGGGGGCGGTGTTGGCGCGGCTGATACCATCGATCAACTTCCCGCGCCCAAGCCTGGTGGACGGCGCCGAACTGGTGCGCCCTGCGCAGTTGCGCGGGCTGTCGCCGGATCAGGTGTTGGTGCTGGTCAATGGCAAGCGCCGCCACACCAGTGCTTTCGTCAACTTGGGTGGGGCGGTGGGCCGCGGCTCGGCGCCGGCGGATTTGAATGCGATTCCGCTGTCGGCGGTCGACCATATCGAAGTGCTGCGCGACGGCGCCTCCGCGCGCTACGGCTCGGACGCGATTGCCGGGGTGATCAACGTGATCCTCAAGCACGCCGACCATGGCGGCTCGATCTCCTCCAAGTTCGGCGAGTACAAGAAGGGCGACGGCATCCAGCGCAATCTGAGTGGCAACACCGGCGTGGCATTGGGTGATAACGGCTTTATCAACCTCTCGGCCGAAGGCGCCGACAACGATTACACCAACCGCGCCGGCAAGGATTTCCGCTCAGCCAGCGTAGGCTCCACGACCTACGGCCAGCAGGTGTTTCGCCAGGGCGAGCCGGCCACCAATGAAGGCAAATTCCAGTTCAACTCGGAATATTCCTTCAATGATGCGGCCGAGTTCTACACCTTCGGCGGCTACAGCAAGCGGCGCGGCGAGACGGCGGCGTTCTACCGGGCGAGCAATGCGTCCAACAATATTCCGGCGCTCAATCCCAATGGCTACCTGCCGTTGATCAAGGGCAACCTGGAAGACACGTCGTTGGTGGTGGGCCTGCGCGGGCTGTTGGCCTATGACTGGCATTACGACCTGTCGGCCAACTACGGCAAGAACCAGTACGAGTTGAGCACCGAAACCATCAACACATCCCTGGGCTTGGCCACGCCGCGCAAGTTCGACAATGGCACCCTGAGCAACGACCAGAAGCAAGTCAGCCTGGACCTGTCCCGTGAATTCGACGTGGGCTTCCTGCCGTATCCGGTTTCCGTGGCCTTTGGTGGCGAATACCTGCGCCAGGGTTATGAGATTGAAGCAGGTGAGCCAGCGTCCTACTACCAGACCGGCAGTTCGGGCCTCGGCGGTTTCCGTGATGCCGACGCCGGCAGCAGTTCGCGCCACAACTGGGCGCAGTACCTGGACCTGGAAACCAACTTCACCGAAAAACTCAGCGCCTCGGCTGCCGTACGGCATGAGGATTACAGTGACTTCGGTTCCAACGTCAGCGGCTCGTTGTCGGCCCGCTACGACTTCACTCCACAAGTGGCCCTGCGCGGCAGCATTTCCAACGGTTTCCGCGCGCCGTCCCTGGCTCAGCAGAACTTTGCGTTCACCTCATCGCAGTTGATCGGCAGCGACATCCGCGAGGCCGGTACTTTCCCGGCCTCCAGCCAGGTCGCACGCCTGCTGGGCGCGGAGGACCTGAAGGCCGAGAAGTCACGTAACTACAGCCTTGGCCTGGTGTTGGAGCCCGCCGATGACCTGACCGTGACGGTGGACGTATACCGCATCGATATTCGTGACCGTATCAGCCTGTCGTCGAACCTCAACCTGGACCCGGCCACCCAGGCTTATCTGCGCGCCAATGGCGTGGGCAACATCAACTACACCACCGCCCGCTACTTCACCAACGCCACCGACACCAGCACCGACGGCGTCGATCTGGTAGCCAACTACCGCTACCAGTTCGATAACGGCATCCGTTGGAACAGCACCGTGGGCTACAACTACAACCACACCAAGGTCACGGATGTGAAGCCCAACCCGGCCATCCTCGACAGCCTGGGCGCCAACCTGGTGCGGGTGGATCGTCGTGAGAAAAGCGGTTTGCTGGGCGATACCACCCCGGAACACAAGCTGAGCCTGGGTAACGACTTCACCTTCGGCAATTGGGCGCTGCACAGCAACCTGGTGCGCTATGGTGAATTCACCAGCTACCAGGCCGACAAGGCCAACGACCAGACCTTCAAGGCGGCCTGGGTGCTGGATTTGTCGGCGGACTACAAGCTGAAGAACTGGACCTTCACCCTCGGCGGCGACAACGTAACCGATAAATACCCGGAAAAGGTCAATGCCTTCGCCAGCAGCGGCGGCAACCTCGCCTACAGCACTTTTTCGCCGTACGGTTACAGCGGCGCGTTTTATTACGGTAAAGTTGCTTACAACTGGTAACACACAGGAGGCGTCCCGCTATTCGCCATGACCGCCATTGAAACCGATCTTCTGCAATTGGCTTACCCTCCGCGGCTCGATCTTGGGCCGCAACTCACTCACGAACAATTGATGAGCTCGATGCAGGCCACCATGGCCCGGCATAAGGGTGGGCCGGTCTGGCTGTTTGCGTACGGTTCGCTGATCTGGCGCCCTGAGTGTTCGTCCACCGAGCGGATGCGGGCACGGGTCCACGGTTATCACCGGGGCCTGTACCTGTGGTCCCACGAGCACCGGGGCACACCGGAAATTCCAGGGTTGGTCTTTGGGCTGGATCGCGGCGGTTCCTGCAGCGGGTTTGCCTACCGCTTGCCGGAAGATCAGCTGGAGGCCTCGCTCTATGCCTTGTGGCAGCGCGAAATGCCTTATCCCTCCTACCGGCCGCATTGGCTCAGTTGCCGTCTCGAAGATGGCAGCGCGGTGCAGGCGTTGGGATTTGTCTTGGAGCGGCACTTGCCCAGCTACGCCGGTAACCTGCCCGACATCGTGCTGAACCACGTGTTGCAGAGCGCTTGCGGGCGTTACGGCACCACTCGCGATTATGTCGAGCAGACCGTCAACGCCCTGCGTAGCCACGCCATGCCAGATAAGAACCTGGAGGCGCGGCTCAAGCGTTGTGCAAAGGGTTGCTCAGGCGCTTAACGCGCCGAGCTGACGCTGTTGGTGTGCCACAGCGTTGGGATCAGGAAGGCGATGGCCAAGATACATGCGCCAATCAGCAGTACGAAACCACCGTCCCAGCCGAAATGGTCCACGGTGTAGCCCATGGCCGCACTCGCCGCCACCGAACCACCCAGGTAACCGAACAGACCGGTGAAACCCGCAGCGGTGCCGGCGGCTTTCTTCGGTGCCAGTTCCAGCGCCTGCAGGCCGATCAGCATCACCGGGCCGTAGATCAGGAAGCCGATGGAGAACAGCGCGATCATGTCGATCATCGGGTTACCCGGCGGGTTGAGCCAGTACACCAGGGTCGCCACGGTCACCAATGCCATGAACACAATGCCGGTCAGGCCACGGTTGCCACGGAAGATCTTGTCCGACATCCAGCCGCACAGCAGCGTGCCCGGAATACCGGCCCACTCATAGAAGAAGTACGCCCACGAGGATTTATCCACGGTGAAGTGCTTGGCTTCTTTCAAGTAGGTCGGCGCCCAGTCCAGCACGCCGTAGCGCAGCAGGTAGACGAACACGTTGGCGAAGGCGATATACCACAGCATTTTGTTGCGCAGCACGTACTTGACGAAGATTTCCTTGGCGCTGAATTCGTCTTCGTGGCTGGCGTCGTAGCCTTCCGGGTAGTCGTTCTTGTACTTCTCGATCGGCGGCAGGCCGACCGATTGCGGGGTGTCGCGCATGGTGATGAAGGCAAATGCCGCCACGGCCAGGGCCACGGTGGCCGGTACGTAGAAGGCTGCATGCCAGTCGTTGAACCAGGCCATACCCAGCAGGAACAGCGGGCCGATCAGGCCGCCGCCGACGTTATGCGCCACGTTCCACACGGACACCACGCCGCCGCGTTCTTTCTGCGACCACCAGTGCACCATGGTGCGTCCACTCGGCGGCCAGCCCATGCCTTGGGCCCAGCCGTTGATGAACAGCAAAATGAACATCATGGTCACGCTGGACGTCGCCCAAGGTGCGAAACCGAAAATGAACATCACCCCGGCGGAAACCAGCAGGCCGAAGGGCAGGAAGTAGCGCGGGTTGGAGCGGTCGGACACCAGGCCCATAAGGAACTTGGACAGGCCGTAGGCAATCGCGATGGCCGACATCGCCAGGCCCAGTTCGCCACGGGTGTAACCCTCGTCGATCAAGTAGGGCATGGCCAGGGAGAAGTTTTTGCGCAGCAGGTAGTAACCGGCATAACCGAAGAAAATACCGGCGAAGATCTGCCAGCGCAGGCGTCGGTAGGTACTGTCTATTTTTTCTTCAGGCAGGGGCGCCTGATGAGCGGCAGGACGAAAGAAAGCAAACATTCAAGAGCTCCAAATTTCTTGTTTTGACTGCGGATGCGAATGTTACAGTTTCGTTACCGAAAATAGCATCGCCTCTTATCTGCAAACACAGGAAATGAGAGCAATTGCATGTTCTCTTACGAACATGTCGCGAATAGATAAGTGGTGGTCGTTTTATCAGTGTGGGGCTGGCGAGCAGCCCCAACGACGGCTCAGCGGGTTTGGACGACCACTTTACCAACAGCCTTGCGCTGCCCCAGGTCATTGATCGCCTGGGCGGCCTGCTCCAGCGGGTACACCTGCGACACCAACGGTTTTAGCTTTCCTTCGCCATACCAACTGAACAACTGCTGGAAGTTCGCCGCATTGTCCTGCGGCTGGCGCTGGGCAAACGAACCCCAGAACACCCCGACCACCGCCGCACCCTTGAGCAGCGCCAGGTTCACCGGCAGCTCCGGAATGCGCCCACTGGCAAAACCCACCACCAGCAGGCGGCCGTTCCAGGCGATGGCGCGGATGGCTTGGTCAAACAGATCGCCACCCACCGGGTCGTAGATCACGTCGGCGCCGTTGCCGTCGGTGAGGCGCTTGATCTCGTCTTTCAGGCTGGCTTCGCTGTAGTTGATCAGCTCATCGGCGCCCGCGGCCTTGGCCACGGCGAGTTTGTCGGCGCTGCTGGCGGCGGCGATCACCCGCGCGCCCATGGCCTTGCCGATTTCCACGGCGGCCAGGCCCACGCCACCGGAGGCGCCGAGCACCAGCAGGGTTTCGCCGGGTTGCAGGTGGGCGCGTTGTTTCAGCGCGTGCATGGACGTGCCGTAGGTCATGCTGAAGGCGGCGGCGGTGTTGAAGTCCATGCTCGGCGGAATCGGCAGCACGTTGTAGGCGGGCACCGCGACCTGCTCGGCAAAGCTGCCCCAGCCGGTCAGCGCCATCACCCGGTCACCGACTTTGAGGTGGCTGACCTTTTCCCCGACTTCACTGATCACGCCCGCTGCCTCGCCACCCGGCGAAAACGGGAAAGGTGGCTTGAACTGGTACTTGCCCTCGATGATCAGCGTGTCCGGGAAGTTGACCCCGGCGGCATGCACGTCCAGCAGGATTTCGTTCTTCTTGATCGCCGGGCTGGCGATCTCTTCCAGCACCAGGGTTTCGGCGGGGCCGAAGGCTTTGCACAGCACAGCTTTCATCGGACTATTCCTTTTGGCGTCGTGGCCGATAAGTGTAGGAGGGTACGCCCGTGGGTCAACGAGCATGCCCCGGCCTGATAAGCCGCTATAAGCTTGTGCTCTGCCTTGCTAGCGTTATGCTACCCGGCAACCGAATGTGAGGAATGAACTGTGAAAGCGTGGATCCTGTTGATGCTGGCCCTGACGTTGCCCATGGCAGCCCAGGCCGAAGAAGCCAAAGAAGGCGAGGCGCCGAAGGTCAGCTATATCAGTCTGAGCCCGCCGTTCGTGGGCAACTACGGGCTGGATGGCACGGCGAAACTCAAGGTGTTCAAGGCCGACATCGCCCTGCGCGTGACCGGCCCCGAAGCGGCTGCTGCCGTCAAAGCCAACGACGCGCTGATCCGCAACCAACTGGTGGCGTTGTTCACCCAGCAGACCAACGAGGCCATGAGTACCGTTGAAGGCAAGGAAAAACTGCGTCAGGAGGCCCTGAAGCAAACCCAGCAAGTGATGAATGACGAGACCGGCAAGCCGGTGGTGGAAGATTTGTTGTTCAACAACCTAATCATCCAATAAGAGCGCCGCGCGGTGTGCCCTTTACTCCGCGCGGCCTACGACAGTGTGTAGTCAGTAAGAGGACGTGTTGAAAAAACTATTCTGTGGTCGAGCGACTGAATAAATAGCCTTTATTCACTCGGGGATCTCTTTGGGCATCCTTGTCAAATATGATTTCGACGTTTACGACTTCAGTGCCATGACTAAGCTTGGATACGGAGCTGGCCCATGTGTGCCATGTATTGTTTTGCATGGCATTATCGATAGAAAGTGTGCCGCCCAGTAGCAGCGTTACATTGTAATTTGCTTTGTTTCCTCCATGGTTGTCGCCCTTGTCAATTTTGTATTGAGTGGTGGATAGAGTAAATTCGTTGCCAACAAATTTGTAATGGAGTCTCAACCACCCCCTGAAGCCGTCCTTGGAGAGATCGACCTCATGGGTGCCGGATAGCGAGTCCACGTTCACATGTACTACTTGAGTTTTTGAAGGGGGGGCTTCGACCTTGCTCTTTTTATCTGATGAAGTCGCCATTTGTGGTGTTCCCCTATATCAATGGAATTAGGCGGGTTTTCCTGGCTAATTAATCATTCGTAGTAGGGGATTCCAACTGTCATAAATGACAGTTGTTTATATTTATTTCGAATGTTGAGTGTTTTTATATAGCCAATGTGTCTTTAGTTTCGACTGTTAAGACGTGAGGGTTTTTCTGAAACGCATTAGTGCCACTGCAAAAAACAGCAACCCAATTCCCGCCAATCCCAACAATTCCGGCCAGACTACGTTTACTCCTGCATCCCGAAACAGAATCGCCGCACTCAAACTCACAAAATGCGTCGACGGCGAGCCCTGCATCACCCACTGCAACCACTCGGGCATGCTGTCCAACGGCGTACTGCCGCCGGACAACAACAGCATCGGGATAATCACCGGAATCGCCAGCAAGCCGAACTGCGGTGTCGAGCGGGCCAGCGTGGCCAGAAAGATCCCCAGCGCCGTACTGGCAAACAGATACAGCGCCGTCACAAACAGGAACAAACTCAGCGACCCGGCCAACGGCACGCCAAGCAACCCCTTGACCACCACCTCCAGCGACACCCAGGTACACAACACCACCACCAGCATGTTGCTCCATATTTTCGCCAGCATGATCTCCAGCGCCGTCAGCGGCAGCACCAGCAAATGGTCAAGGGTGCCGTGTTCGCGCTCGCGCAGCAGCGCGGTGCCGGTGAGCACAATGGCCAGGATGGTGATGTTGTTGACGATCTGGATCACCGCCAAAAACCAGCCGCCTTCCAGGTTGGTATTGAACAGCGCCCGCGTCGTCAGCAGCGCCGGCGCCTGGCTGGCGGCATCGGTCTGGCCGCCGTAGGCCAGCAGTTCGCGCTGGAAAATCCGCCCGATGTAACCGGCGCCCATGAATGCCTGGCTCATCGCCGTGGCGTCCACGTTCACCTGCACGCCGGGTTGGCGGCCGGCCAGCAGGTCAGCCTGGAAGTTCGCCGGCACATTGATCACGAATGTGTATTCGCCGCTGTCCATGACCTTGTCCAACTGGTCATAGGCCAACGGCGTTGGTGCCTGAAACTCGGGCGGCTGCAGCGCCTCGGCCAGTTGTCGCGACAGCGAACTGTGGTCTTCATCGACAAACGCCACGCTGGCGTTGTGCACACCGATCACCGAGCCGGCGGCGGGCATATAGATGGCGACGGTGAAGGCGTAGAACAGAAACAGCAGCAAAACGCTGTCATGGCGCAGGCTGGTCAGTTCCTTGATCCCCAGGCGCAGGATATGCGCGAACTTATGCATCAGGCCTCCTGCTTTTTGAGCATGACCAGGCTCAGCCCGGTAAACCCGACAAAGAACCCGAACAGCGCCAGGCATTGCGGCCATAACTGGCGCAGGTCCAGGGCCTTGGTGAACGTGCCCACGGCGACATCAAGGAAGTGCCCCGCCGGAAATAGCATGCCCATCAACGCCGCCGCGCCTTCCAGGGACGAGCGTGGCACGATCAGCCCGGAGAATTGAATGGTCGGCAGGCTGGTGATGATCATGGTGCCGAGGATCGCCGCGATCTGGGTGCGGGTGAACGCCGAAATCAGCAGGCCCATGCTGGTGGTCGCCAGCACATAGAGCAGGCCGCCGAACGCCAGCGTCAGGCCGCTGCCCTTGAACGGCACGCCGAACAGCCAGCGGTTCATCGCCACCAGCACTGCCAGGTTGACCAGGCTCACGGCCAGGTACGGCGCCTGTTTGCCGAGCAGAAACTCCAGGCGAGTCAGGGGCGTGGCGTAGAAGTTGGTGATTGAGCCCAGTTCCTTCTCGCGCACGATGCCGAGGGCGGTGAGCATCGCCGGGATAAACGCCAGGATCAGCGCCATCACACCGGGGCCGATGGCATTCACGCTGACTACGTCCTGGTTATAGCGAAAGCGCGTTTCCAGCTTGGCGGCTGCTGGATTGTTGCGCGGCAGGCTGCTCAGTTCGGCCAGTTGCTGAAGGTTTTCCTGGTGCACGGCCTCGACATAGTTGCGGCTGGTTTCCGCGCGAAACGGCATGCCGCCATCGAGCCAGGCGGCCACGCTGGGCTGGCGGCCGGCGTAGAGATCGCGGCCAAAGCCCGGTGGAATCTCCAGGGCCAGTTTGATTTCCGAACGTTGCAGGCGCCGGTGCAATTCAGTTGAGTCCTGAATCGGCGGTTGCTCGGCGAAGTAGCGTGAGCTGCGGAACGCCTCCAGGTAGGCGCGGCTTTGCGGCGTCTGGTCCTGGTCGTAGACGGCGAAGGCGAGTTTCTCCACATCCAGGGAAATGCCGTAGCCGAAGATCACCATCATGAACATCGCGCCCAGCAACGCGAAGGCCATGCGTACCTTGTCGCGCAGCAGTTCTTTGCCTTCGCGGCTGGCCACCGCCAACAGGCGGGCCAGGCTGAAACCGCGTTTGCTCACCGGCGGCGCGCTGGTTTCGCTGACGGTTGCGGCGGGCACCGTGGGCTCAGGTTCGCCTTGGGCCTGTTCCAGGCAGGTGACGAACGCGGCTTCCAAGGTGTCGCCCTGGAATTGCCGTTGCAGCGCTTGCGGCGTATCGCAGGCGAGCACTTTACCCGCGTGCATCAGGGAAATGCGGTCGCAGCGCTGGGCTTCGTTCATAAAGTGCGTGGACAGGAAAATCGTCACACCTTGTTCGCGGGACAGCTCGATCAGCAATCGCCAGAAATCATCCCGCGCCGCCGGGTCGACGCCCGAAGTCGGTTCATCAAGGATCAGCACTTCCGGGCGATGCAGCACTGCCACGGCCAGTGACAAACGTTGGCGCAGGCCGAGGGGCAGTTCGCCGGAGGGCTGTTCGGCCACGTCGCCGAGATCGAAACGCTGGATCAGCTCATCAATGCGCGGGCCGCTGTCAGCCTTGGGCAGGTCGAACAATTGCGCATGCAGCACCAGATTCTGGCGCACGCTGAGTTCGCCATACAGCGAGAAGCTTTGCGACATGAAACCCACGCGCTTGCGGGTCGCGAGGTCCTTGGCGTTTACCGGATTGCCCAGCAGCGTCGCGCTGCCCTCGGTGGCCGGCATCAGCCCGGTGAGCACCTTCATGGTGGTGGTCTTGCCGCAGCCGTTGGAGCCGAGGAAGCCGAAGATCTCGCCGCGGCCAATGGCGAAGCTGACCTTGTTCACGGCGGTGAAATCCCCGAAACGCAGGGTCAGGTCGTGGGCTTCGATGGCGATATCGGTGTTGTTGCTTTCCCTGGGCGGAATCACCAGCGGCTGGTTGGCGTGGGCGCTGTCGCCCTGGAAGTGGGTGAAGGCGTCGTCCAGTTTGCCGCTGGCGGTCGCGCCCGCCAATTCACGGCTTAGTCCGTCTGCAATCAGCTTGCCGCGATCGAGCATCAGGCAATGTTCGAATTGCTCGGCTTCTTCCATGTAGGCCGTGGCCACCAGCAGCGTCAGTTGCGGGCGTTCTTGGCGGACGCTTTCGACCAGCTCCCAGAAGCGCCGGCGTGACAGTGGGTCGACGCCGGTGGTGGGCTCGTCGAGGATCAACAGGTCCGGGTCGTGGATCAGCGCGCAACACAGGCCGAGTTTCTGCTTCATCCCACCGGAGAGCTTGCCCGCCGGGCGTTCAGCGAAGCGCGCAAGGTCGGTGGCCAGCAGCAGGTTGTGCATGCGCTGGTCGCAGTCGGCTTTCGACAGGCCAAACAACGTGGCAAAGAAACGGATGTTCTCGCTGATGGACAACTCGGGATACAAGTTGCCGCCCAGCCCTTGAGGCATAAAGGCGATGCGCGGGTACAGGCTGTTGCGGTGGCGGCGGTCTTCAATCGCACCGCCCAGCACTTGCAGTTGACCGTCCTGGAGCTTTTTGACCCCGGCGATCAAGCCCAGCAGGCTCGACTTGCCCGCACCATCCGGCCCGATCAACCCGCAACGCGTACCGGCTGCCAGGCTGAACGTGATGTCGACCAGGGCCTGTTGCTTGCCATAGCGGTGGTTGATCGCCGTGGCTTGCAGCGCCAGGGCGGTCATTGCAGGTTGGCCGGCCAGTCGATATCAGCCGTGCGCACGTAGCCGGCGCCGGGCATGCCGGGTTTGGCCTGGGGCACGGCGCTGGGTTGAGTCAGGCGCAGTTTGACGCGGAACACCAGTTTCTGGCGTTCGTCGCGGGTTTCCACTTCCTTGGGGGTGAACTGGGATTTGGCGGCGACAAAGCTGATCTTCGCCGGCAGCGGTTGGTCGGGCAGGGCGTCGAGCAGAATGCGCGCGTCGCTGCCGACGGTCAGGCGGCCGGTGACGGAGGCCGGCAGGTAGAGGTTCATGTATTGATCGTTGGGGTCGATCAGCAACAGGACGCGCCCGCCCGCGCCGAGCACTTCGCCCGGCTCGGCCAGGCGCAGTTGGATAATCCCGTCGATGGGCGCGCGCAGGCTGCTGTCATCGATCTCACTGGTGAGCTGGGCGACCTGGGCTTCGGCGGCGCCAATCGCCGCCTTCACCGAATTGACTTGGGCTTGCGCGGCAATCACGGCGGCGTTGCCGGTGTTCTGCCGTGCCTGCTGTTGGTCAATCAACTGGCTGCTGGCAAAGCCGCGCTTGTACAGCTCTTGGGTGCGCTTGAGTTCCTGGTTGGCCAGCAGTTGCTCGCTCTGACGCAATTGCACGTTGGCCTCGGCGGCCGCGAAGTTTTCCTTGGCGCGCAGCACTTCGGCTTCTGCCTGGGCGCGCTGGGCTTCCAGCGTGCGAGTGTCCATGCGTGCGAGCAGTTGGCCTTTGAGGACCTTGTCGCCTTCGTCCACGCGTACTTCGGCCAGGCGGCCGGGGATCTTGGCGGCGATCTGCACTTCGGTGGATTCCAGACGGCCATTGCCCATGCTCAGGCCTTCGGGCAGGCGGTCCTGGGTGGAGCGCCAGTAACCGAAGCCGCCGGCGCCCAGCAACAAGGCAATGAGGGCGATGGCGAAAAGGCGTGAGGCGTGGTGGTTCGTCGACATGGCTGCTTCCTGCGGCATTAGCGTCCTAGTTTGAGCGGTTTGCCCCGGCGGGGCTTTGATACCGGTCAGTTAAAGCAAATTGATCACGGCGGCCCATTGCTCGGGCGTGACGGCCATCACTGAAAGGCGGCTGCCTTTTTGCACCAGGGGCAGTTCGGCAAGGGCGGATTGTTGTTTGAGGTAGCCCAGGCCAAGCACGTTGGGGAAGGTCTGGACGTGAGCGACATTGATCGCGCTCCACGGATTTTTTTCCGGAGTGGCCTTGGCGTCGAAGTAGTGGCTTTCGGGCTCCAGCGCGGTGGGGTCCGGGTAGGCCGCCTCGACGATTTTGCCGATGCCGGCAATGCCCGGCTCCGGGCAACTGGAGTGGTAGAAGAAAAATTGGTCACCCACCGCCATGGCACGCAGGAAGTTGCGCGCCTGGTAGTTGCGAACCCCGTCCCAGCGCGCTTCGCCGAGCTTTTCCAGGCCTTTGATAGAGAGTTCGTCGGGCTCGGATTTCATCAGCCAATAGGCCATTTTTGGGCTCCTGAAAAAAGCAGTGGGCAAGTTGTCAGGCAATTTGATGACAAACCGACAGTCGGTTGGCGCCAAGGTTTGCGTGTTGGTTCACGTTACCGCAGAATGCCGGCTTTTAAAGCTTGACGCAGCTGCAACGGACTACTTTGGAACGTTGTTGTCATCGTGTACGAGGTGCCTGCAGGGGGGCAATCGATGCAACGTAAACCGGATTTACTATGGATTTTGGTGATTTTGTTTGGTCTGGGCGTCGTGACCACCGGGTATGCCCAAAGCTTATGGTCGAACAAGACCGATGCGCCCGTTGAACTGGCTCAGCAGCAGCCGCAACCGTTCAAACGCTGACTCTTCTTTCAAGGCGCCGCTGATTCCAGTGGCGTCTTCGCACTATACCAATGCTTATCGGTGACGGTGCCCGCCAACGGCACATCCCAGCTTGCCTGTATCAATCGATCGACCTTCTGACATTCATGGGCCAGACCCAACAGCGTCGGCTTGCGCCAGCTTTGGCGGCGCGCCAGGTAGGCCAGGCTGCGATCGTAGAACCCGCCGCCCATGCCCAGGCGTCCACCGGCATCATCGAACCCCACCAACGGCAGCAGCACCAGGTCCAAGGCCCAGACTTTGCGCTGGCGGCTGATATTCACCCGTGGCTCCAGGATGCGAAAGCGATTGGGCAGCAGCTTTTCCCCAGGCCTGACGCGCTGGAACACCATCTTGGTCCGTGGCCAGGCGCTGAGCACCGGCAGGTAAGTGGCCTTGCCCCGGCGCTGGGCGGCGCGCAGCAGCAGGCGCGGATCGATTTCACCGTCCGTCGGTAGATACAAAGAGATATGTTTGGCCCGGCGAAACAGCGGGTGCTGTGCCAGTTGCCGATACAGGCCCTGGGCGGCCTTGCGTTGCTCGCTCGGCGTGAGGGCGCGGCGGGCTTTGCGCAACATGCGTCGAAGTTGCGGACGGGAAAGCGGCGCAGGTTCGGTCATGGTTTCCGGCTCATAAAACAATGCCAGTCCGAGGACTGGCATTGAGTTTGGGAATTCAGGCTCCCCGACAGAGCCGCTGTCGACTTAGCCCTTGAACCCGAAAGTTCAAGGTGGAAGATGCAGTAGGCTTTAAGGCTTTCCGTCTAGCGGACATGCACACCAGCCCAACGTGCAACTTCCAGGGTAGTGCGAATCGGCTCAGGGACATCGCCGACTGGCAAACACGCCAGGGAGTGGGGCGAGTATACCTTAAACAGTCGCGGCAATCAGCCCTTGGGTGCGTCTGAATCGCTGGAAAGCACCAGATCGACACGCTCCAGCAGGTCGCGCACCTGCTCACGCGTCGAGCCGCTGGCCTGCACGTCAGGGCGTTCCTGCTTATGCAGCAGATCGTGGGTAATGTTCAGCGCGGCCATCACGGCGATACGGTCGGCGCCGATCACTTTGCCGCTGCTGCGGATTTCACGCATCTTGCCATCCAGGTAGCGGGCGGCGCTCACCAGGTTGTTGCGCTCTTCCTGGGGGCAGATGATCGAATATTCTTTATCCAGGATCTGCACGGTGACGCTATTGCTTGAACTCATGAGTCTTGCTCCAGGGCCTTCAGGCGCGAAATCATCGATTCGACCTTACGCCGGGCGATTTCGTTTTTTTCAATGAGGTGAGCGCGTTCCTCGCGCCAGGTCTTTTCCTGAGCTAATAGGAGTCCGTTTTGACTCTTTAGTTGCTCGACCCGGGTAATTAGCAATTCGAGTCTGGCCATCAGCGCTTGCAGGTCGGTGTCTTCCATTGGGTTCCACTGGATTTGTCTGATGAATGGCAACTGCAGGATAAACGATCTGACGCCCTTGATAGTCTTGGTACGTCTGCCGGTGCTAGGATACAGCGCTCCATTCTAGACATTGCGCCGTCTGGCGCCTAGCTCACCATGCCTATTCAGAACTCCCCGTACGACGCTTTTTCCAAACTGCTGAGCACCAGCGGCCACCCTTGCTCGCCTGCTGAACTGCACGGCGTATTGCTGGGCCGCAGCTGCACCGGCGTTGGCTTTGATGCCGACAACTGGCTGGCTGACGTGGCCGAGCTGCTTGAGACCGAACCGACCGACAACGTGCGCAACGCGCTGATCGGCCTGCAAGAGATGGTCAAGGGCGAGCTGACCGGTGATGACGTCACCGTGGTCCTGCTGCTACCGACCGACGATGCGCCGCTCGCGGAACGCGCCGCCGCCCTGGGCCAATGGTGCCAGGGCTTCCTCCACGGTTTCGGCGTCAACGCCGGCGGCCTGGAACTGAGCACCGACGCCAAGGAAGTATTGCAGGACCTGGCGGCGATCTCCCAGGTGCAAGACGCCCTGGAAGAGTCCGAAGACGGCGAAGGCGACTACATGGAAGTCATGGAATACCTGCGCGTCGCGCCGCTGCTGCTGTTCACCGAGACCAAGAAGTCCGCTGAACCCGCTGCACCCAAGCCGTCGCTGCACTAAGAAGGGAAGCCCATCTGCCCATGATCCATATCCCCCGAGCGGAATACACCCGACGCCGCAAGGCGCTCATGGCGCAGATGGAACCCAACAGCATCGCGATCCTGCCGGCTGCCGCCGTGGCGATCCGCAATCGCGATGTCGAACACGTGTACCGCCAGGACAGTGACTTCCAGTACCTGAGCGGTTTCCCCGAGCCGGAAGCGGTGATTGTGCTGATGCCCGGTCGCCAGCACGGCGAGTACGTGCTGTTCTGCCGCGAGCGCAACGCCGAACGCGAACTGTGGGACGGCCTGCGCGCGGGCACCGAAGGCGCGATCCGTGATTTTGGCGCCGACGACGCGTTTCCTATCACCGATATCGACGACATCCTGCCCGGCCTTATCGAAGGTCGCGACCGGGTGTACTCGGCCATGGGCAGCAATGCCGAGTTCGACCGGCACCTGATGGAATGGATCAACGTGATCCGCTCCAAGGCCCACCTGGGCGCCCAGCCACCGAACGAATTCGTTGCGCTGGATCATCTGCTCCACGACATGCGCCTGTATAAATCGGCTGCGGAAGTGAAGGTGATGCGCGAGGCCGCGCGAATCTCCTGCGCCGCCCACGTGAAGGCGATGCAGGCCAGCCGTGCCGGTCTCCATGAGTTCAGCCTGGAAGCCGAGCTGGATTATGAATTCCGCAAAGGCGGCGCGAAAATGCCAGCCTACGGCTCCATCGTCGCCGCCGGGCGCAACAGCTGCATCCTGCATTACCAGCAGAATGACGCGCTGCTCAAGGACGGCGATCTGGTGCTGATCGACGCCGGCTGCGAGATCGACTGCTACGCCAGCGACATCACCCGCACCTGGCCGGTCAATGGCAGGTTTTCGCCGGAACAGAAGGCGATCTACGAAATTGTGCTGGCTTCCCAGGAAGCCGCGTTTGCCGAAATCGCCCCGGACAAGCATTGGAACCAGGCGCATGAGGCAACCGTGCAGGTGATTACTGCTGGCTTGGTGAAGCTGGGGTTGCTGCAGGGTGACGTCGACGAGTTGATCGCCAGCGAAGCCTATAAAGCCTTCTACATGCACCGCGCTGGCCACTGGCTGGGCATGGATGTGCATGATGTGGGCGAGTACAAAGTGGGCGGTGAATGGCGGGTGCTGGAAGTCGGCATGGCGCTGACCGTAGAACCGGGCATCTATATTTCGCCGGACAACCCGAATGTGGCAAAGAAATGGCGTGGCATTGGCGTACGCATCGAGGACGACGTGGTAGTGACCAAGCAAGGCTGTGAAATCCTGACCGGTGGCGTGCCCAAGACCGTCGCTGAAATTGAAGCGTTAATGGCGGCTGCCCGATGAGCCGGGTCAACCTGGCAATCATTGGCGGCGGCCTGGTCGGCGCCAGCCTGGCGCTGGCGTTGCAGGCTGGGGCCAAGGCGCGCGGCTGGAAGATCGTGCTGATCGAACCTTTTGCGCCGGGCGACAGCTACCAGCCGAGCTACGATGCGCGCTCTTCTGCGTTGTCCTTTGGTGCGCGGCAGATCTATCAGCGCCTGGGTTTGTGGCAAGAGATTTCGCGCCGCGCCGAGCCGATCAAGCAGATCCACGTGTCTGACCGTGGGCGTTTCTCCACCGCGCGCCTGTCCGCCATGGAAGAGGGCGTGCCGGCCCTCGGCTACGTGGTGGAGAACGCCTGGCTGGGCCAATGCCTGTGGCAAGGCCTGGACAAAGAGGTGGTCAGCTGGCGTTGCCCGGCCGAAGTCACACGCATGGAACCGCTGCCCGATGGCTACCGCCTGACCCTCAACGATGAAACTGTGCTGGAATGCGACCTCGCCGTGCTGGCTGACGGTGGCCGCTCCGGCCTGCGTGAGCAACTGGGCATCGGCGTGAAAACCCGCCCGTACAACCAGAGCGCGCTGATCGCCAATATCACTCCAAGCGAATCCCATAACGGTGAGGCCTTCGAGCGTTTCACCGATGAAGGCCCGATGGCCCTGCTGCCGCTGCCGGACAACCGCTGCGCACTGGTGTGGACGCGCATCGGCATGGACGCGCAGCGCCTGGCCAATCTCGACGAGCGCAGCTTTTTGAGCGAGTTGCAGGGCGTGTTCGGCTACCGCCTGGGCACGCTGAAGCAAGTCGGCGCCCGTCATCTGTACCCGCTGACATTGGTGGAAGCCGAGGAGCAAGTGCGCTCGCACCTGGCGATCCTCGGCAACGCGGCCCACAGCCTGCACCCGATTGCGGGGCAGGGCTTCAACCTGTCCCTGCGTGATGCAAATGCATTGGCTGAAGCCTTGTTGGCGGGACCGCAAGTGCCGGGTGACCTGGCCACCTTGCAGGGTTATCGCGAGCGCCAGCGCCTCGACCAGAAACTCACCGTGGGCTTCTCCGACCAGGTCACGCGCCTGTTCGGCAGTGCCCAACCGCTGGTCGCCCTGGGCCGCAACATGGGCCTGCTGGGCCTGGACTTGCTGCCGCCGGCCAAGCGCTGGTTCGCCCGTCAGGCCATGGGCCTGGGTACCCGTCCCGATGCGTAACTGGTTGATTGAGCGCCTGGGCAAGGCGCGGTTATTGCGCTGGTTCCTGAGCCTGTATCCGCCGTACCTCGGCGCGGGCGTACGGGTGCAAGAACTGAGCGCGGACTTCCGGCATGTCAAAGTGCGCATGGGCCTGGGCTGGTACAACCGCAATTACGTCGGTACGCAGTTTGGCGGCAGCCTGTATTCGATGGTCGACCCGTTCTACATGCTGCTGTTGATGGAGAACCTGGGCCGCGACTACATCGTGTGGGACAAGGCGGCGAGTATCGATTTCATTTCGCCGGGCAAAGGCCCGGTATATGCCGAGTTTTCCATCGACGATGCCTTACTCGATGAGATCCGCCGGCAGACCGAAGGGGGCGAGAAGTACCTGCCCCACCTCAAGGTCCAGATTCATGACGGCTCCGGCACCCTGGTGGCGCGAGTCGACAAAACCCTTTACGTGCGGCGCAAGCCGACAGCGAGACAGGCTTAAAGCATGGACATGCGCGCAGATGTGCTGATTGTCGGGGCCGGAATGGTCGGAAGCGCCCTGGCGCTGGCGTTGCAGGGCAGTGGCTTGCAGGTGCTGCTGCTCGACGGCAGCCCGCTGAGCGTCAAGCCGTTCGACCGCGAGGCCGCATTCGAACCCCGCGTGAGCGCCTTGTCGGCCGCCAGCCAGCGCATCCTCGAGCGCCTGGGCGTGTGGGACGGCATCGTCTCGCGCCGTGCCAGCCCTTATGGCGAGATGCAAGTGTGGGACGGCAGCGGCACCGGGCAGATCCACTTTTCGGCCGCCAGTGTGCATGCCGAGGTGCTGGGGCATATCGTCGAGAACCGCGTGGTGCAGGATGCGCTGCTCGACCGCCTGCACGACTGCGACCTGGGCCTGCTGGCCAATGCACGCCTGGAACAGATGCGCCGCTCCGGCGATGACTGGCTGCTGACCCTGGCCGACGGCCGCACGTTGCGTGCGCCGTTGGTGGTGGCTGCCGATGGCGCCAATTCCGCCGTGCGCCGCCTGACCGGCACCGCGACCCGCGAATGGGATTACCTGCATAACGCCATCGTCACCAGCGTACGCAGCAGCCAGCCGCACCAGCGCACCGCGTGGCAACGCTTTACCGACACCGGCCCATTGGCGTTCTTGCCGCTGGTGCGGGACGGGCAGGAAGATTGGTGTTCGATAGTCTGGTCGACCACGCCCGCCGAGTCCGAGCGTTTGATGGCGCTGGATGATGAAAGCTTCTGCCGTGAGCTGGAGCGCGCCTTCGAAGGGCGGCTCGGCACGGTGCTTAGCGCCGATCCGCGCGTCTGCGTGCCACTGCGCCAGCGTCACGCCAAGCGCTATGTGGCCGAAGGCCTCGCGTTGATTGGCGACGCGGCGCACGTGATCCACCCCTTGGCGGGGCAGGGCGTGAACCTGGGGTTCCTGGATGCGGCGACACTGGCTGAAGTCTTGTTGTCGGCAACCGAGCGCGGCGAGCGCCTGGCGGATGTAAAGGTGCTGAGCCGCTACGAGCGTCGACGCATGCCGCACAACCTGGCGTTGATGGCGGCGATGGAGGGTTTTGAGCGACTGTTCCAGGCCGATCAACTGCCGCTGCGCTGGTTGCGCAACGCCGGTTTGAAAATGGTCGACCAGATGCCCGAGGCCAAGGCCGTCTTTGTGCGCCAGGCGCTGGGTCTGAGCGGGGATCTGCCGGAGCTGGCCCAGCCCTGAAACAGTCGTGCAACATCTGGTAACGCCTCCACCAAGCGCTACCAAATGTGAGTCCTTATCATTTGCCCTCTTTTTGCAAATGAGAGACCGCACCCATGTTGGCACCCAAGCGCCTCCTGACTGCCCTGGCACTCACCCTGATCGGCAGCACCACCGTGCAGGCCGCCGACGAAGTGGTGGTCTACTCCTCGCGCATCGACGAACTGATCAAGCCAGTGTTCGACGCCTACACAAAGAAAACCGGCGTGCAGGTGAAATTCATCACCGACAAGGAAGCCCCGCTGATGCAGCGCATCAAGGCCGAGGGCGAAAACGCCACCGCCGACCTGCTGCTCACCGTCGATGCCGGCAACCTCTGGCAGGCTGAGCAAATGGGCATCCTGCAACCGTTCACTTCCCCGGTGATCGACAAGAACATCCCTCTGCAATACCGCTCGTCCAAACACACCTGGACCGGCTTGAGCCTGCGCGCGCGGACCATCGCCTATTCCACCGACCGGGTAAAACCGGGCGACCTCACCACCTACGAAGCCCTGGCCGACAAACAGTGGGAAGGCCGCCTGTGCCTGCGCACGGCGAAAAAGGTCTACAACCAGTCGCTGACCGCCACCCTGATCGAAACCCACGGCGCAGCCAAGACCGAAGAAATCGTCAAGGGCTGGGTGAACAACCTGTCCACCGATGTGTTCTCCGATGACATCGCTGTGCTGGAGGCCATCAATGCCGGGCAGTGCGACGTGGGCATCGTCAACACCTACTACTATGGCCGCCTGCACAAACAGAAGCCGGACCTGGCGGTAAAACTGTTCTGGCCGAACCAGGGCGACCGTGGCGTGCACGTGAACCTGTCGGGCATCGGCCTGACCCAACATGCACCGCACCCGGAAGCTGCCAAGGCACTGGTGGAGTGGATGACCACGCCTGAGGCGCAGAAGATCTTTGCCGACGTGAACCAGGAATTCCCGGCCAACCCGGCCGTACCGCCGTCGGCGGAAGTCGCGAGCTGGGGCAAGTTCGTGGCGGACACCTTGCCGGTGGAAGTGGCGGGCAAGCGCCAGGCTGAGGCGATTCGGTTGATGGATCGGGCTGGCTGGAACTAAATTTTTAAAACGCCGCAGATCGAAATGTGGGAGCGGGCTTGCTCGCGAAAGCGTCGTGTCAGTCGATACATGTGTGGCTGATACACTGCATTCGCGAGCAAGCCCGCTCCCACATTGGTTAGCGGCGGCTTGAAAATCTTTATTATTCTGAGAGTTTCTCATTGGCCTACCCCGCCCAACGCCGCTGGTACCTGCCGGTCTTCACCGTCGCTGCCCTGGTGCTGCTGCCGCTGAGCGTGCTGTTGCTGTCCTGGCAAAGCATCGATGCACAAATCTGGTCCCACCTCTGGGAAACCCAGATGCCGCGCCTGCTGGGCAACACCCTGACCCTGGTGTTGGGTGTCGGCGTCGGCGTGACCCTGCTGGGCGTGAGCCTGGCCTGGCTGACCAGCCTCTGCGAGTTCCCCGGCCGGCGCTGGCTCGATTGGGCGTTGATGCTGCCGTTCGCCATTCCGGCCTACGTTCTGGCTTTTGTATTTGTCGGCTTGCTGGATTTCTCCGGCCCGGTGCAAACCCTGCTGCGCGAATGGTTTGGCAGTGGCTTGAGGCTGCCTCGGGTGCGTTCCACCAGCGGTGTGATCATCGTGTTGGTGCTGGTGTTCTATCCCTACGTTTATCTGCTGGCGCGCAGCGCATTCCTGGCCCAGGGCAAAGGCCTGATGGAAGCGGCGCGGGTGTTGGGGCAATCGCCGTGGCGCGCGTTCTGGCATGTGGCCCTGCCCGTGGCGCGGCCGGCGATTGGCGCCGGGGTGGCATTGGCATTGATGGAGACCCTGGCGGATTTTGGTGCGGTCTCGGTGTTCAACTTCGATACCTTCACCACCGCCATCTACAAGACCTGGTACGGCTTTTTCAGCCTGTCCAGCGCCGCCCAGTTGGCCAGCTTGTTGCTGTTGGTGGTGATGCTGGTGCTGTATGGCGAGCGGCGAGCACGGGGCGCCAGCCGACCGAGCAACGAGCGGCCACGGGGCAAGGCGCTGTATCACCTGCGCGGGTTCAAGGCGGCAGCGGCGAGTAGTTGGTGTGGGCTGGTGTTCGCCTGTGCCTTTGTGATCCCGATGCTGCAACTGGTTGCCTGGTTCTGGCAGCGCGGTCGCTTCGATCTGGATGAACGCTACTCCGGCCTGATTGTTCACACGCTTTATCTGGGCGGGATCGCTGCCCTGATCACAGTCAGCGTGGCGCTGGTGCTGGCCTTCGCCAACCGGCTGGCGCCGACGCGGGCGATCCGCTCCGGCATCAGCCTGGCCAATGTCGGTTATGCCTTGCCGGGTTCGGTGTTGGCGGTGTCGATCATGTTGGCGTTCAGCTATTTGGACCGTGAACTGGTGGTGCCGCTGTCCGGCTGGCTCGGCGGCGCGGGCAAGCCATTGCTGTTGGGCAGCCTGTCGGCGTTGGTGCTGGCGTATCTGGTGCGTTTCCTGGCGGTGGCCTATGGGCCGTTGGAAAACAGCCTGGCGCGCATCCGGCCCTCCCTGCCGGAAGCAGCACGCAGTCTTGGCGTCAGTGGCCCGCGACTGTTTTGCAAAGTGTATCTGCCGTTGTTGCTGCCGGGGACCTTGAGTGCGGCACTGCTGGTGTTTGTCGATGTGCTCAAGGAAATGCCCGCGACCCTGCTGATGCGCCCGTTCGGCTGGGACACGCTGGCCGTGCGCATCTTTGAAATGACCAGTGAAGGCGAATGGGCAAGGGCCTCTTTGCCCGCGTTGACACTGGTGCTGGTCGGCCTGTTGCCGGTGATCGGGCTGATTCGACGCTCCGCCCGGCAAATCGGTTAGGTGCCAGTCCTACGGCTTGCGGCTACAATGCGCGGCATTCGGTGCGCTTCGTCTTTCGGAGCGGGTCGCTGGGCGTGGCTGCAGGCCTTGTAATTCAAGGTGTTCAGCGCGAACAGTAGCTCCGCGCACCTTCGCCACGCCCGGAAGGAGAAACCCATGGGACAGCGTACGCCTCTGTATGACCTGCATCTCGCCCTCGGCGCGAAAATGGTCGATTTTGGCGGTTGGGATATGCCTCTGCACTACGGCTCGCAGGTTGAAGAACACCACCAGGTGCGACGCGACTGCGGGGTGTTCGATGTATCCCATATGACCGTGATCGATGTCACCGGCCCCCAGGCCAAGGAATGGCTCCAGTACCTGCTGGCCAATGATGTCGAACGCCTGCACGGCTGCGGCCGTGCGTTGTACAGCGCCATGCTCAACGAAAAGGGCGGCGTGGTGGACGACATGATCGTCTACCGCACCGAGTCCGCTTATCGGCTGGTGGTGAATGCCGCCACCCGTGACCAGGACATGGCCTGGATGCACGCGCAACTGGGCAATTACCAGGTGCAGCTGCATGAACGCCCTGAGCTGGCCATGCTCGCTATCCAAGGCCCCCACGCCCGGCAGAAGATTGCCGAGCTGGTGACCCAGTCGCGCGGCGCGCTGATTCACCAGCTCAAACCCTTCGAAGGCCAGGCCGACGGCGATTGGTTTATCGCCCGCACGGGTTATACCGGCGAAGATGGTCTGGAGATTGTCCTGCCGGCCGATCAGGCGCCGGGCTTTTTCAACGACCTGGTAGGTGCCGGTATTTCCCCCATCGGCCTTGGCGCCCGGGATACCCTGCGCCTGGAGGCGGGCATGAACCTCTACGGTCAGGACATCCATCAGGACGTTTCGCCGTTGGCGTCGAACATGGCCTGGAGCATTGCCTGGGAGCCGGCCGAGCGCAACTTCATCGGCCGCGCCGCGCTGGAAGCGGAAAAAGCCGCGGGTGTGCAGTTCAAACTGGTCGGGCTGGTACTGGAAGAACGTGGAGTTTTACGTGCTCACCAGGTGGTTCGTATCGCCAATATTGGCGAAGGGGAGATCACCAGTGGTAGTTTCTCTCCTACGCTGAGCAAATCCATTGCCCTGGCGCGAGTACCGACGGCAACGGCTGATCGGGCCGAAGTGGAAATCCGCGGCAAGTGGTACCCGGTTCGAGTGGTCAAACCGACCTTCGTGCGCCATGGCAAAACCTTGATCTAACCTATTTCCGGCAGGCCAATGGCCGCTGACATTACTTCTTGAGGACACAGATTATGAGCGATATCCCTGCCGACCTGCGTTTTGCCGAAAGCCACGAATGGGCACGCCTGGAAGCTGACGGCACCGTGACCGTCGGTATTTCCGACCATGCTCAGGAAGCGTTGGGTGATGTGGTGTTTGTCGAGTTGGCCGAAGTGGGCGCGCAGTTTGACGCTGCCGGCCAAGCGGGTGTGGTTGAGTCGGTGAAGGCCGCCTCGGACATCTACGCTCCGGTTGCAGGCGAAGTGATTGCCGTCAATGAAGAGCTGAGCGGTAGCCCTGAGCTGCTGAACTCCGACCCGTACGGCGCGTGGATCTTCAAGCTCAAGCCGAGCAATCCGGCTGATCTGGAAAAACTGCTGGATGCTGCTGGCTACAAAGCCGCCATCGGCGAGTGATTCTGTTGCGGGAGCCGGTTATCCGGCTCCCGCAATGTGCTTTCAGCGCTGTAGAACCGCTTTCACTGCCGCTACCGACCGCTCCACATCCGCCTCCGTCATCGCCGTGAACATCGGCAACGACACGATCAAACGACCGACCTTTTCTGCCACCGGGAACATGCCTTCCTTGAAGCCCTGTGCCCGATAAAGACTCAGCAGGTGGATCGGCGGGTAGTGATAGCCAATGCCGACGCCGTGGGCCTGCATCTGCTCCATGAAGGTGGCGCGGGCTGGCAGGCCGTCCTGACGCTCTGGCAGCACCAGTTGGAACAGGTGCCAGTTGCTGTTTTCGAAGTCGGCCGGTGGCAGTTGTGCGCCGTACAACGCTTCAAAATCACTGCCAAAGCACTTGAGGTAGTGCCGCGCCAGGTTCTGGCGATGCGCGGTGATCTTCTCGATATGGGCAAACTGCCCCAGGCCAATGGCGGCGGCGATGTCGGTCATATTGAACTTGCCGCCCAGCACATCTACATCCAAGCCATCGAAGCCGGTACGGGTGACGCCTTGCAGGCGATACTTCTCGGCCAGACGCGCTTCTTCGGCGTTGTTCAACACCAGGCAACCGCCCTCTGAAGAGGTGATGTTCTTGTTGGCCTGGAAACTGAACGACACGAAATCACCGGTGGCGCCGATGCGCTCGCCATCCCAGCTTGAACCCAATGCCTGGGCAGCGTCCTCGACGATACGCAGGTTGTACTTGTTTGCCAGTGCGTACAGCATCGGCATGTCCAGGGGCAGACCGGCCAGGTAAACCGGGATGATCGCCTTGGTGCGCGGGGTAATCGCCGCCTCCACCTGGGCCAGGTCGATGTTGCGGGTGACCGGGTCGATATCGGCAAACACCGGCGTGGCGCCGACTTCCAGGATCACGTTGGCCGTGGCCACCCAGGAGATCGGTGTGGTGATGACTTCATCACCCGGCCCGATGCCGGCAATGCGCAAGGCAATCTCCATGGTGCAGGTGCCCGAGTTGAAGGTGCGCACCGGCCGGCCGCCAAAGTATTCCGACAACTGAGCTTCGAATGCCTGCACTTTCGGCCCGCTGGTGATCCAGCCTGAGCGCAGTACATCGCCGACCGCCGAGATGGTGGCTTCATCGATGGTGGGTTTGGAGAACGGCAGGAAGGGCTGTTGGCTCATGACGACGAAGGCATCCGTTTCAGATTGGCGATGAGTAAGCGAGGTATCAGCACCGGCATGGTTGCACGGCTTGACTGAATATAGCCTGTCGCCCGTGAATGAATTGTCATGCTGACGGTAAAAACGTGGACAAAAAAATGCCGCTTAAAAGCGGCACTTTTCAAAGTGATGGGATCACTCGGTAACGGCGTTTTTCGCGAGGATGGCGTTTGCCAGCTCCATATCCGTGGCTTGCAGGCCAGGGTTATCGGCGCGGACTTTCTGCATCGCCGCTTCCAGGTACGGGCCACGGATGCCGCCATCGCTGGCAACAAAGCTGCCTGCGTCGTCTTGTGCGGCGACCACCAGCTTGTGGTCTTTGAACGTCAGGTACGTCGAGCCGGTAGTGGCGCCAGACGAGATGACGTTGCGCCAGAAACTGTCGGCCATGGCTGAACCGACAGGGAGGGAAAGCACAGCAAGGGTTGCGACAGCATATTTAAGACGCATGATGGGTGACTCCGGGTGGGTTATCTGTACTTTATGATTGTAGTTAGTCCAACCGAGTTCCATCACTGACTAAACAGTTTCAACCCTTAACACCACACCTTCCTGGCCAACTACCCGGACTTGAGCGCCTACGGGGCTGTCCGGGCCAGTGACCATCCACACGCCGTCACCCACCTTTACCTTGCCCCGGCCGTCCACAATCGCCTGATGCACCACGAAGGTGCGGCCGATCAGCTCCGAGCCGCGCTCGTTCAGCCCCGGCTGGTCGCTGACCTTGGCACTGCTGCGCTGGCGCTTCCACCAATACACGGCTGTGACGATCGACAGCACGGCAAACAGTAGCAGTTGCCACTCTAGCCCCAAGGGTGGCACCAAAAACTTGATCACCCCCACGGCCGCCGCCGCGATGCCCATCCACAGCAGGTAACCACCGGCGCCGAATACCTCAAGGATCAACAACACCGTACCCAGCGCCAGCCAATCCCAAAACGACAGATGCTGCAGGAAATCCCACATGGCGCTGGCCTCAGCCTTTCTTGTTGTCGAACGTTGCCTTGACGATCTCGCCGATACCACCAACCGCACCGATCACCTGGCTGGCTTCCAGCGGCATCAGGATGACCTTGCTGTTGTTGGCCGATGCCAGCTTGCCCAGCGCATCGATGTATTTCTGCGCGACGAAGTAATTGACCGCCTGCACGTTGCCCGACGCAATCGCTTCCGACACCACCTGGGTCGCGCGGGCTTCTGCTTCGGCCTGACGCTCACGGGCTTCGGACTCAAGGAATGCCGCCTGCCGGCTACCTTCGGCCTCCAGGATTTGCGCCTGCTTCTTGCCTTCGGCGGTCAGGATCGCGGAGGCGCGCAAGCCTTCAGCTTCAAGGATTTGCGCACGCTTGATCCGTTCGGCTTTCATCTGGCCCGACATGGCGGCCATCAGGTCGGCAGGTGGGCTGATGTCCTTGATCTCGATACGGGTGATCTTGATGCCCCATGGCGCGGTGGCTTCGTCCACGGTTTTCAGCAGTTTCTCGTTGATGCCGTCACGCTGGCTGAGCATGGCATCCAGCTCCATGGAACCGAGCACGGTACGGATGTTGGTTTGCAGCAGGTTGCGGATGGCGTGTTCGAGGTTGTTTACCTCGTACGCGGCCTGGGCGGTGTTGACCACCTGGAAGAAGCACACGGCGTCGATCTGCACGGTGGCGTTGTCGGCGGTGATGACTTCCTGGGGCGGGATATCCAGCACGCTTTCCATCACGTTGATCTTGCGACCGATGCGGTCCATGACCGGGATGATGATGTTCAGGCCAGGCTTGAGGGTGTTGGTGTAGCGGCCGAAACGCTCGACTGTCCACTGGTAACCCTGGGGGACGACCTTGAAGCCCATGAACAGGATGGCGATGGCCAAGCCCACGAAAAGAAGCAATACGGTTCCGATCTGCATAGCGATTCCCTATCTGAATGTGTCAGTGAAACGACGTTGGGCCGATTGTAACGGTGTTGTCACCGATAAGAACGGTTTCACTGCTGATCAAACAAAGGATTTGTTACCGAATCCCCAGGCGTTACTCGTAATACTTCCGCCATCGTGGTCTGCCCCGCCTCGACCTTTTGCAGGCCGGCCATGCGCAGGCTGCACATGCCTTGGGCAATCGCCGCCTGGCGCAGCGCCTGCACATCGGCGCCGGGCGTGATCAGCGTCTTGAGCGCTTCGTTGAGCACCATGATTTCGTACACACCGGCTCGGCCCCGATAACCGCTGTGTCGACATTCCACGCATCCGACCGCCTCATTGACCCCACCCAGCGTCCGCTTGCAGTGAGGACACAAAACCCGCACCAACCGCTGTGCCATCACCCCCAACAGTGTGGCCTTGATCAAATAGTGAGCAATGCCCAGTTCCTGCAAGCGGCTGATGGCGCTGGGCGCGTCGTTGGTATGCAAGGTCGACAGCACCAGATGCCCGGTCAGTGCGGCCTGGATCGCCATTTCGGCGGTCTCTTGGTCGCGGATCTCGCCAATCATGATGATGTCCGGATCCTGGCGCAGCAGGGCGCGGATGCCGCTGGCGAAGGTCAGGTCGATGTTGTGCTGCACCTGCATCTGGTTGAACGCCGGTTCGACCATCTCGACGGGATCCTCCACGGTGCACAGGTTGACCTCCCGGGTCGCCAGTTGCCTGAGCGTGGTGTAGAGCGTGCTGGTCTTGCCTGAACCGGTCGGGCCGGTCACCAGGATGATGCCGTGGGTCTGGCGCGTCATGGATTGCCAGCGTTGCTGGTCATCCGCCGATAAACCCAGCTGGTCAAAGCCCTTGAGCAGCACCTGCGGGTCGAAAATCCGCATCACCAGCTTCTCGCCAAACGCCGTGGGCAAGGTGGAAAGGCGCAGTTCAACTTCCGCGCCCGCCGGGCTTTTGGTCTTGACCCGGCCGTCCTGGGGCCTGCGTTTTTCTGCCACGTTCATGCGACCCAGGCTTTTCAGGCGGCTGACCACCGCCATCGTTACCTGGGCCGGGAACTGATAGACGTCGTGCAGCAGCCCGTCGATGCGAAAGCGCACACGCCCCTGTTCACGGCAGGGCTCGATATGGATATCGCTGGCGCGCTGGGCGAACGCGTATTGCAGTAGCCAATCGACGATATTGACGATGTGCGCGTCGTTGGCATCCGGCTCCTGGTCGCTGGCGCCCAGGTTGAGCAGGTCGACATTGCCAGGCGCCGCGACCTTCTGATCGGCGCCGCTGACGGACTTCGCCAGCCGGTAGAACTCACCGATGCAGCGCGTAATATCCTGGGGATTGGCGACCACGCGCGTGATCGAACGCTTGAGCACCTGCGAGAGCCCGGCTTCCCAGCTGCTGACATGGGGCTGGGCGCTGGCGACCGTGACGGTTTGCGCATCCACCGCCACCGCGAGGATGGCGTGACGCTGGGCGAATGCGTGGGACATCAGCGGCACCACCGTCGCCACGTCGATCTTTAACGGGTCGATGCGCAGATAGGGTTGCCCGGCCTGTTGGGCGAGCCATTCGGTCAGGGTTTCCAGGCACGGGCCTTGGGCTGCGATGCTCTCCAAGGGGTGCTGAGTGTTGCTGGCCGGCAATGCCGACAAGCGTTGGGCGAGTTCAGGCGTGATCAGCCGCCCTTCGACCAAAGCCGGCAACAGCTGATGCAGTTCCAATCGTTGATCAACCGGCATGAAGGTTTTCCTGGGGGCAGTGGGTGTAAATCCCAGGCTAGCCAGCCGATGAGTATCTGCCTCCCAGCGTGTATTGCAGGCTTTTACTGGGCGACCGCCACCACCGCTTGAGGCCCCACGGAATCAGCAGACCACATATCCAGCGTGCACACGCTGATCAGGTTTCGAATCTTTTCACCGACCACTTGGGCGCGGTGCCAGCTCAGGCCATCCATCACGATGTCGATGTTCAGCACGTCATCTTTCCGATTCACCGTGACCTGTCGCGGCGTGAGGAATTGCAGCGCGAAATAGTTGAGGACCCGGCATAACAGATCAGGCTCCGCCTCGGCGACGATCCGGTAGTGCGCCTGGCAATGAACGCTGGTGACGGCCCACGCATCGACGCGGGTAACAGTGTGAGTGGTTTCGACGGCGTGCATGGGAAAGCTCCAGATTCGACTGAAGGAATTTTTACATTCGCCAACAGAGATTTCTTATCTAAGATGAGCCTGTTTCGGATTTAATCGAATTGATCAATTCAAAATAAGCGTTATTAAAGGAATTTGTATGCACAGCGAGTTGGACGTCTACGACCGCCGTATCCTGGCCCTGCTGCAAGAGGACGCCTCGCTGTCCAGCGCGCAGATCGCCGAGCAGGTCGGTTTATCCCAGTCACCGTGCTGGCGGCGTATTCAACGTCTCAAGGAAGAGGGGGTGATTCGCGGTCAGGTGACGTTGCTGGACCGCAAGAAGATCGGCCTCAACACGCAGATTTTCGCCGAGGTCAAACTCAACGCCCACGGCCGCTCCAACTTCACCGAGTTCACTGACGCGATTCGCGGGTTTCCGGAAGTGCTGGAGTGTTATGTGTTGATGGGGGCGGTGGATTTTCTGCTGCGCATCGTCACCTCGGACATCGAGGCGTATGAGCGGTTTTTCTTCGAGAAGTTGTCGATGGTGCCGGGGATTCAGGAGGTCAATTCGATTGTGGCGTTGTCGGAGATCAAGTCCACCACCAGCCTGCCAGTATTGCGCTGACAGGCTGGAGACAGCGATTTTACAGACGCAGCAGCGTCTTCCACGCACGGTTCTGATACACCGCAATCGCTTGATGCATCCGCGCATCCAGCGACTCATCGGTGATCGGCTGGTTGGCCAGTTGCGCCAACTTGTTCAGCTCGCCGTACAGACGGTCCAGCTCCGGGATGTCGACCACCTGACGTGCATGGTGCAACCAGGCTTGGATGCGTTCGATGCGCGGCAGCTGCTCGGCCAGGTCTTCCGGCTGTTGCTGGTAACGCGGCAGTTGCAGGGCGACGGCGTCGTCGGCCAGCAGGCGTGGCAGCCAGTTGGTGATTTGCGCAGCGCCTTGGCGGTTGCCACGTACGTTGCGGTCGGCGGTCCAGGTACGGGCCATCAGCCAGCGCGAAGCGTTCAGTGAGAACAGGCCCCAGCGCACGTCTTCCAGTTCTTCGGCGAATTGTTCCGGTGCGGCTTTGCGAATGTCTTCGTCGTCGTCACCGGCTTGTACCAGTGGGCGCCAGTCTTCCAACAGGGCATCCAGTGCGCTGCGCAGTTCGCTGGTGGATTGGCGTGGCGCGGCTTGGCCGAGGCTGCCGATCAGGGCGCGCAGTTCGCCAAGGTTGTCGACCCAGTCTTGCAACAGGCGCCAGTGGCCATTGAAACGGTATTGCTCAGCCAGGCGCTGGCTGCTGCCCAGCAGGTGCCACATGATGGCGGCGAAGGCGTCGTCCAGCGGCATTTCAGCGTGGATCTGCGGCGCCGGCAGGCTCAGGGAATAGCTGCTGGCGTCGTACAGGCGGTAGCCGCGCTCGGCCTTGCTGATATCGCACGGCATCAGGGCCAGGGTGGCGGCCAGTTCGGCGGCCAACTCCAGCAGTGCAGCCGGTTCGCCTTCGCGCAGTTCCAGTTCCAGCTCGCAGATTTCTTCTTTTTGCTTGCCGACCACCACGTGGCCCAGGTCCAGGGCGGCTTCGATGACCACCTTGGCCTTGCCACGGCCCCAGGCGATTTCGGCGCGTTCACGCACGAAGTCGGTGGTGAAGATCGGCTTGAGGGTCTTTTTGTCCAGCTCGGCCAGTTGCTCGGGCCAGCATTCGCCGTCGAGTTTCTTCACGTCGAGCTTGGCTTTAGGCAGTTCCCAGTTGTACTCGTTGCGTTCCGACAAGCCGGCGACGCTTTGGCCACGGGTCTTGAGGGTCTGGATGATGTCGTCACCGTCCTTGCGCAGGCGCAGGGCGACTTTGGCCTGGGCCAGGTCGCGCTCGGGGGTGTCGAAATACTGGTTCATCAACTCACGGCGTTCCCAGCCACTTTTGTTGCGTTTTTTCAGCAGCGGGTGCTCACGCAGCGCGGCGAGGGTCTCGCGGCTGACGCGAAGCTTGATTTCAGTTTCTTTTTGCATGGCCGGTACATCCAGGATCGGGAGCGCAGCCGGGGAAAAGAGTGGCTGCCAAGGTCGTGCAGTGTACAGGACTGAGCCCGGCAACGTGCCGCAACGGTTTATTGTGTCGTGCAGATGGCTCTATAGTGGGGCTCATCCGGGAAGTCGAGAGGCCGCGCATGCCATTACCGTCCATGAAAGAGCAGTTCGCCGCGCTGATTGCCGCGCCGTCGGTCAGTTGCACCCAAGCCTCTCTCGACCAGACCAACCGCCCGGTGATCGACTTGCTCGCCAGTTGGCTGGGCGACCTGGGTTTTGCCATCGACATCCAACAAGTCAGCCCCGGCAAGTTCAACCTCCTGGCCAGTTACGGCAGTGGCCCCGGCGGGCTGGTGCTGGCAGGCCATAGCGATACCGTTCCCTATGACGCCGCGTTGTGGAAGACCGATCCGCTCAAGCTGACGGAAGTCGACGGTCGTTGGGTAGGACTGGGCAGTTGCGACATGAAGGGCTTTTTCGCCCTGGCCATCGAGGCGGTGCTGCCGTTGCTGGACCAGCCGTTCAAGCAGCCGCTGTTGATCCTCGCCACCTGCGATGAAGAAAGCTCCATGTCCGGCGCCCGCGCATTGGCCGAGGCGGGGCGCCCGCTGGGCCGCGCAGCGGTGATTGGCGAGCCGACCGGGCTCAAGCCGATCCGCCTGCACAAAGGCGTAATGATGGAGCGCATCGACATCCTCGGCCAAAGCGGCCATTCGTCGGATCCCAGCCTGGGCCACAGCGCCCTCGAGGCCATGCACGACGCCATTGGCGAACTGCGCGGCCTGCGGCTGGCCTGGCAGCGCGAGTACCGCAACCCGCAATTCAGTGTGCCGCAGCCGACCCTGAACTTCGGCTGCATCCACGGTGGCGACAACCCCAACCGCATCTGCGGCCAGTGTTCCCTGGAGTTCGACCTGCGGCCGCTGCCGGGCATGGACCCGCAAGTACTGCGCGACGCTATCCGGCAGAAGCTCGTGCCCTTGGCCGAGCGCCATCAGGTCAAGATCGATTACGCGCCGCTGTTCCCCGAGGTGCCACCTTTCGAGCAGCCCGAAGATGCCGAACTGGTGCGGGTGGCGGAACGATTGACCGGCCATCGTGCCGAAGCAGTAGCGTTCGGCACCGAAGCGCCTTATCTTCAGCGCCTTGGGTGTGAAACCCTGGTGCTCGGCCCTGGCGATATCGCCTGCGCCCACCAACCGGGCGAGTACCTCGAAATGTCACGCTTGACGCCTACAGTGCGTCTATTGCGGGAACTGATCGAACATTACTGCCTGAAACCTGCATAAATTAACCCCAACCTGTTCGTACATAGAAAGGAGAGTGAGCGTGTCGCCAAGCCTGTTCCGACGATAACCATCAGCCCGCTGTGCGCTTTCACGATTCATCCTTTTTCGGCTGCTTTTTATTACAGGCCCAGGTTTTATGCCCGACTATGTTAATTGGCTTCGTCACGCGTCCCCTTACATCAACGCCCACCGCGACTGCACCTTTGTGGTCATGCTGCCTGGCGACGGTGTAGAGCATCCCAACTTCGGCAATATCGTCCACGACTTGGTGCTGCTGCACAGCCTGGGCGTGCGCTTGGTGCTGGTCCACGGTTCGCGGCCACAGATTGAAGTGCGCCTTGAAGCACGTGGCCTGATCCCGACTTATCACGAAGGCATGCGCATCACTGATGCGGCGACGCTGGAGTGTGTGATCGACGCGGTCGGCCACCTGCGCATCGCCATTGAAGCGCGCCTGTCGATGGACATGGCCTCGTCGCCGATGCAGGGCTCGCGCCTGCGGGTAACCAGCGGTAATTTCGTGACCGCACGCCCCATCGGCGTATTGGACGGCGTGGACTACCATCACACCGGCGAAGTGCGCCGCGTCGATCGCAAGGGCATCAACCGTCTGTTGGACGAACGCTCTATCGTGCTGCTGTCGCCGTTGGGCTACTCGCCGACCGGTGAAATCTTCAACCTGGCCTGCGAAGACGTCGCTACCCGCGCGGCCATCGACCTGGGTGCCGACAAGCTGTTGCTGTTTGGCGCAGACATGGGCCTGATCGATGAGAACGGTCGCCTGGTCCGCGAGCTGCGCCCACAACAAGTGCCGGCTCACTTGCAACGCCTGGGCAGCAGCAACTATCAGGCTGAACTGCTCGATGCGGCCGCCGAAGCGTGCCGGGGTGGGGTAGGGCGCAGTCATATTGTCAGCTACGCCGAAGACGGTGCCCTGCTCACCGAACTGTTCACCCGCGACGGCGGCGGTACGCTGGTGGCCCAGGAACAATTCGAGCAGGTGCGCGAAGCCGCGATTGAAGACGTGGGTGGGTTGCTCGACCTGATCAGCCCGTTGGAAGAGCAGGGCATCCTGGTGCGCCGTTCGCGGGAAGTGCTGGAGCGTGAGATCGAGCAGTTCAGCGTGGTGGAGCGCGAAGGCATGATCATCGCTTGTGCGGCGCTGTACCAGATCGCGGATTCGGACGCCGGTGAGCTGGCGTGCCTGGCGGTGAACCCGGAATACCGTCATGGCGCACGTGGCGATGTGCTGTTGGAGCGCATCCAGGCCCGTGCCCGTGCGCAGGGGTTGAAGACCTTGTTTGTGCTCACCACCCGCACCGCCCACTGGTTCCGTGAGCGGGGGTTTGTGCCGAGCAGCGTGGATCGTCTGCCGTCGGCGCGGGCGTCGCTGTACAACTATCAGCGTAATTCGAAGATTTTTGAGAAGGCCCTGTAACACTCCATTCTGTAGGCGCCATCCTGGCGCCTACAGATGTCAGGGTTTGATGAATTTATCGGTCACAAAGGCCGAATAGTCAGGCAACACCGCTTCAACCTTCCCCTGTTCCTTCAAGAACTTCGCCGTCTCCCCAATCGCCTTTGCCGTACCGCCTTTAAGCAGCGCGTCAGTTTGCTGTGCCTGGGCATCGGGGAAGGTGGTGCCGGCCAACAGCTCCGGAATGTCGGCAGCATTCGAGCCTGTCAGTTTCGCGATTTTTTGCACCGGCTCGGAATCCACCGTCCAACCGTCTTTATGGGCCGCATACCCGGCAAACGAATCCAGGGTGACCTTGGCAAACTTGGCCACTACGTCAGGATGTTTTTCCGCGAAATCTTTACGCGCTACCCACACCTCAAACGTTGGCGCACCCCACTGACCCACCTGGGCCGCGTCTGTCAGGGTCTTGCCGGTCTTGCGGATTTCTCCCAAAGCTGGCGACCACACGAAGGCACCGTCGATATCGCCGCGTTTCCACGCGGCGGCAATTTCGGCTGGCTGCAGGTTCACCACCTTGACCTGCTTGGTGTCCAGTCCCCAGTGCTTCAGCGCGCCGAGCAGGCTGTAATGAGAGGTTGAGACGAATGGCGTGGCGATGGTTTTGCCGATCAAATCCTGGGGTGCGTCAATGTGGCTGCCGTTACGCACCACCAATGCTTCAGAAGTATTGATCTGGGCCGATACGATGAACGCGACGATGGGTAGATTCCGTGAAGCCGCCGCCGCAAGGGGGCTGGAACCGAGGTTGCCGATCTGTACATCGCCGGAGGCAATGGCGGTGACGACTTCCGGCCCACTGTTGAACCGGCGCCAGGCGATTTTTTCCCCGATGGCCTTCTCATAGAGGCCGTCGGCCTGTGGGACTTTGCTGGGGTCAATGCCGGTTTGGTAGCCGATGGTTAAATCGGCGGCTTTGACACCAAAAGAAAGTATTAGTGACACAAAAACTGTAACAAATTGACGGGAGGATGTGCGTTTGGCCATGATGGCGTCGCCTTTTTGATCGTGGGTGACGTATGCAACAGTACGGCCACACTAATCGATCTAAAAAAGCGCTAACAAATACCCTTTAGGAATTAGCTTATGGAGCGGTTCGTCTACCCTGACGGGTCCGCATCATCAAAAGCCTTATTCCCAAATCGTATGAAAAAGAATGAAACAATTCTTTTTGGGTGTATGAAAAACTCATTACCCTGCAGGGACCAAATCAACTGCGATTAGACGAAGGTAGTAGACACACAAGGTTACGATTGACTTGGTAGTCACTATCTGGCGCTAATCGCGCATCTGTGGATCGAGGGCGTCAGACCCGAGACCAAAGAAATACAAAAATTAGAAATGAGAAGAGCGGTACATGAAGAAGTCCACCTTGGCACTGGCTGTAGCCCTGGGCGCAATCGCTCAGCAAGCAGGCGCTGCCGGTTTCATCGATGACAGCAAAGTAACACTGGGTCTGCGTAACTTTTACATCAACACGGACAACCGTGACTCGGCTGCTGGCACTGCTGCTAACAAGCGCGCCGGTGTTCAGAGCAAGCAGGAAGAGTGGGGCCAAGGCTTCGACCTGCGCTTCATCTCCGGTTACACCCAAGGCACCGTAGGTTTCGGCCTTGACGCAATCGGTCTGCTGGGCGTTCGCCTGGATTCCGGCGGCGGCACCAACGGCGCCACTGCGTCCTCCTACGGCGGCACTGTGTTCCCGAGCAAGTCCAATGGCGAAGCCGTTGATAACTACTCGAGCCTGGGCCTGACTGCCAAAGCCAAGATCTCCCAGACCGAGCTGAAGCTGGGTACCCTGCAGCCTAAACTGCCGGTTATCGTGACCAACGACGGTCGTCTGCTGCCGCAGACCTTCCAAGGCGGCCAGATCACTACCAACGATCTCAACAAAGACCTGACGCTGGTTGCGGGTCAGATCGAAAAAGCCAAAGGTCGTAACTCCAGCAACGTCGACAACCTGTCGATCTCGGGTGCCAACTCCCGTGGCGCCAACTGGCGTGACAGCAACAAGTTCTACTATGCCGGTGGTGACTACAAGATCACCAAGGACCTGACTGCACAGTACTACTACGGCAACCTGGAAGATTTCTACAAGCAACACTTCCTGGGCCTGACTCACAACTGGGCAATCGGCCCGGGCGTGCTGAAGTCTGACCTGCGTTACTTCAACAGCTCCGACGACGGTAAGAACGGTCACGAATCCGCCTACTTCTCGTCGGGCAACTACAGCGGTGTGAACTCCGGTCGCGGCAAGGTTGATAACAACCTGTACAGCGGTCTGTTTCTGTACACCGTTGCCGGTCACACCTTCGGTGGTGGTTACCAAGTCAGCAACGGTAGCAGCGACTTCCCTTGGTTGAACCAAGGCGACGGTTCGTCCGCTTACCTGACCACTGACATGCAGATCGCCAAGTTCGCCCGTGCTGGCGAACGTACCTGGCAAGCTCGCTACTCCTACGACTTCGCCAAGGTTGGCGTGCCTGGCCTGACCGCTGGTGTTGTGTACCTCAAAGGTACTGACATTGACACCGTCAACAGCACCCGCGCTGAGTTCACCGGCCAGTCCGAGTGGGAGCGTGACATCACTGTTGCCTACGTCGTACCAGAAGGCCTGTTCAAAAACGTTGGCGTGGCCTGGAAAAACGCTATGTGGCGCAACGATGTTGCCGCCGCGCGCGATCAGGACGAAAACCGCGTCATCGTAAGCTACACCTACGCGTTCAAGTAACTGCGTAAAACCTTGCCCGGTGCAACACCGAGCAAGGTGTTTTACTTCCAAGTCGGGCTAAACCCCCGCAAGCCCTTCCTGAACCCCTCTTTGTACAGCGTCTCAAGGCCTTCTCGAACCTTGGAAACGATGGTGCTCCTCGCCTTCGGATACGTCCAATGAACAGATTTTTAATATTCCTTTATCGTCTAGATAAATCGATATTTATTCTTTTTAAATAATCCACAATCCATGCACAGTGGGCTCCATAAGCACTCACCAGGAGCCACACCATGAGCCTAAGACTGGGCGATATCGCCCCCGACTTCGAACAGGATTCCAGCGCCGGCAAGATTCGTTTCCACGAATGGCTGGGCGATAGCTGGGGTGTGCTGTTTTCCCACCCGGCGGATTTCACCCCGGTGTGCACCACCGAGCTGGGCTTCACCGCCAAGCTCAAGGACGAATTCGCCAAGCGTGGCGTCAAGGCCATCGCCCTCTCGGTCGACCCGGTGGATTCGCACCACAAGTGGATCGAAGACATCAACGAAACCCAGAACACCCTCGTCAACTTCCCGATCCTGGCCGACGCCGACCGTAAAGTGTCCGACCTGTACGACCTGATCCATCCCAACGCCAGTGACACGCTCACGGTGCGCTCCTTGTTCGTGATCGACCCGAACAAGAAGATCCGCCTGACCATCACCTACCCGGCCAGCACCGGGCGCAACTTCCACGAAATCCTGCGGGTCATCGACTCGTTGCAGCTGACCGACAACCACAAGGTCGCCACACCCGCCAACTGGCAGGACGGTGATGAAGTGGTGATCGTGCCGTCGCTCAAGGATGAGGAAGAGATCAAGAAACGCTTTCCGAAGGGGTATCGCGCGGTGAAGCCGTACCTGCGCCTCACGCCACAACCGAATCGCTGATCACATAGCAGGGGTTTTGAGGCCGTTTCGACGGCCTTTTTTTTCGCCTGAGATTTCATATCTCGTATATGCATTTAAAGAATAAACACATGAAAAAATAAGATTTAAAGATATATGAATCTGCTGATAAGGTCTGTTCTATCTTGGCGCCATCGCCACACAGCGAACCGCCGACACCTGCTCAAGGAATTCCTGCATGTTGGTCGTAACACTTGGAGGCAGTCCCAGCCAGCGTTCCCGCTCCGGGGTGTTGCTGGATAAAACCCGTCAGTGGTTGCAAGACAAAGGCGTAGAAGTGGTGAGTTACCAGATACGGGACTTCCCGGCTGAAGACCTGCTGCATGCGCGCTTCGACAGCCCCAAGGTCATCGACCTGTTGCAGCAAGTGGCTAACGCTGACGGCCTGGTGATCGCCACGCCGGTGTACAAGGCTTCGTTTTCCGGTGCGCTGAAAACCGTGCTGGACCTGCTGCCCGAGCGCGCCCTGGCCCACAAGATCGTGTTGCCGATGGCTACCGGTGGCAGCATCGCCCACATGCTGGCGGTGGACTATGCCTTGAAGCCGGTGCTGTCGGCGCTGAAGGCCCAGGAATTGCTCCACGGCATCTTTGCCGAAGACAGCCAGATCGCCTACGGCGAAGGCAGCGCCCAGGCGCAACTGGTGCCGGTACTTGAACACCGTTTGCACGAAGCCCTGGAAACGCTCTACGGCGCCATGGCCCGTCGCCCGAAACCGCTGGACCCCCATGTGTTGAATGAACGTTTGTTGAGTGCTCGCTGGAGCATTTAAGCCACACCGAAATGTAAAAAAACTCACCTTACTCAGCCGCCAACGGCCAAGCAGGTGCAGCCAACCCCCTGAACGCATTATTTGGAGAGAGCGCCATGCGCACTGTCATCTTGCGTCGTGGTCTGGTCGCACTGTTTGCTGCGGCTGTGTCCTTCGGCGCCATTGTTCAAGCCCAAGCCGCCGAGACCCTGCGGATCGGTTATCAGAAGTACGGCACGCTGGTGCTGCTCAAGGCCAAGGGCACCTTGGAAAAACGCCTGGCTGCCCAAGGTGTGAACGTGCAGTGGACCGAGTTCCCTGGCGGCCCGCAATTGCTCGAAGGCCTGAACGTCGGCTCCATCGACTTCGGCGTCACCGGCGAAACCCCGCCCGTCTTCGCCCAGGCCGCCGGTGCCGACTTGCTCTACGTCGCCTACGAGCCACCTGCACCGACCAGCGAAGCGATCCTGGTGCCGAAAGACTCACCGATCAAATCCGTGGCCGAACTCAAGGGCAAGAAAATCGTCCTGAACAAAGGCTCCAACGTGCATTACCTGCTAGTGCGTGCCCTGGAAGACGCCGGCCTGAAATACACCGATGTGCAGACCGTGTTCCTGCCGCCCGCCGACGCGCGTGCGGCCTTCGAGCGCGGCAGCGTGGACGCGTGGGTCATCTGGGACCCGTACCAGGCCGCCGCCGAGAAACAACTGCAAGCGCGCACCCTGCGTGACGGCACCGGTATCGCGGACAACCACCAGTTTTACCTGGCGACCAAGCCTTACGCTGAAAAACACCCTGAAGTGGTCAAGGCGCTGATCGAAGAAGTGCGCGCCGTGGGCGAATGGTCCAAGGCCAACCCGCAGGAAGTGACTGAACAAGTCGCACCTCTGCTCGGTTTGCCAGCCGACATCACCCTGACTTCGGTGAAACGCCAAGGCTACGGCGCGCTGTTCCTGACCCCAGAAGTGGTGGCCGCCCAGCAGAAAATTGCCGACAGCTTCTACCAGCTCAAATTGATCCCCAAGCCCTTGAACATCAAGGACGTGATCTGGACACCCCCCGCCGCCGTGGCCAAAGCGCCGTAATCCGATTTCTTCAGGAGACAACTCCATGAGCCTCAATATTTTCTGGTTCCTGCCTACCCACGGCGACGGCCATTACCTTGGCACCGCCGAAGGCGCTCGCGCCGTCGACCACGGTTACCTGCAGCAAGTGGCCCAGGCCGCTGACCGTCTGGGTTTCGGCGGGGTGCTGATCCCTACCGGCCGCTCCTGCGAAGACTCGTGGTTGGTGGCGGCCTCGCTGATCCCGGTGACCCAGCGTCTGAAATTCCTGGTTGCCCTGCGCCCCGGGATCATTTCCCCGACGGTGGCCGCGCGTCAGGCCGCGACCCTGGACCGACTGTCCGGCGGGCGTGCCTTGTTCAATCTGGTCACTGGGGGTGACCCGGAAGAATTGGCCGGCGACGGCTTGTTCCTCAGCCACGAAGAGCGCTATCAGGCCTCGGTGGAATTCACGCGCATCTGGCGCCGTGTGCTGGAAGGCGAAACCGTGGATTACGACGGTGAGCACATCAGCGTCAAAGGCGCCAAGCTGCTGTATCCGCCGATCCAGCAACCGCGTCCGCCGCTGTACTTCGGTGGTTCTTCCGAGGCGGCCCAGGACCTGGCGGCCGAGCAAGTGGAAATGGTGCTGACCTGGGGTGAGCCGCCTGCCGCCGTTGCGGAAAAGATCGCACAGGTGCGGGCCAAGGCCGAGAACCTCGGCCGTACCCTGCGCTTCGGCATTCGCTTGCATGTGATCGTTCGTGAAACCAACGAAGAGGCATGGAAAGCCGCCGACAAATTGATCTCCCATGTGGACGACGACACCATCGCCCGCGCCCAGGCCTCGTTGTCGCGCTTTGACTCGGTAGGCCAGCAACGCATGGCCGCGTTGCACGGCGGCAGCCGCGACAACCTGGAAGTCAGCCCCAACCTGTGGGCCGGCGTCGGCCTGGTGCGTGGCGGTGCAGGCACCGCGCTGGTGGGTGATGGCCCAACCGTGGCGGCACGCGTGAAGGAATACGCCGCCCTGGGCATCGACACCTTTATTTTCTCCGGTTATCCACACCTGGAAGAGTCGTATCGCGTCGCGGAGCTGCTGTTCCCACACCTGGATATCGAACGTCCCGAGCTGCCGAAAAGCGCCGGTTACGTCAGCCCGTTCGGCGAAATGGTCGCCAACGACATCCTTCCCAAAGCTGCGTCGGCGAGCTGAGGCAGCCCATGAACTATGAAAAATTGAGTCATCGCGTGGCGCCTTGGGTGCTGCCGATTTTGTTACTCGCGGTGTGGCAGCTGTCGGTGTCGGCGGGTTGGTTGTCGACCCGCATTCTGCCGGCACCCAGTGCCGTGATCGCCGCCGGTGTCCACTTGGTTGCCAGCGGCGAAATCTGGACTCACCTGGCCATCAGTGGCTGGCGCGCGGGCCTGGGTTTCGTGATTGGTGGCAGTATCGGCCTGGCCCTGGGCTTTATCACCGGCCTGTCGAAGTGGGGCGAACGCCTGCTGGACAGTTCGGTGCAGATGATCCGCAACGTGCCGCATTTGGCGCTGATTCCGCTGGTGATCCTGTGGTTTGGCATTGATGAGACGGCGAAGATTTTCCTGGTCGCCCTCGGCACGCTGTTCCCGATTTACCTCAACACCTACCACGGCATCCGCAACGTCGACCCGGCGCTGGTGGAAATGTCGCGCAGCTACGGCTTGTCCGGGTTCAGCCTGTTCCGGCAGGTGATCCTGCCGGGCGCGCTGCCATCGATTTTGGTGGGCGTGCGCTTTGCCCTGGGTTTCATGTGGCTGACGCTGATCGTGGCGGAAACCATCTCCGCCAGTTCCGGTATCGGTTACCTGGCGATGAACGCCCGCGAATTCCTGCAAACCGACGTGGTGGTACTGGCCATTGTCATGTACGCGATCCTCGGCAAGCTGGCCGATCTGGCGGCGCGTGGTCTGGAGCGTGTGTGGCTGCGCTGGCATCCGGCGTATCAAGTGAATAAAGGAGGTGCGGCATGACAGCTCAACAACCCCCGCGCCTGCTCAAGGGCATTCCCCTCGCGGTTCGCAAGCTGCGCAAGGCCTTTGGTGCGCGCGAAGTGCTCAAGGACATCGACCTGCATATTCCGGCCGGGCAATTCGTAGCAGTGGTCGGGCGCAGTGGTTGCGGCAAAAGTACTTTGCTGCGCCTGCTGGCCGGCCTGGATAAGGCCAGCGGCGGCGAACTGCTGGCCGGTTCCGCGCCGTTGAGCGAAGCGATTGAAGACACGCGGTTGATGTTCCAGGAGGCGCGCCTGCTGCCCTGGAAAAAGATCATCGACAACGTCGGCCTGGGCCTTAAAGGCAACTGGCGCCCCAAAGCGTTGGAAGCCCTGGAAGCGGTCGGCCTGGCCGAGCGCGCCAATGAATGGCCAGCGGCGCTGTCCGGCGGGCAGAAGCAACGCGTGGCCTTGGCCCGTGCGCTGATCCACCAGCCGCGCTTGCTGCTGCTGGATGAGCCGTTGGGTGCGCTGGATGCCTTGACCCGTATCGAGATGCAGCAACTGATCGAAAACCTCTGGCAAAAGCACGGCTTCACAGTGTTGCTGGTCACCCACGACGTCAGCGAAGCCGTGGCGATTGCCGACCGGGTGATCCTGATCGAAGACGGCGAAATCGGTTTGGACCTGATCGTCGACCTGCCACGCCCACGCGCCCGCGGCTCACATCGCCTGGCCGCACTGGAAGCTGAAGTGCTCAACCGTGTGTTGTCCCTGCCGGGCTCACCGCCGGAACCTGAACCTGTTTCACCGCTGCCTACGCAATTGCGCTGGGCTCAATAACTCACTTGTCCTACGAAGAGAGAACGACATGACTATTAAAGCGATCAACGTGCGTAACCAGTTCAAAGGCACCATCAAGGAAATCGTCGAAGGCGACGTGCTGTCGGAAATCGACGTGCAGACTGCGTCCGGCATCGTGACATCCGTGATCACTACCCGCTCGGTCAAAGAGCTGGAACTGGTGATTGGCAGTGAAGTGATTGCCTTTGTGAAATCCACCGAGGTGTCGATCGCCAAGTTGTGATCTCGCTACCTCCTGTAGGGGCCGGCAAACCGGCACCTACAGTTGTGTGCGTTTGGACAGGTAGGGCGGCAGGTACAGCCCCACATACGCATCAAACACCCGCATCCCTTCCTCCGCCATACGCGGCGTGATCAACCCATGCTGATGCACCGAGCGTGCATACACGCGGTCGCTCAACTCCAGGGCCAACGCAAACACGTCCACATCATTCGGTAGCGTCGGCACTTCAAAGTGACGGTTGAACACCGTGAGCATCAAATCGCCCAATTCCAGATCGTGCTGACGATCCGCCTGGGTCACTTCCGTCAGCCCATGCTGGGCCAGGATCAACTGGCGAGCAGCGGCATCTTGATCGTAGACCGTGAGCATGCGCTGCTCGACGATGCAGGACAGGTCGCGCCAATGCTTGAGTGAGTCATGGTCGATGGGCGCCTGGATAGCGGCCCGAAATGCGCCGTGAACGTCAGCGGTCAAGGCTTCCAACAAAGCCGGCACACTGGCGAAAAAGTGATACACCGACGACGGCGGGATCTGCGCCCGCTCGGCCACGCTATAGATCGACAAACTCGCCACGCCTTCGGCGGCCAGCAAAGTGCGGGCGGCGTCGAGGATCGCGTCGATCCGGGCCTGGCTGCGGGCGCGGGGTTTGCGAGGGGCGGCGGGGCGGGTGGTCATGGAAGTCTCCTACAAGGCAGCGGGCATTGTATTAGAGAACACCATAAAAAATGCCGCAGGCCATTCAGCCTGCGGCATTCTTTTATTGCAGCCGCCGTTTAGACGGTATGCAGGTACCAGTTGTACTCAAGGTCGGAGATGGAGTGTTCGAACTCCTCCAGCTCACTTTCCTTACAGGCGACGAAGATATCGATGTATTTAGGATCGATGTACTTGGCCATCACCTCGCTGTCATCCAACTCACGCAGGGCATCGCGCAGGTTGTTCGGCAGGCTCTGTTCGTTCTGCTCGTAGCTGTTGCCTTCCACGGGTGCGCCAGGCTCGATCTTGTTGGTCAGGCCGTGGTGCACGCCTGCCAGGACCGAAGCCATCAGCAGGTAAGGGTTGGCGTCGGCGCCGGCCACGCGGTGTTCGATACGTACGGCATCGGACGAGCCGGTCGGTACGCGGATCGCCACGGTGCGGTTATCCAGGCCCCAGCACGGCGAGTTCGGCACGTAAAACTGTGCGCCGAAACGACGGTAGGAGTTGACGTTGGGGCACAGGAACGCCATTTGGGCGGGCAGGGTCTCGAGCACACCGCCGATCGCGTGACGCAATGCGGCGTTCTGCTCGGGATCCTCGCTGGCAAAGATGTTCTTGCCGTCCTTGTCCAGAATGGAGATGTGTACGTGCAAACCGTTGCCTGCCTGGCCTGGGTAAGGCTTGGCCATGAAGGTGGTGTCCATCTCATGGTCGTAGGCGATGTTCTTGATCAGGCGCTTGAGCAGTACCGCGTAGTCGCAGGCCTTGATCGGGTCGGCGACGTGGTGCAGGTTCACTTCGAACTGCGCCGGGGCACTTTCCTTGACGATGGCGTCGGCCGGGATGCCTTGCTCTTTGGCACCTTCCAGGATGTCCTGGAGGCAGTCGACGTATTCGTCGAGGTCGTCGATCAGGTAGACCTGTGTCGAGTGCGGGCGTTTGCCGGAGATCGGCGAGCGGGGCGGTTGTGGGCGGCCGTTCACGTTCTCCTGGTCGATCAGGTAGAACTCAAGCTCGAAGGCTGCGCAGATGGTCAGACCGAGGTCGTCAAATTTGCTTACAACTTGGCGGAGCACTTCGCGCGGATCGGCGAAGAAAGGTTCACCTTCAAGTTCGTGCATGGTCATCAGCAGTTGCGCGGTAGGGCGCTTTTGCCACGGCTCATTGCACAGGGTGTCGGGGATCGGATAACAGATTCGGTCAGCATCACCGATGTCCAGGCCCAGACCGGTGCTTTCCACCGTAGAGCCGTTGATATCCAGGGCAAATAAAGAGGCAGGCAGGTTAATGCCCTTCTCGTAAACCTTGTGGAGGCTGGTGCGTTCGATGCGCTTGCCGCGCACCACACCATTCATATCCGCAATTAGAAGGTCTACGTACAGAACCTCAGGATGATCCTTAAGGAACGCGTTCGCTTCGTTAAGCTGAACGGCACGCGGGGGTACCGACATGATGCAACACCTTTGTTGTTAAAAATATCAATCATTGATCTTTTCTGGTTTCAGTCAACCCGAACGGCATGCCGAAGTCAAGCGAGGCCTTTTTTGCCCTAAAAAAGCGCTGCGATGGCTTTTTTGGGGCTTTTTGGGGCGGTTTTTCGGGTTTGAGGGACTTGGGACTAGCAGGCTTGAGCGGCCCGTGTTGTATTTTTTACGGGGGTGTTGTGTAAAAAAATGAACAAGGCTAAGCTCGATTCAAACCCATAACAGCAATAATACCGGGGTGCTTCATGTTTCACCTGCCGCCCAACGGCGTCTTGGCCTGCTTCAGCCAGGCTGTGTCATCCGTACTTTCCTCCCGCGTGAATGCCCGCGCACCGGCCAATATTCTTGACGCACGGGCCGACCTCTTTTTTGCCTCCTCATTTGCCACCGAACGGCCTGCGCCTCGCATGCTGCTCAAGATTGCGCACAACTTTGGCGTGAGGAATGCAACGCTGCAGCAAATGGCAGGTAAGCTCCTACCCTGAACGAAAAAACGACGCGGATGCTGCGTCAACCAACGCCTGGCCTTTAACGGACGCCAGGAAACCCAGCCCAGAGGCATTTATGAGTAACAACCTCGACCAGCTCACCGATTGGTTGAAAGACCACAAGATCACAGAAGTCGAATGCATGATTGGCGACCTCACCGGCATCACCCGGGGCAAGATCTCGCCGACCAACAAGTTCATCGCCGAGAAAGGCATGCGCCTGCCCGAGAGCGTTCTGTTGCAGACCGTGACCGGCGACTATGTCGAAGACGACATCTACTACGAATTGCTCGACCCTGCCGACATCGACATGATCTGCCGCCCCGACCAGAACGCGGTGTACCTGGTGCCCTGGGCCATCGAGCCTACCGCCCAGGTGATCCACGACACCTACGACAAGCAAGGCAACCCGATCGAGCTGTCGCCGCGCAACGTGCTCAAGAAAGTCCTCAAGCTCTATGCCGACCGCGGCTGGCAGCCCATCGTGGCGCCGGAGATGGAGTTCTACCTGACCAAACGCTGCGAAGACCCGGACTTCCCGCTGCAACCGCCGATTGGCCGTTCCGGTCGCCCGGAAACCGGTCGCCAGTCCTTCTCTATAGAAGCCGCCAACGAATTCGACCCATTGTTCGAAGACGTCTACGACTGGTGCGAACTGCAGGAGCTGGACCTCGACACCCTGATCCACGAAGACGGCACCGCGCAGATGGAAATCAACTTCCGTCACGGCGATGCACTGTCCCTGGCCGACCAGATCCTGGTGTTCAAGCGCACCATGCGTGAGGCCGCGCTCAAGCACAACGTGGCCGCCACCTTCATGGCCAAGCCCATGACCGGCGAGCCTGGCAGCGCGATGCACCTGCACCAGAGCATCATCGACATCGCCACCGGCAAGAACGTCTTTTCCAATGAAGACGGGACCATGAGCCAGCTGTTCCTCAACCACATTGGTGGCCTGCAGAAATTCATCCCTGAATTGCTGCCGCTGTTTGCCCCCAACGTGAACTCGTTCCGCCGCTTCCTGCCCGACACCTCGGCGCCGGTCAACGTGGAATGGGGCGAAGAAAACCGCACCGTCGGCCTGCGTGTACCGGATGCCGGCCCGCAGAACCGCCGTGTGGAAAACCGCCTGCCGGGCGCCGACGCCAACCCATACCTGGCGATTGCCGCCAGCTTGTTGTGCGGCTACATCGGCATGGTCGAAGGCCATAACCCGAGCGCGCCAGTGGTGGGTCGTGGTTACGAGCGACGCAACCTGCGCCTGCCGTTGACCATCGAAGACGCCCTGGAACGCATGGAAAACAGCAAGACCATCGAGAAATACCTGGGTCAGAAATTCATCACAGGCTACGTCGCGGTCAAGCGGGCCGAGCATGAAAACTTCAAGCGCGTGATCAGTTCGTGGGAGCGGGAATTCCTGCTCTTCGCCGTCTGATGCGCCGGGCGCGCCCTTTAAACGGCGCGCCCTTCACTGAAAAGTCTAGGAGATTGGTATGTCCAGCAACAACCCGCAAACCCGTGAATGGCAAGCCTTGAGCAGCGATCATCACCTGGCGCCGTTCAGCGACTTCAAGCAATTGAAAGAGAAAGGCCCACGGATCATCACCAAAGCCCACGGCGTCTACCTGTGGGACAGCGAAGGCAACAAGATCCTCGACGGCATGGCCGGCCTGTGGTGCGTGGCGATCGGTTACGGTCGCGATGAACTGGCTGACGCCGCCGCCAAGCAAATGAAAGAACTGCCGTACTACAACCTGTTCTTCCAGACCGCTCACCCGCCGGTGCTGGAACTGGCCAAGGCCATTTCCGACATCGCACCCGCCGGCATGAACCACGTGTTCTTCACCGGTTCCGGCTCCGAAGGCAACGACACCATGTTGCGCATGGTCCGCCACTACTGGGCGATCAAGGGCCAGCCAAACAAAAAAACCATCATCAGCCGCAAGAATGGCTACCACGGTTCCACCGTGGCCGGCGCCAGCCTGGGCGGCATGACGTATATGCATGAGCAGGGCGACTTGCCGATCCCTGGCATCACTCACATCGCCCAGCCTTACTGGTTTGGCGAAGGCGGCGACATGAGCCCCGAAGAATTCGGCGTGTGGGCTGCCAACCAGTTGGAAGAAAAGATTCTGGAACTGGGCGTGGACAACGTCGGTGCCTTCATTGCCGAGCCGATCCAGGGCGCCGGTGGCGTGATCGTACCGCCGGCCACCTACTGGCCGCGCATCAAGGAAATCCTCGCCAAGTACGACATCCTGTTCATCGCCGACGAAGTGATCTGCGGTTTCGGTCGTACCGGTGAGTGGTTCGGTAGCGACTTCTACGACCTCAAGCCGCACATGATGACCATCGCCAAGGGCCTGACCTCGGGCTACATCCCCATGGGCGGCCTGATCGTGCGCGATGAAGTGGTGGACGTGCTTAATGAAGGCGGTGATTTCAACCACGGTTTCACCTATTCCGGTCACCCGGTTGCCGCCGCGGTGGCGCTGGAAAACATCCGCATCATGCGCGATGAAAAAATCGTTAACCGTGTCCACGACGAAACGGCACCGTATTTGCAGAAACGTCTGAGGGAATTGGCGGATCATCCGCTGGTGGGCGAAGTGCGCGGTGTGGGTATGCTCGGTGCCATTGAACTGGTGCAGGACAAAGCCACCCGCAAGCGTTACGAAGGCAAGGGCGTCGGCATGATCTGCCGTACGTTCTGCTTCGAAAATGGCCTGATCATGCGCGCCGTGGGCGACACCATGATCATTTCGCCACCGCTGGTGATCAGCAAGGCAGAAATCGACGAGCTGGTGACCAAGGCTCGCCAGTGCCTGGACCTGACTTTGGCGGCATTGCAGGGCTAAGTGCTAGGCTCAGAACGCAGCGGCTTCGGGCGCTGCGTCTGAGTGGTTATAAAAATGGGGGCATTGGTTGAAAGCCGGCCCTCGAACTTGCCAGACTGTCGCCCTGTTTTGTTGCCCTTTGGCTGGGCCTCGAAACATATGAAGCTTGTGGCCCAAAAAAGAAAAAATTGGAGCATCACCAAATGAAGGCATTAGGTTTGAAGAACGCTGGCAAGACCCTCCTCGCCTTGTCCCTGATGGGCGCAATGGCGGGCGCGGCCCAGGCTGACGATAAAGTGCTGCACGTCTACAACTGGTCCGACTACATTGCACCGGACACCATCGCCAACTTTGAAAAAGAGTCCGGCATCAAAGTGGTGTACGACGTTTTTGACAGCAACGAGACCCTGGAAGCCAAGTTGCTGGCAGGCAAGTCCGGTTACGACATCGTCGTACCGTCGAACAACTTCCTCGCCAAGCAGATCAAGGCCGGTGTCTACCAGGAGCTGGACAAGTCCAAGCTGTCCAACTACGACAACCTGAACAAATCCCTGCTCAAAGCCGTGTCGGTCAGCGACCCGGACAACAAGCACGCTTTCCCGTACATGTGGGGTTCGATCGGTATCGGTTACAACCCGGAGAAGGTCAAGGCCGCGCTGGGCGTGGACAAGATCGATTCGTGGGACGTGCTGCTCAAGCCAGAGAACATCGCCAAGCTGAAAAGCTGCGGCGTGAGCTTCCTCGATTCGCCAACCGAAATGCTGCCGGTAGCGCTGCATTACCTGGGCCTGCCGACCGACACCCAGAAGAAGGCCGACCTGAAGCAGGCTGAAGACCTGTTCCTGAAAATCCGTCCTTCGATCGGCTACTTCCACTCGTCCAAGTACATCTCCGACCTGGCCAACGGCAACATCTGCGTGGCCGTGGGGTACTCGGGTGACATCGAACAGGCCAAGTCCCGCGCGGCTGAAGCCGGTGGCAAGGTCAAGGTGGCCTACGACATTCCGAAAGAAGGCGCTGGCAGCTTCTTCGACATGGTCGCCATCCCTAAAGATGCCGAGAACGTCGACGCCGCCTACAAGTTCATGAACTACCTGCTCAAACCGGAAGTCATGGCGGCGATCACCAACAGCGTGCACTTCCCGAACGGTAACGAGAAGGCCACCGCACTGGTCGACAAAGAAATCACCAGCGACCCGGGCATCTACCCGCCAGCGGACGTACAGGCCAAGCTCTATGCCATTGCTGACCTGCCGGCTGCCACCCAGCGTGAAATGACACGCAGCTGGACCAAGATCAAGTCCGGGAAATAACCGGTCTTTGTTAACCACCGCGCCTGGCGCGGTGGTTATCGAAACAATTAAATGACAGAAAGTTTTGCCGGATCGGTTTATCGAGGGTAAGTTGCGCGCCGGTTTTGTTGCCGGGCAACAACTTTAAGGCCCAACTATTTAAGAGGACCTCCACTTGCCAATTTCTTTATTTCGCAAAGCCATGCTGGTGGGTGCAGGTATCACGCTGACGTTGAGCGTGCAGGCCGCACCGACGGTGCATATTTATAACTGGTCGGATTACATCGGCACCGACACCCTGGCCAACTTTGAAAAGGCCAGCGGCATCAAGCCCGTGTATGACGTGTTTGATTCCAACGAAACCCTGGAAGGCAAGCTGCTGGCCGGGCGTACCGGCTACGACGTGGTGGTGCCGTCCAACCACTTCCTGGGCAAGCAGATCAAGGCCGGGGCGTTCCAGAAGCTCGACAAGTCATTGCTGACGAATTACGCCAACCTCGACCCGGCGCTGCTCAAGCGCCTGGAAAAGAATGACCCTGGCAACCAGTACGCCGTGCCGTACCTGTGGGGCACCAATGGCATCGGCTACAACGTCGATAAAGTGAAGGAAGTGCTGGGCGTCGACCATATCGACTCCTGGGCGGTGCTGTTCGAGCCGGAGAACATGAAGAAGCTGGCGACCTGCGGCGTGTCGTTCATGGACTCGGCGGACGAAATGCTGCCAGCGGTGCTCAACTACATGGGCCTGAACCCCAACAGCACGAACCCGGATGACTACAAGAAGGCCGAAGAGAAGCTGCTGAAAGTGCGGCCGTACGTGACCTACTTCCATTCTTCCAAATACATCTCGGACCTGGCCAACGGCAACATCTGCGTGGCGGCGGGTTTCTCCGGCGATGTGTTCCAGGCCAAGGCCCGTGCGGCCGAGGCTGGCAAAGGCGTGAACATCGCCTACACGATTCCCAAAGAAGGCGGCAACCTGTGGTTCGACGTGCTGGCCATCCCCAAGGATGCCACCAACGTCAAAGAGGCCCATGCCTTCATCAACTATTTGCTGCAACCTGAGGTGATCGCCCAGGTCAGTGATTACGTCGGTTATGCCAACCCTAACCCAGGGGCGGACAAACTGATGGAGCAATCGATACGCACGGACGAAGCGGTTTACCCACCGCAGGCGGTACTCGACAGGACCTTTGTCAACTTCGAGCTACCCCCGAAAGTGCAACGTTTGATGACCCGTAGCTGGACCAAGGTCAAAACGGGCAAATAAAGCTTTAAAGCTCAAACTATCCTGGGTTCGCCTGCATCGGGCGAACAGCAATTTTGTTGGGAGTTTCGTAAATGGCAGTTGCCTCCGGCGCCTATAAGAAAGCCCTCGAAGGGGACCAGACACCGAAGAAGGTGCTGGTCAAAATCGACCGGGTCACGAAGAAGTTCGACGAGACGATTGCCGTGGACGATGTGTCCCTGGAAATCAAGAAAGGCGAGATCTTCGCCTTGCTCGGCGGTTCGGGTTCGGGCAAGTCCACCTTGCTGCGCATGCTCGCAGGTTTCGAGCGCCCGACCGAGGGCCGCATCTACCTCGACGGCGAAGACATCACTGACATGCCGCCCTACGAGCGGCCGATCAACATGATGTTCCAGTCCTACGCCTTGTTCCCGCACATGACCGTGGCGCAGAACATCGCCTTCGGCTTGCAACAGGACAAGATCCCCAAGGCTGAAGTCGACGCCCGCGTGGCCGAGATGCTCAAGCTGGTGCAGATGAGCCAGTACGCCAAGCGCAAGCCGCACCAGTTGTCCGGTGGCCAGCGTCAGCGTGTGGCCCTGGCCCGTTCCCTGGCCAAGCGTCCGAAACTGCTGCTGCTCGATGAGCCCATGGGCGCCCTCGACAAGAAACTGCGTTCGCAGATGCAGCTGGAACTGGTGGAAATCATCGAGCGCGTCGGCGTGACCTGCGTGATGGTGACCCACGACCAGGAAGAGGCCATGACCATGGCCGAGCGCATCGCGATCATGCACCTGGGCTGGATCGCCCAGATCGGCAGCCCGATCGACATCTACGAAACGCCTACCAGCCGCCTGGTGTGCGAGTTCATCGGCAACGTCAACATCTTTGACACTCAAGTGGTGGACGACGCCGAAGGCCACGCGGTGCTCAAGTGCGCTGACCTGGACCGTGACATCTACGTGGGCTACGGCATCGCCACGTCGGTGGAAGACAAGTCGGTGACCTACGCGATCCGCCCGGAAAAACTGCTGGTCACCACCGAAATGCCGACCTGCGAACACAACTGGTCCAGCGGCAAGGTGCACGACATCGCCTACCTGGGCGGCCACTCGGTGTTCTACGTGGAGCTGCCGAGCGGCAAGCTGGTGCAGTCCTTCGTCGCCAACGCCGAGCGCCGTGGCCAGCGGCCAACCTGGGGTGACCAGGTCTACGTGTGGTGGGAAGACGACAGCGGCGTGGTACTTCGCTCATGAACATGAAGAAGCTCAAGCGCCGCCTGCAACGAATAACGCCCAGTGGTCGTCATGCGGTCATTGGCATTCCCTTCCTGTGGCTGTTCCTGTTCTTCATGCTGCCGTTCTTCATCGTCCTGAAGATCAGTTTTGCCGAAGCCGACGTTGCGATCCCGCCGTACACCGAGATCTACACCTTCGTTGAGCAGAAACTGCAGTTGGTGCTCAACCTGGGCAACTACGCGATGCTCGGCGACGACGAGTTGTACATCGCCGCGTACCTGGGCTCGCTGAAAATGGCGTTCTTCAGCACGCTGCTGTGCCTGCTGATCGGCTATCCGATGGCCTACGCCATCGCCAGCGCGCGCAAAGAGATGCAGACCGTGCTGGTGCTGCTGATCATGATGCCGACCTGGACCGCGATCCTGATCCGCGTGTATGCGTGGATGGGCATTCTCAGCAACAACGGCTTGCTCAACGGCTTCCTGATGTCCATCGGGTTGATCAACGAACCGCTGCAGATCCTCAACACCAATATTGCGGTGTATATCGGCGTGGTCTATTCGTACCTGCCGTTCATGATCCTGCCGCTGTACGCCAACCTGGTGAAACACGACCAGAGCCTGCTGGAGGCCGCATCCGACCTGGGTTCGAGCACCTTCAACAGCTTCTGGAAGATCACCGTGCCGCTGTCCAAGAACGGCATCATCGCCGGCTGCATGCTGGTGTTCATCCCTGTGGTGGGCGAGTTCGTGATCCCGGAACTGCTGGGCGGCCCGGAAACCCTGATGATCGGTAAAGTATTGTGGCAAGAATTCTTCAACAACCGTGACTGGCCGGTGGCGTCTGCCCTGGCGGTGGTGATGCTGGCGATCCTGATCGTGCCGATCATCCTGTTCAACCGCAGCCAAGCCAAAGAGATGGAGGGCAAGATATGAAGCGCTTCAGATTCTCCAGCTTTATGCTGGTGGCGGGGTTGTTGTTCATCTACCTGCCGATGCTGATCCTGGTGATCTACTCGTTCAACGAATCCAAACTGGTGACGGTATGGGGCGGTTGGTCGATCAAGTGGTACGTGGGCCTGCTGGACAACACCCAGTTGATGGGCTCGGTGGCACGCTCCCTGGAAATCGCCTGCTACACGGCGGTGGCCGCGGTGGCGCTGGGTACGCTCGCGGCCTTCGTGCTGACGCGCATCAGCCAGTTCAAGGGTCGCACGCTGTTCGGCGGCCTGGTGACTGCGCCGTTGGTGATGCCGGAAGTGATCACCGGTCTGTCGCTGTTGCTGCTGTTTGTGGCCATGGCGCAGATGATCGGCTGGCCCCAGGAGCGTGGCATCGTCACCATCTGGATCGCCCACACGACATTCTGTGCGGCGTACGTGGCGGTGGTGGTGTCGGCGCGCTTGCGTGAGCTGGACCTGTCGATCGAAGAGGCGGCAATGGATTTGGGTGCGCGGCCGTGGAAGGTGTTCTTCCTGATCACCATCCCGATGATCGCGCCGTCGTTGGCGGCGGGCGGCATGATGTCGTTCGCGCTGTCGCTGGATGACCTGGTATTGGCCAGCTTCGTGTCGGGGCCGGGTTCCACCACCTTGCCGATGGAAGTGTTCTCGGCAGTGCGCCTTGGGGTTAAACCCGAGATCAACGCCGTGGCCAGCCTGATCCTGTTGGCGGTGTCGCTGGTGACCTTCCTGGTGTGGTTCTTCAGCCGTCGTGCCGAAGAAATGCGCAAGAAGGCGATCCAGCAAGCCATCGAAGAAGCGGCGGCGGATGGCTGGCAACAGCCGGACAAGCGCCGGGCGGCTGCACCGGTCTAACACCCGTCGCCGTCGAGCGGTGCGGGCTTTTGTGGCGAGGGGGCTTGCCCCTCGCCACAGTGTTCGATTCACCTTGGGGGGTTATGCCACCCAAGGGGATTTACGAATCACCTCCACAAAATTCATCGGCTTGAACCCCGGCTCCTGATCCACCAGCACATCCGTCTTCACGTTGCCAAACGTGGTCTGCGGACGATGGCGCAAGCCGTCGGCAAACGCGCAGATGATGCACTCCTTGAACCCTTCGCCGCGTGGATGCGCATGCACCACGGCTTCGCGCTGCACGGTAGAAAACGCGGCGTAGTCCATGCCCAGCACGTCCATTTCCACACCGGCCGTCACCAGCGCCACGGTCGGACGCAGATGCTGCGGCACGCCCGGTGTGGTGTGCAGGGCGATGGACAGCCACACCTGTTCAATATCGTCATCGCTCAGCCCGTAAGGCTTGAGAAAGGCCGCCGCCGCGTTGGCGCCGTCGACTTCGAAGCGCTCGTTGTCACTGCGATGGCCTTCCACCAGGCCCAGGTCATGGAACATCGCGCCGACGTAGAGCAGCTCCGGGTTGTAGGCGAGCTGCTTGCGTTCGCCGCTCAATGCGCCGAACAGGAAGACCCGGCGGGAGTGGTGGTAGAGCAGGTCGGATTCGACGTCGCGGATGTATTCGGTGGTGGCCTTGGCCAGGGCGCTGTCCGGGATCTGGATGCCGGCGATGGTGGTGCTCATGGTCGTTCTCCTCAACAAAGCGCCGGGGGCGGCGCCGATGAGTCCAGTCTGGTCGCGTGCCCGCGAAGGGGCTATGGCGGCGAGGATGCGATCCCGGCCAATGTGCCGCTACATCGTGCCAAGTGGCATGTTGGTGGGTGATTCGCTAGGGTGAGGCGGTCGTCTACCGTCGATTCATCACAAGGTTATTTCCGACCATGGGCAAAACCGTCGCCATCCTGATCTTCCCCGGCGTCCAATCACTGGACGTGACCGGCCCCATGGACGTGTTCTGCGAAGCCAATCGCTTTCTACCGTCGCAAGACCATTACCAACTGGAAGTGATCGGCTTCGGCCACGGCAGCATGGCCGCCTCCAACGGCCTCGCGTTGCAGGCCCACCGGCATTACAGCGAAGCGCTTGAGCCCTACGACCTGCTGCTGGTCGCCGGCGGCCCGCAGTTGCCCTTCGAAGACTTCGGCGTCGAGTTCGACGACTGGCTGCGCGGCGCCACTGACCGTGCGCAACGTTTCGGCTCGATCTGTAATGGCGCCTTCATGCTGGCGCGCGCGGGGCTGTTGGACGGCAAAACCGTGACCACTCACTGGAATGACGCAGCGGACCTGGCGCGCTTGTGCCCCACGGCCCAGGTCGACGCCGACCGCCTCTATGTGCAGGACGGCAATCTCTACACCTCGGCGGGGGTCACGGCGGGCATCGATCTATCGCTGTATTTGCTGGCCCAGGATCACGGCCCGGAAGTCGCGTTGAGTGTGGCCAAGCGCCTGGTGGTGTTTACCCAGCGCTCGGGCGGGCAGTCGCAGTTCAGCCCGTTCCTTACACCCCATGCCGAAACCACCTCGGCGGTGGCGCTGGTGCAGTTGTACGTGTTGGCGAACCTGACGGGGGATTTGACCATTGCTGACCTGGCCAAGGCGGCGAATATGAGCGCGCGTAATTTCTCTCGGGTGTTTGCCCGCGAGGCGCGGATCACACCAGCGGAGTTTGTCGAGCGGGCGCGCGTAGACGCGGCGCGGGTCATGCTTGAAAGCAGCCCCGCACCGCTCAAGACGGTCGCCTATCAATGCGGCTTTCGCGACGCCCAGCACATGCGCAGTGTGTTCAACCGCAGGCTGGGCGTTACGCCACAACAGTTCCGGCTTAACTTTGCGGCGCCGGTTTGAGGGTGTCGTAGGCTTCCAGCGCACGCAGCGAGTAGATGTACGCCGCGCCCGCATTCAGCGAGATGGCGGTGGCCAGGGTTGCCGCGACTTCTTCACGGGTGGCGCCGGCCTTGATCGCCGCGTCGGCATGCACGCCGATGCAGCCATCGCAGCGGGTGGTGATGGCCACGGCGATGGAGATCAGCTCACGGGTCTTGGCGTCGAGCACGTTGTTTTCTTCGGCGGCTTCGCCCAGCGCCATGTAGGCTTTGACCATCTTCGGGTTGCTCTTGCCCAGCGCGCCAAAGGCTTTCTTCACGGTAGGCAGCAAGTCGGACCAGTTATTGAACATTGCGGTAACTCCTGAACAGGTGTGGTGGGTGTGAAGCCAGTCTCTTCCGTTCGGAGGTAGCGTTATTGTTCAATCCGCTCATCTTTTTGACCGATGCTCGCAAATGAATTCGATCGACACACTCATCGCGCTGGCCAACCTGCGCGGCAGTCTGGATCTACGCTGTCAATTCCAGGGGGACTGGGCCCTGGACCACGCGCCGGAGAGCCTCGGCGTGGCGCCTTACCACATCGTGCTCAGCGGCAACTGCCGCGCCGAGTTGTCAGGCGGGCAGCAAGTGACGCTGGAGGAGGGCGATATTCTGCTGATGCCCGGCGGCGCTACCCATTTATTACGCAGCCAGGGCGCGCGCATCCGGCCGATGCAGCCCACGGTGATCGAGGGTGGTCTGCTCCCGGTGCATCGCCTGGGCGGCGACCGGCCGGACCTCGACATGCTTTGCGGCAGCTTCCACTACAACCGCCAGTCGTTGCTGCTCGGCGCGTTGCCGGAGTACCTGGTGGTGTCCAGCCGCGAGTGGCAGGGCGACGGCCAACTGGCAGCGTTGATTGCTCTGCTGCGCAGTGAAGCGGACAGCCAGCAACTGGGCGCGCGTTCCTTCATCGATGCGTTGTCGTCGGCGCTGTTCACCCTGATCCTGCGCACCTGGCTGGCGAGCCAGGCGCCCGTGGCCGGTACTTTCGCGCTGCTTGCCGACAAGCGCCTGAGCAAGGCCTGGCAGGCGATGCTGGCCGATCCGGGGCATGAGTGGACCATCGACAGCCTGGCGGCGGCTGCGACGATGTCACGCGCCACCTTCATGCGCGCGTTCGTGAAAGTTGCGGGCGTATCGCCGTGGGTGCTGCTGACCCAGTTGCGCATGGAGCTGGCCTTCAACCTGTTGCGCCAGTCGCACCTGAGCCTGCTGGATATCGCCGCCCAGGTGGGTTACCAGTCCCAGGCGGCATTCAGCAAGAAATTCAAGGAAACCTATGGCGAGGCGCCGGGGCGCCTGCGTTCATCGGGCGGGTAGCAGCTTGAGGGTGCCACGGGTGTTGGCGGTGACTTCCTCGTCGGTGAAGTGCGCCTGTTCGTAGCCGCCTTCGATGTAGGTTTCCGCCTGGTCGCCGTAGTGCCGGTCAAACGGCACCCCGCTTTGGCCGACCGGGTTGATGGTCAACGCGTGGGCCGCGTCGGCGAAATCGATCAGACGGCGGGTCGAAGGCCCATAGGTGACGGGCCACGGTGCCGGGCCGATGTTGGCTGACTGGTTGTTCGGCACTTCGTGGGTACCCGGCGCCGGGAACGGGCCGACATTGACGATCAGGTCCAAGGGTTTCTGCGAGCCCAGCGGGTGGCCGTGGGTCAGGGTATGGGCCTTGCCCCATTGCCATTGGCTTGGGTCATCGCCGAAGGTGGCCTTGAGGTGCGCGAGGCTGTTGTCCCAGGCGAGCTTGACGGTGTCGGCGCGCTTGCCGTCCCACCACGGCGAATCCGGCGCGGCGGCCAGGCGTGGCAGGGCGGCGTCGATCACGCGGGTGCCGAGCAGGGTCTTGAACATGCCGTCGCCGAGTTTCGGGTGGAAGGCGGCGTCGGCCAGGTTGAACAGGAACTGGTTGAACAGCGTGGCGCTGGTGGAGTCCAGCGGATAGTCACCCTTCCAGCTTGCAAGCTGCTCCACCAGTTTCAACTGCGCCGGGTCCTTGACCACCTCACGCAGCACCGGCAACAGCGGCGCCAGCAGGCGCGGGCCAAAGGCGGTGCTGGTGCCGAGCTGCAAGGCCTGGCTGTTGTTCACATCCCACTTCACGCTTTTGTCGCTCAACTGCGCGTTCAACTGTTGGCCGCGATCGGCCAGGTTGTAGTAACCGGGAATCTCCATGCCAGTCGGTGAGACCGGCTGGGCATTGGCTGACACCACGTAGCCGCGCGCCGGGTTTTCTTCCTGGGGGTTGGCGCTGAAGGGATAGAAGCCCAGCTTGTCGGCCTGGGCGGTGCTGCCGTCAAGGATAAACCCGGCGTTGACCCCGGCCGGCCGGATCGGCAACTGCGCGGCCGCCCACCAGCCGATATCGCCCTTGGCATTCGCCCATACAATGTTTAGTCCCGGCGCCGACACCTTGGCCGCCGCCGCACGGGCCTTCACCAGCGTGTCGGCGCGGTTGAGCTGGTAGAAGCCCTCAAGGATCGGGTTCTGGGTATCGAGGAATGCCCACCACATGGCAATCGGCGTCTTGCCGGCGTTTTCGCCCAGCACGTCATTGATGATCGGGCCGTGGGGCGATTGGCGCAGGGTCAACGTCACCGGCGCCTGGCCCTTCACCGCGATCTGTTGCTCGGTGCTGCTCATGTCGACCCACTGGTCGTGGTACCAGACCTGGTTGGGGTTGTCCGGGTTGACCTTCTCGGCGATGAGGTCGAGGTCATCGTTCTGGAACATGGTCAGGCTCCAGCCGAAATCCAGGTTGTGCCCCAGGAACGCCACCGGCACCAGTGCATTGTGATAGCCATACAGCTCGAAACCCGGCGCCGACAACTGCGCCTCGTACCATACCGACGGCACCGAGAAACGGATGTGCGGGTCACCGGCGAGCAAAGGCTTGCCGCTCTTGGTGCGGTTGCCGCTGATGGCCCAGGCGTTGCTGCCTTCGAACTGCGGCAGGCCGTTGTCGGCCAGGGCCTGTTCGCTCAGGGAGGCGAGGGCGCCGAGGGTCTGCCAATCGCTGGCGGCGAGGTTGAGGGCGCCTTTGGGTTGCCAGTCCAGGTCAAAGACTTTCAGGTAGTCGCTGCCCAGTTGGTCGCGGATGTACGTCAGCACAGGCTCGGTACGAAACGCGGCGGCAAAGCTGTAGGCCATGTACCCGGCGACGCTGATGGTGTCCTCGGCGGTAAACGGCCGCCTGGGGATGCCCAGCACGTCGAACTCCATCGGGCTGGCGTGGCTGTCCTGATACTGGTTGATTCCGTCCAGGTAGGCTTGCAGCGCCTTCCAGTGCGCCGACTCGTGGTCGAGTTGCGCCACATAGGTGGCCGCACGGTCGCGAATGCGCAGGCTGCGGAACAGCTTATCGGTCTCCAGCACCTTGGGCCCCAGCACCTCGGCCAGTTCGCCACGGGCCAGGCGCCGCATGATCTCCATCTGGAACAGCCGGTCCTGGGCGTGCACGTAGCCCAGGGCGCGGTACAGGTCGGTTTCGTTCTCGGCTTGGATGTGTGGCACGCCACGGTCGTCGTAACGCACGGTGACCGAGCCTTGCAGGTTGGCCAGTGTGACCGTGCCCTGGCGGGTGGGCTGCTTGCTGTAAACGTACCAACCGGCGCCGAGGGCGACCAGTACGACAAGAACCGCGAGAACCCGCAAGACGCGCTTCATGAACATTCCTTACCAAGAGTGGGGTGGCGAGCTACGAGCCTTTTGGCCACGAACAATAGCAGCCCACCGCCAGGGTGTGCGTGGCATTTACCTCGCGTCCTGTTTCAAGGGCCTTCAAGATCGGCTCAATAAAACTGTTGCTGGAATTGCACGTGAGGCCTTCGCTGTAGGGCCCGAAGTACGCGAGCTTGCCGCTGCGATCCCAGATACCCACGGCCGGGCTGGCCGGCACCTGCTCGGCGCCGGGCAGGGCGGTGAGGGTTTTCATGCTGCGCAGGTTGTCGGGCAGTTGGCCGTGGCTGCCGGGCTGTTGCAGCGCGTAGAACTCGACGCCTTGGGGCGCGTACTGCTCGATCAACTCGCCCAGGTGCTGCTGGTTGCCGACGTTGCACGGGCAGGCCGGGTCCCAGAAGTGCACCAGGCGGATCGGGCCGGGCCCGGCGAGGTCGGCAGGCAGCTTCAACGGGTCGCCGGAAAACACCGCCGTGTGCTCGCTGAAGGCGCGCAGGTAGCGGCCCTGGAACCAGTCATACGCCGCCCACAGCACGCCAGCGCAGATCACCAGGATCAGGCTCGCGAACAAGGCGGTGCGGTAGGGCTGTCGCATTCAGATGTATCCTCGAAGGTCGCGTAGCTTGCCATGCTTGTCCTGACAGATGAATATCGCAGCTCGATATTCATCTTTGCCGCAAGTCTGGAAGCCTTTATGCCCGTTACCTTTGACCCTGATCATCTGCGCGAAAGCTTGCGGCCCCTGGTGGACGCGCAACCGCTTTCAGCCGAGGCGCGGGTCTACCAGCGTTTTTACGGGCTGGATCAGGCCGTGAGCCGCCTGGGGCGTTTCGAGGTGGAGGGGTTTGAGGTGGTGGCCCAGGTGTGGTGGCCGCAATCGCCGGTGGCGACGATGTTCATGTTCCATGGTTTCTACGACCACATGGGGCTGTACCGTCATGTGGTGAAGTGGGCGCTGGAGCAGGGTTTCGTGGTGATCGCCTGCGATCTGCCGGGGCATGGCCTGTCCAGCGGCGCGCGTGCCAGCATCGATGATTTTGCGGTGTATCAGCAGGTGGTAAAGGCGCTGTTTGCCCAGGCGCAAGCACTGCAACTGCCGCAACCCTGGCACCTGTTCGGGCAAAGTACTGGCGGCGCGGTGGTGGTGGATCACCTGCTCAACCATGGCGCCGACAGCCCGGCCCAGGGCAAGACTTTTCTGCTGTCACCCTTGGTGCGGCCGCGTGCCTGGGGGTGGTCGCAGGTCAGCTATTACCTGCTGCGTCCGTTCGTCAAAGGCATTGCGCGGCGATTCAGCGAAAACACCCACGACCCGGCATTCAAGCCGTTCCTGGAAGCCGACCCGCTGCAACCGCGCCAACTGCCGACCGCCTGGGTCGGCGCCTTGGCGCGCTGGATCAAACGCATCGAAGCCGCACCGCGCAGCACCCGGCGGCCGGTGATCGTTCAAGGCGAGGAAGACATGACGGTGGACTGGCAGCACAACCTGCAGGTGTTACGCGGCAAGCTCGACCAGCCCGAGGTGTTGATGCTGCCGCGTGGCAGGCATCACCTGGCCAATGAGATTCCGGAGATTCGCGAGGTGTATTTCAAGTACCTCACCGACCGTGTGTGATGGCGATCAGGGCGCCAGGCTTGAGGTGCTCTGGCCGACTGCCAGTCCGGCGCGAATGGCAGCGAGAGCCGCCTGGTAATACGCCTTACCCTCCGGTGACTCGGCAAACGTCGCGAATTCTTCCAGCTCCGGGTCGGACAAATCCCGATAGACGTACAGCAGCGTGTTGTTCAGATCCTTGTCGATCTGCTGCATCAACCGCTCACGCTGGCCGTTCAACATGCCTTGTGCTTGCCCTCCGCCCAGCAGGCCGGGAATCATCTGGCTCAAGCTATCGGCTGCGACTCCGGCAATCGCCAGGCTGACTTCCGCGCCGGCTTCTCGGGCTGGCAGGGCCTGGGCCAGGTGGCCGATGATCAGGCTGCGAGTCGCGTCGGCTTGGATTTTCGGCAGGCCCTGGGCGTTTTTCGCCAGTTGATCACGGCGCGTGGCGAGCAACTCGGCGGCGACAATCTTGCGGCCCAGGGGCGATTGGAAAAACGCCAGGGCAGGTTTGGGATCCGCCAGATTCTTGCGCAATTGCGCTTCGGCACGCTGGTCCACAGCCTGGGCGGCGAAGCGTTTATTGCTGTTGTCCACCAGCGCCTGGTACACCGCCGGTGGCAAGCTGTTGCGGTAACGCTGCTGGGCGGCACTGAGGGCATCATTGAAATGCGCACGTTGTTCGGCCCAGCCGGCGACCTTGTACAACTGGTCATGGCCGTCTGCCCAGGCGGGCAAAACGCAGAACATCAGCAAGGAAAAAAACAAACGACGCATATGGACTCCTGTCAGTCGGCCACTATTGTCCGTGTCGGGCGTAGGATTTGTCGAGAAGTCCTATCAGTCACCTGACTAAAGTGCAGTCAGACGCTCGGCGGCTCTGTCGGATTCACAGGCGTATGGATACTATGCGCGCCATGCAAATACCCCTCGATCACCCCTTGCTGCAACGTATTGTCGACGACCTGGCCGAAAAGGGCTGGTCCCGGCAGGACGGCTTCCTGCCCCAGGCTCTGACCCTGGAACTGGCGGCTGAGTGCCGTAAACGTGCGGCCGAGGGTGAACTGGCCCCGGCGGCGGTGGGGCGCGGCCCGGCCCAGGAAATTCGCGAAGGCATTCGCGGTGACCATATCCAGTGGCTGGAGGACGGTGACGCGGCGGTCTGCGACACCTACATGGCGCTGATGGACAGCCTGCGTTTGGCGATGAACCGGGGTCTGTTCCTCGGCCTGGAAGATTTCGAAAGCCATTTCGCGATGTACCCACCGGGGGCGTTCTACCTCAAGCACCTGGACCGTTTCCGCGACGATGACCGGCGCATGGTCTCGGCGGTGATCTACTTGAACGACGCCTGGCTGCCCGAACACGGCGGCCAATTGCGCATGTACCTCAAGGACGACGTCGAATACGATGTGGTGCCCACCGGCGGTTGCCTGGTGGTGTTCCTGTCGGGCGAAGTGCCCCACGAAGTCATGCCCGCCACGCGCGAACGCCTGTCCCTCACCGGCTGGTTTCGTCGGCGGGGCAACGAGCCGTTCTGAACATGGAAAAAATACTGATCAGCCGCTGCCTGCTGGGGCACAAGGTGCGCTATGACGGTGGCGCCAGCGGGCCGTTTGACCAACTGGCGGTGTGGAAGGCCGAGGGGCGTGTGGTTGCCATCTGCCCGGAGGTGTCGGGTGGTTTGCCGACGCCACGTCCACCCGCCGAGATTCCCGGCGGGCAAGGCGTGGATGTCTGGGAGGGGCGTGCCCAGGTGTTGACGGCTGAGGGCGAAGATTTCAGTGAGGCCTTCCTCGACGGTGCGCGCCAGGCCTTGGAGCTGGTGCAGCGCCACCACATCCGCATCGCCGTGCTCAAGGCCAATAGCCCGTCGTGCGGCAACCTGCTGACCTACGACGGCACCTTCACCGGTGTAAAGGTCAGCGGCGAAGGCGTGACAGCTGCGCTGCTCAAACGCCACGGCGTGCTGGTGTTCAGTGAACTGGAATTGGTGCAGGCAGCCCAGGCATTGAACACTGGCGATTATTGAGTTTGGGCGGCCGGACGATTGGAGTAATCGACAAGCCACTTCTGCAACAATTTCCTGAATCGATCGTCGGATTTGAATCGTTGCAGTGCGTTGTTCAGGCTTGACTTGAATGCCGGGTTGCCCTTCTGGAACGGCATCGCGTAGAGGGTCGACGGGCCTGTCATGCGCCCCCGGGATTCGCCGTAAGGCTCACTGAAATCGAACCGATCCTGCAATTCGGGAGTCACAGCAATATAGTTCATCGCCACGTCGTACTTGCCGCTCTCCACTCCCGGCAGCAGGTCAGCCGCATCGGTGATGATGAACGACGGGCGCACGTCCATCTCCTTGGCCAGTTGCTCGCCGAGTTCCACTTCCAAGCCGGTGAGTTTGTCACCTTCCTTGAAGCTGAATGGCGGGTTTTCGGCCACGACTGCAATGCGCAGTTCGCCCCGGTCAAATACATCATCGAGCAGTTCGGCATGCGCCAATGGGCTCAGAAGGGACAGCAAAAGTAACAGGCCAGGCGAAAAGCGCATGGTCACTCCTAGAGATTTTTAATGTGCGAGGCGCCGTTCAGCATCGCTTTGCTATGGTGTTGAGTGCCTTGGACAGCAATTTGTCGCGAAGTTGTCATAACCCTACAGATTTCACAGAAAAACTGGAGAAGCGAATGAAAGCCCTTTTGTCCCGTGCAACCCTTGCCAGCCTGTTGCTGGGTGCCTCGATGTTGGCGAATGCTGCTGATGTCCCTCGTACGCCTGCTCCCAAAGGCGCCGAGGTGTTTATCGTCTCGCCCAAAGACGGCGCAACCGTCGACAAAACCTTCACCGTCAAATTCGGCGTCAAGGGCCTGGACCTGGAACCGATCGACAAGCAAGTACCGGGCGCCGGTCATCATCACCTGCTGGTCGACCAGGACGTGACGTCGCTCAAGGCCGACGAAGCCATTCCAGCCACGGCCACGTCGATTCACTTCGGCAAGGCGCAAACCGAGACCGAGCTGACCCTCGCACCTGGCAAGCACACCTTGCAGCTGGTGGCTGGCGATAACGTGCACCGCCAGTTCGAGCCCACTGTAGCCTCGAAAGTGATCACGGTTAACGTTAAGTAAGATTTGTTCAGATGCAAAAAAGGGAGCCCCGAGGGGCTCCCTTTTTCATGCTGCGGCGAAATCTTAGAACAACACGCGGCTACGAATCGTGCCGTTGATGTGCTGCAGCTTCTCTTGCGCCAGGTCCGAGTACTCGGCGTCGACGTCGATCACCACGTAGCCAACCTTCTCGTTGGTCTGCAGGAACTGACCGGAGATGTTGATGCCGTTTTCCGCGAAGACCTTGTTGATCTCCATCATCACGCCAGGGATGTTCTGGTGGATGTGCAGCAAACGGTGCTTGCCAGGGTGAGCCGGCAGGGCCACTTCCGGGAAGTTCACCGACGACACCGACGTACCGTTGTCGCTGTACTTGACCAGCTTCTCCGACACTTCCAGGCCGATGTTGGCTTGGGCTTCGGCAGTGGAACCGCCGATGTGCGGGGTCAGGATCACGTTGTCCAGGCCACGCAGCGGGCTTTCGAAGATGTCGTCGTTGGAGCGCGGCTCCACCGGGAACACGTCGATAGCGGCGCCGATCAGGTGCTTGTCCTTGATCGCGTCGGCCAGGGCGTCCAGCTCGACCACGGTGCCACGGGCAGCGTTGATCAGGATGCCGCCTTTCTTGATGGCACGGATTTCCTTCTCGCCGATCATCCACTGGGTCTCAGCGGTTTCCGGAACGTGCAGGGTCACGATGTCGGACATGCCCAACAGCTCGGTCAGGCTGGCCACTTGCGTGGCGTTGCCCAGTGGCAGCTTGGTCAGGGTGTCGTAGAAGAACACCTGCATGCCGAGGCCTTCAGCCAGGACCGACAGTTGCGTACCGATCGAACCGTAGCCAACGATACCCAGCTTCTTGCCGCGGATTTCGAAGGAGTTGGCTGCGCTCTTGATCCAGCCGCCACGGTGGCAGGACGCGTTCTTCTCAGGAATGCCGCGCAACAACAGGATGGCCTCGGCCAGCACCAGCTCCGCAACGGAACGGGTGTTGGAGTACGGTGCGTTGAACACCGCGATGCCGCGCTCGCGCGCTGCGTTGAGGTCGACCTGGTTGGTGCCGATGCAGAAACAGCCGACCGCCACGAGTTTCTTGGCGTGATCGAAGATCTCTTCGGTCAGCTGAGTGCGGGAGCGAATGCCGATGAAGTGCGCGTCGGCGATCTTTTCCTTGAGTTGGGCTTCCGGCAGAGAACTGGTGATGTACTCAATGCTGGTGTACCCGGCGGCTTTCAGAACGTCGACAGCCGATGGGTGGACGCCTTCCAGAAGAAGGAACTTGATCTTGCTCTTATCGAGAGAAGTCTTGCTCATCTGCGTAAACCTGTATCCCGGAGAAAAATGGCAGGGAATCGAGCAGCACAAGCTGACCCGGACGGCAGGAAAGCCGTCACCGCAGAAACGCCCTTGGGCTCTGTCCTGCGGGGGCGGTATGCTAGCATACGCGCCCCGCAAACACTCATTCCTGCGACGTGAAGCGTTCTCAGGATGACCATGAATTGTTCGAGAGTTCTGTCGATGACCCATCCTGCCCTGATTGATGAGCTAAAGACCCTGGTTGAGCCCGGCAAAGTGCTGACCGATGCAGACTCCCTGGAGGCTTACGGCAAGGATTGGACCAAGCACTTCGCACCCGCGCCGACCGCCATTGTCTTCCCCAAGACCACTGAGCAGGTCCAGGCCATTGTGCGTTGGGCCAATACCCACAAGGTGGCGCTGGTGCCATCGGGCGGGCGTACCGGCTTGTCCGCCGCTGCCGTGGCGGCGAATGGCGAAGTGGTCGTGTCGTTCGACTATATGAACCAGATCCTCGACGTGAACCTCACCGACCGCACCGCTGTGTGCCAGCCGGGCGTGGTCACCAAGCAATTGCAGAACGTCGCTGAAGAAAAGGGCCTGTACTACCCGGTGGACTTCGCATCGTCCGGTTCCAGCCAGATTGGCGGCAATATCGGCACCAATGCCGGCGGGATCAAGGTGATTCGCTACGGCATGACTCGCAACTGGGTGGCCGGCATGAAGGTCGTCACCGGCAAGGGTGACGTACTGGAACTGAACCGCGACCTGATCAAGAACGCCACCGGCTACGACATGCGCCAGCTGTTCATCGGCGCTGAAGGCACCCTCGGCTTTGTGGTCGAAGCCACCATGCGTCTGGACCGTGCGCCGAAAAACCTCACCGCCATGGTACTCGGTACGACCGACTTCGATTCGATCATGCCGGTCTTGCACGCGTTCCAGAGCAAGCTGGACCTGACTGCCTTCGAATTTTTCTCCGACAAGGCCTTGGCCAAGGTCATGGGCCGTGGCGACGTGCCGGCGCCGTTCGAAACCGAGTGCCCGTTCTACGCGCTGCTGGAATTCGAAGCCACCACCGAAGAGGTCGCCAACCACGCCCTGGAAACCTTCGAGCATTGCGTGGAGCAGGGCTGGGTGCTGGACGGCGTGATGAGCCAGAGCGAAACCCAACTGCACAACCTGTGGAAACTGCGCGAGTACATCTCCGAGACCATTTCCCACTGGACCCCGTACAAAAACGATATCTCGGTGACTGTCTCCAAAGTGCCGGCGTTCTTGAAGGAAATCGACGCGATCGTCGGCGAACACTACCCCGACTTCGAAATCGTCTGGTTCGGTCACATCGGCGACGGCAACCTGCACCTGAACATCCTCAAGCCGGAAAACCTGAGCAAGGACGAGTTCTTCGCCAAGTGCGCCACCGTGAACAAGTGGGTGTTTGAAACCGTCGAGAAGTACAACGGTTCGATCTCCGCCGAACACGGCGTGGGCATGACCAAGCGTGACTATCTGACTTACAGCCGCTCGCCGGTTGAAATCGAATACATGAAGGCCGTCAAAGCCGTGTTCGACCCCAACGGGATCATGAACCCTGGCAAGATCTTCGCTGTTTAATCGCCCTGAAGGAGTCGTTCCATGAGCTACCAGCACAAGTATGTCGACGGCACCAACATCCACTTTCCGGTCGGTAAAGTGGTGTGTATCGGGCGTAACTACGCCGAACACGCCAAGGAACTGGACAACCCGGTGCCGACCGAGCCGCTGCTGTTCATCAAGCCGGGCAGTTGCGTAGTGCCGCTGGAAGGCGGTTTCAGCATCCCGACCGAGCGCGGTTCCGTGCACTTCGAGGCGGAAATCGCGGTATTGATCGGCAAACCCTTGTCGACCAAGCCCAGCCGTGAAGAAGTGCTCGACGCCATTTCCGGCTTCGCCCCGGCCCTGGACCTGACCCTGCGCGACAAACAGGCCGAGCTGAAAGCCAAGGGCCTGCCGTGGGAAATCGCCAAGTCCTTCGACGGTGCGGCGGTGATCGCGCCGTTCGTGGTGGGCAGCACCTTCCCGGACGTGACCGACATCGGCATCCGCCTGAGCATTAATGGCGAAGTGCGCCAGGATGGCAACAGCGCGCAGATGCTCAACCCGATCATCCCGATGATCCAGCACATGGCCGGCTGCTTCTCACTGCAAGCGGGCGATGTGATCCTCACCGGCACCCCGGCTGGCGTGGGCCCGCTGAATGTGGGCGATGAGCTGGTGTTGGAGCTGTCGGGTGTGAACCGCTTCGAAAGCAGCGTTCGCTAAAGCCCTGCCCCTGCAAAGGCCGGTGACCCGGCTTTTGCATTTTTTTCACACGCCATCCGGATAATCCCCAGCCTCTTGCGCGCGGGCCTGTCATTCCTGTGCTATCACCTAACGCTGACTTTCCGGAAAAAGCGCCCAATGGCCGTGTCCTTGCCCTCCGCTACACCCAAGCCGCGTTCTCGCTTTGCCTTGCGCTGGTATTCCTGGCTGTTGCTGGTGGGAGTGATCTCCTATGGCGTTGCCTGGGCCATGCACTGGGATGATCGCGGTGTGCTGTGGGTGCTGGAGCGCTTTGAAACACCGGCCGAACGCCAGGAAAGCGTCTGGCTGCCGGACTACCAGGCTGTGATCGACGGTAAGCCTTTACCGGGTATGGAGAAGGACGAAGCGTCCGACGTCTCCTACAACCCTCAGACTAAAACCCTGTTTTCCGTGATGGGCAAGAACCCCTTCCTCGCTGAGTTGAGCCTGCAAGGCGACGTGCTGCGCAAGATGCCGCTCAACGGCTGGGATAACCCGGAAGGTGTGACGGTGATGGAAAACGGCTTGATCGCCGTGGTCGATGAGCGCCAGCACACACTGACCATCGTCAAGGTCGATGCCACCACCGTGGCGTTGAACAAGGCCGATTTCCCGAGTTATGACCTGGGCCCGTCCAAGGACCAGAACAAAGCCTTTGAAGCCATCACCTGGGACAAGCGCAACCAGCAACTGGTGCTGGGCGAGGAGCGCCCGCCGGCGTTGTTCACCTGGAAAAGCGACGGCGGCCCAACCCTGTCTGGTGATAAGCAGAAACTGGCCAGCAAGGAATTGGACATGCGTAATCTCTCGGCCCTGGCCGTCGACCCGCGTACCGGGCATTTACTGGTGCTGTCGGCCGACTCCCACCTGCTGCTAGAGCTGGACGAGAAGGGCGAGCAAGTCAGCTTCATGACCCTGCTCGGCGGTTTCAATGGCCTCAAACACACCATTCCTCGGGCGGAAGGCGTGACCATGGACGAGAACGGCACGCTGTACATCGTCAGTGAACCCAACCTGTTCTATCGTTTCGAAAAACAGAAATAGCGGACAATTTACGTCGGATATTTCTCTATCAGCGGCATTCGCCAGACACCGGGGCGCGTTTAAGTTTAAATTCAGACAGGCGTGATATTCATTCGCCACTTTTGAATTTGAGCCCCCCTGATGCGACGACTAGCCCGCCCCAAACCTATGCTCTTTATGCTTGCGCTGATCGTCCTGATCGGCGCCGGGGTCGTTGCGCAGCACTTTCGGCTGTTCGAGCGCGCCTGGTTCAACTGGCAAGTGTGGCGTCAGCCGGCGGACGAACGCTCCATCGGTCTGGCGGATTATCAGGTCGCCGTGGAAGCCCGGGTCATCGAGGGGCTCAATGACGATGTGTCGGCCCTCACCTACGACCCCATCCGTAAAAGCCTGTTTACCGTCACCAATCAAAACGCCGAACTGATCGAGCTGTCTCTGGAGGGCAAGATCCTGCGGCGCATTCCTTTGGTCGGGTTTGGCGACGCCGAGGCTGTGGAGTACATCAGCGAGAACATCTACGTCATCAGCGATGAGCGTCAGCAGCGCTTGATCAAGGTGCATGTGGACGACGACACCCAATTCCTCGACGCCGCGGATGCGGAGCAGATGACCTTGGGCCTGCATGTTGGCGGCAACAAGGGCTTTGAGGGCCTGGCCTATGACTCGGTGGGCAAGCGCCTGTTCGTGGCCAAGGAGCGCGACCCGATGCTGATCTACGAGATCCATGGCTTTCCCCACTTCAAACCGGAAAAAACCTACTCGGTACACGTGGTCAACAACCCCAAGCGTGATGCCGGGTTGTTTGTGCGTGACCTGTCGAGCCTGCAATACGATGAGCGCAGCGGCCATCTGCTGGCGCTGTCGGATGAGTCGTTCCTGGTGCTGGAACTGGATATCGACGGTCGCCCGCTGAGCAGTCTGTCACTGCTGAACGGGCGCCATGGCCTGAAAAAGCGGGTGCCTCAGGCGGAAGGGATCGCGATGGACGATGACGGTAACCTCTACCTCACCAGCGAGCCGAACCTGTTTTACGTGTTCAAGAAGCCTTGAGGGTTTTCACGCCTTCGGCGGTGCCCAGCAACAGCACATCCGCTGGGCGCGCGGCGAACAGGCCGTTGGTGACCACGCCGACGATCGCGTTGATCTGAGTTTCCAGCTCCACCGGATTAGTGATCTGCATGTTGAACACGTCGAGGATGATGTTGCCGTTGTCGGTCAACACACCTTCGCGGTACACCGGGTCGCCGCCCAGTTTCACCAGCTCGCGGGCCACGTGGCTGCGGGCCATCGGGATCACTTCCACCGGCAGCGGGAACGCGCCGAGTACCGGCACCAGCTTGCTGGCGTCGGCGATGCAGATAAAGGTCTTGGCCACGGCCGCGACGATTTTCTCGCGGGTCAGGGCTGCGCCGCCGCCTTTGATCAGGTTCAGGTGTTCGTCGCTTTCATCGGCGCCGTCGACGTAGAACTCCAGGTCGCTCACGGTGTTGAGCTCGTACACCGGGATGCCATGGCCTTTCAGGCGCGCGGCGGTGGCTTCGGAGCTGGCCACGGCGCCGTCGAACGCGCCTTTGTGCTGGGCCAGTGCGTCGATGAAGCAGTTGGCAGTGGAGCCGGTGCCGACACCGACGATGCTCTTGTCGTCGAGTTTAGGAAGGATTAAATCGACAGCGGCCTGGGCCACTGCCTGTTTGAGTTGATCCTGGGTCATGCGGGCTCCGGAACGGGCGGGGAGTTAACGAGGGGCGCGAGTATAACCCAACAAAACCTCTGGATTCGTGTGGTCGCCCGGCCAAAAGCCGGGTTAGACTCCTTGGCCCTGCCAAACCGTGAAAGTAGATGCCCGCCAATGCTTGAACAGTACGTCAAAAAGATCCTCACCTCGCGCGTTTACGACGTTGCCGTAGAAACCCCGTTACAGACCGCCCGCCAGCTCTCCGAGCGGCTGGGCAACCAGGTCTGGCTCAAGCGTGAAGACTTGCAGCCGGTGTTCTCGTTCAAGATTCGCGGCGCGTACAACAAGCTGACCCAGCTGACGGCTGAGGAGCGCGCACGCGGCGTGGTCACGGCGTCTGCGGGCAACCATGCCCAGGGCCTGGCCCTGGCGGCCAAGGTGCTGGGTGTCAAGGCCACCATCGTGATGCCCAAGACCACTCCCGAGATCAAGGTCGAAGGTGTGCGCTCCCGTGGCGGCAAAGTGGTGCTGCATGGTGATTCCTTCCCGGAAGCCCTGGCCTACTCGCTGAAACTGGTCGACGAAAAAGGCTACGTCTACATTCACCCCTACGATGATCCGCACACCATTGCCGGGCAGGGCACCGTGGCGATGGAGATCCTGCGCCAGCATCCGGGGCCGCTGGACGCGATTTTCGTTCCGGTGGGCGGCGGCGGGCTGATTGCCGGGATTGCGGCGTACGTGAAGTACCTGCGCCCGGACATCAAGATCATCGGCGTCGAGCCGGACGACTCCAATTGCCTGCAAGCCGCCCTGGCGGCAGGCGAGCGCGTGGTGTTGCCGACTGTCGGTATCTTTGCCGATGGCGTGGCGGTGGCGCAGATCGGCCAGCACACGTTTGATATCTGCAAAGACTATGTCGACGAAGTGATCACCGTGAGCACCGATGAAATCTGTGCGGCGATCAAGGACATCTACGACGACACCCGTTCCATCACCGAGCCGGCAGGGGCATTGGGTGTGGCGGGTATCAAGAAGTACGTCGAGACCCGTGGCGTCACCGGGCAGACCCTGGTGGCCATCGACTCTGGCGCCAACGTCAACTTCGACCGCCTGCGCCATGTGGCCGAGCGCGCCGAGTTGGGTGAGGGCCGCGAAGCCATCATCGCCGTGACCATCCCCGAGAAACCTGGCAGCTTCAAGGCGTTCTGCGAGGCCGTGGGCAAGCGCCAGATCACCGAATTCAACTACCGCTTCCACTCCGGCAGCGAGGCGCACATCTTTGTCGGCGTGCAGACCCACCCGGAAAACGACCCGCGCAGCGCGCTGATCGCCAGTCTCACCAGCCAGGGTTTCCCGGTGCTGGACCTGACCGAGAACGAACTGGCCAAGCTGCACATCCGCCATATGGTCGGTGGCCATGCGGCCCACGTCAGCAATGAAGTGGTGTTTCGCTTCGAATTCCCGGAGCGTCCGGGGGCCTTGTTCAACTTTCTTAACAAATTGGGCGGGCGCTGGAACATCTCGATGTTCCACTATCGCAACCACGGCGCAGCCGATGGCCGTGTGGTCGCCGGCCTGCAAGTGCCGGCGGACGAGCGTCACCTGGTACCGGCGGCCCTGGAAGCCATTGGCTACCCGTACTGGGATGAAAGCGATAACCCGGCCTACAAACTGTTCCTCGGTTGAGCGACTACGCTGATGGGGGCGGCCTTTGAGAGATAAGAGACATGGAAACCCTGATCACCCTGAAAGTTATCCACATCGCGGCCACGGTATTGCTGCTGCTGAGCGGCCTGGGCCTGGCGATACTGGCTTGGCGCAAACGCAGCGCGGGCCCGGCGGTGACCGTGCAGCGCCCGTGGGCGTTCGTCTGGTTGTTGATGGGCGTGTGTGTGGTGAGCATGCCGTTTACCGGCTGGTGGCTGGTGCACCTGATCGGCTGGCCGCTGGGGCAGACCTGGATCCTGGGCTCCAGCCTCCTCTACACCGTGGCGGCGCTGGCCTGGTTCTGGCTGGTGGCGCGCCTCAATCGGCTGCGCAAGGGCGAGGGCGGTAGCCTGAACTTCACGCTGGTGCTGGCGGTGGTCAGCCTGGTGGGGTTCGTCGCAATTGCCGGGTTGATGGGTGCCAAGCCCGTCTAGATGAGCGCTTACCTGCTGCTGAAAACCCTGCATATCCTGTCGTCGACCGTCCTGTTCGGGTTGGGCGCGGGTTCGGCTTACTATGCGCTGCGCGCCTGGCGCACGGGCAATGTGGAAGTGATCGCCGCGACCTTCAAGCACCTGGTGTTCGCCGACTGGGCGTTTACCGCGACCACGGCGGTGTTGCAGCCGTTGAGCGGGATTGGCTTGATGCACCTGGCAGGGTGGTCGTTGCAGCAGAGTTGGTTGCAGTGGACGTTCGGCTTGTATGTGTTGGCGGGGATCTGCTGGCTGCCGGTGGTGTGGTTGCAGATTCGTGTGCGCAGGATGGCAGAGCAGGCGCTGCGGGACGGCACGGCGATGCCGATCAAGGCCGCGACCTATATGCGCTGGTGGTTTGGCCTGGGGTGGCCGGCGTTTTTGGCGTTTGTGGTGATTTTTTATCTGATGGTGGCCAAGCCGATGTAGGGCTTGACCACCACTGATCATCAGCTTCGCAATGTGATCACCGGCCAGCCACGCTTCTCGGCTTCAGCCCGTAGATTCGGATCCGGATCCACCGCCACCGGATGAGTCACCTGCTCCAGCAGCGGCAAGTCATTCATCGAGTCACTGTAGAAGTAGCTGTCTTCCAGGCCATACCCGGTCTCTTCCAGCCAACGGCTCAAGCGCGTCACCTTGCCCTCGCGAAAGCACGGCACATCAGTGCTGCGCCCGGTGTAGCGGCCGTTTTCCATCTCGCACTCGGTGGCGATCAAGGTTTCCACGCCCAGGCGTGCGGCAATTGGCGCGGTGACGAAACGGTTGGTGGCGGTGATGATCACCAGCTTGTCACCGGCGGCGCGGTGCTTGGCCAGCAGTTCCACGGCTTTTGGCAGCATCAGCGGTTCGATGCAGTCGCGCATGAAGTCGTTGTGCCACTCGTCTAACTGAGCCATCTCGGTACGGCCGAGGATTTCCAGGCTGAAGTTCAGGTAGGCGGCGTTGTCGAGCTTGCCGGCCAGGTAATCCTGGTAGAACTCGTCGTTGCGGGCCTTGTAGGCGATCGGGTCGAGAATCCCGCGTTCACAGAGGTAATCGCCCCAGGCGTGATCGCTGTCACCGCCGAGGAGGGTGTTGTCCAAGTCGAATAAAGCCAGGCGCATTGCAGTTACTCGCTGAAATGTCTGTAAAAAGGCGTCCAGAATACGGTCTTTTCACAAGAGTGCACATAAGGTAAGAAGCCTCGTTGCCGCTTCATCAACCTTTGTGGAACAATGCGGCGACATGCGTTTGCGAGGTTGTTGCCGTGATCGACCCCGATGGTTTCCGTCCTAATGTCGGGATTATTCTTACGAATGATGCCGGACAGGTGCTATGGGCTCGCCGAATCAACCAAGATGCCTGGCAGTTTCCTCAAGGCGGAATCAACCCCGACGAAACCCCTGAAGACGCCTTGTACCGTGAGTTGAATGAAGAAGTCGGCCTTGAGCGCGAAGATGTACAGATTCTGGCCTGTACCCGTGGCTGGTTGCGCTATCGTTTGCCGCAACGCCTGGTGCGTACCCACAGCCAACCGCTGTGCATCGGCCAGAAGCAGAAATGGTTTCTCCTGCGCCTGATCTCCAACGAGCAGCGGGTGCGGATGGATTTGACCGGTAAACCGGAGTTCGATGGTTGGCGCTGGGTCAGCTATTGGTATCCGTTGGGCCAGGTGGTGACATTCAAGCGCGAGGTTTATCGTCGCGCTCTCAAAGAGCTTGCCCCGCGCCTTTTAGCGCGCGACTGACGACGGAGTTCGACCCCGAGCCATGCTCAATACGCTGCGCAAGATCGTCCAGGAAGTTAACTCCGCCAAGGATCTCAAGGCGGCGTTGGGGATTATTGTGTTGCGCGTCAAGGAAGCCATGGGCAGCCAGGTCTGCTCGGTTTACCTGCTGGACCCCGAGACCAACCGTTTTGTGCTGATGGCCACCGAGGGCTTGAACAAGCGCTCGATCGGCAAGGTCAGCATGGCGCCCAATGAAGGTCTGGTGGGCCTGGTGGGGACGCGTGAAGAACCCCTGAACCTTGAAAACGCGGCCGATCACCCGCGTTATCGCTACTTTGCCGAAACCGGCGAAGAGCGTTACGCCTCGTTCCTCGGTGCACCGATCATTCACCACCGCCGTGTCGTCGGCGTGTTGGTCATTCAGCAAAAAGAACGCCGCCAGTTCGACGAAGGTGAAGAAGCCTTCCTCGTGACCATGAGCGCGCAACTCGCAGGCGTAATCGCCCACGCCGAAGCCACCGGCTCGATTCGCGGCCTGGGGCGTGAAGGCAAGGGCATCCAGGAAGCCAAGTTCGTCGGCGTGCCAGGTTCGCCGGGCGCGGCTGTCGGTACGGCGGTGGTCATGTTGCCGCCGGCAGACCTGGATGTGGTGCCGGACAAGACCGTCAGCGACATCGACGCTGAAATCAAACTGTTCAAGACCGCCCTCGAAGGCGTGCGCGCCGACATGCGCAACCTGTCGAACAAGCTGGCCACTCAGTTGCGCCCCGAAGAGCGCGCACTGTTCGACGTGTACCAGATGATGCTCGATGACGCGTCGCTGGGTAACGAAGTCAAGACCGTGATCAAGACCGGCCAGTGGGCCCAGGGTGCGCTGCGCCAAGTGGTCACCGATCACGTCAACCGTTTTGAAATGATGGACGACGACTACCTGCGTGAGCGGGCCTCGGATGTGCGCGACCTCGGTCGCCGCCTGCTGGCCAAGCTGCAGGAAGACCGCACCACCAACCTGGTCTACCCCGACAACACCATCCTGGTCAGTGAAGAGCTGACCGCCACCATGCTCGGCGAAGTGCCAGAGGGCAAGTTGGTGGGCCTGGTCTCGGTACTGGGTTCGGGTAACTCCCACGTCGCAATTCTGGCGCGTGCCATGGGCATCCCGACGGTGATGGGCCTGGTCGATCTGCCGTACGCCAAGGTCGACGGCATCGGCATGATCGTCGATGGCCATCGCGGTGAAGTGTTCACCAACCCCAGCGAAGTGTTGCGTAAGCAATACGCCGAAGTGGTTGAAGAAGAGAAACAACTGGCGCTGGGCCTCGATTCCTTGCGTGAGTTGCCATGCGTGACCACCGATGGTCACCGTGTGCCATTGCTGGTCAACACCGGCCTGCTGGCCGACGTGGCCCGGGCGCAACAGCGCGGCGCCGAAGGGGTGGGGCTGTACCGCACCGAAGTGCCGTTCATGATCAACCAGCGTTTTCCGAGCGAGAAGGAGCAGCTGGCGATTTATCGCGAGCAACTGCAGGCCTTCCACCCGTTGCCGGTGACCATGCGCAGCCTGGATATCGGCGGCGACAAGTCACTGTCGTATTTCCCGATCAAAGAGGACAACCCGTTCCTCGGCTGGCGCGGTATCCGTGTCACCCTCGACCACCCTGAAATTTTCCTCGTACAAACCCGCGCCATGCTCAAGGCCAGCGAAGGCCTGAACAACCTGCGCATCTTGCTGCCGATGATTTCCGGCACCCATGAGCTGGAAGAGGCGCTGCACCTGATTCACCGCGCCTGGGGCGAAGTACGCGACGAAGGCGCCGACGTACCGATGCCGCCGATTGGCGTGATGATCGAAATCCCTGCAGCGGTGTACCAAGCCAAGGAACTGGCGCGGCAGGTGGACTTCCTCTCGGTGGGTTCCAACGACCTGACCCAATACCTGCTGGCCGTGGACCGTAACAACCCACGGGTGGCCGACCTCTACGACTACCTGCACCCGGCGGTGCTGCAAGCCCTGCAACACGTAGTGCGCGACGCCCATGCCGAAGGCAAGCCGGTGAGCATCTGCGGTGAGATGGCCGGCGACCCGGCGGCGGCAGTGCTGTTGATGGCGATGGGTTTTGACAGCCTGTCGATGAACGCCACCAACTTGCCGAAAGTGAAGTGGATGTTGCGCCAGGTGGAGTTGAGCATGGCCAAGGACCTGCTGGCGGAGTTGATGACCATCGACAACCCGCAAGTTATCCACAGCTCGTTGCAGTTGGCGCTGAAGAATCTGGGGCTGACGCGGATGATCAACCCGGCGTCGGCGAAAACCTTGTAGCCGACAAAGATCAAAATGTGGGAGCGAGCAAGCCCGCTCCCACATTGGTTTTGTGGCGTACTAGATATTGAGCTCGACCTCACCCAAGCGCCCACCATGCGGCCCAAAACTGCGCTCCACCATCCGCCGTGTCCCGTCGGCATTCACAATCAATGCCGTGCTCGCCCTCGTCCCATAACTTGGACTGGCAATAAACACGCTCGATAACAAACTCTCCGTCGCTAACCCCACGCCGGTGTCCGGCAGGTCTGCAAACGGCGCCGTCTGCGGGTCGCTCAATATCTCCAGCAACGCCTCCGGCTGCGGATCATCCAGCACCGCACTCAACGCCGCCTTGGCCTTGAGCAGCTTGGGCCACGGCGTATCCAGCCCGGCGTTGGACAACCCATACACCCCAGCCTCCAATCGCGTCGGCTCAGTGTGGTTGGCGTTGTAATGCCACAGCTCATCGCGCGTGCCCACCAGCAGGTTAAACCCGGCATATTCAATCGAACGGCCGTTAACGTCGGCCAAATACTGTTCAATCGGCAGCGAACCGTTGAGAAAACGCGCCACCAACTCGCCACGGGATTTGCGCGCCGGTGGTTGATGCGGGTCACGGATATTGGTCAGGGCGGCAAAGCGGCCATCGGCATTCACTCCCAACCAGGTGCCGCCTGCCTCCTGATCGCGGCCGGCGTAGACCTCGGGCGCATCCAGCCACTGGGCCAGCGGCAGGCTGGGGCGGGCGTAGAACTCATCGCGGTTGGCCGCGACGATCAGCGGCTGGGCGTGGCCCGGCCGCCAGGCGAAAACAATCAGGCACATCAGGCGATCCCTTTTGTGTTTTTAGCCACTCTACCCACTCAAGCCGAGGCGTTCCATCGTATCCAGTTGGGTCGCATGCCTTCCATCCGTTAACATGCCGGACTTGGTTCGGGGGCTCCCATGGAATTTCTGCTGTATTTGCTGCTCGGCGCCTGTGCGGGTGTACTCGCCGGGCTGTTTGGCGTGGGCGGCGGGATCATCATCGTGCCGGTGCTGGTGTTCAGCTTCACCTTGCAGGGCTTCGATCCGCAGGTGCTGACCCACCTGGCTGTGGGCACTTCGCTGGCGACCATCATCTTTACCTCGGTGAATGCCGTGCGTGAGCACCACCGGCGGGGCGCGGTGCGTTGGCCGATCTTTGTGTGGATGACCGTGGGCATCCTGATCGGCGCAGGCTTTGGCGCACTGACCGCCGAGGCGATTTCCGGGCCGCACCTGCAAAAGATCATCGGCGTATTCGCCTTGCTGGTGGCCGTGCAACTGGCACTGGACGTCAAGCCCAAGGCCAGCCGAACGGTGCCGGGCAAGGTTGGCCTGACCGTCGCCGGTACGTTTATCGGCTGGGCCTCAGCGATTTTCGGGATTGGCGGCGGTTCGCTGACGGTGCCGTTTTTGACTTGGCGCAGTGTGCCGATGCAACAGGCAGTGGCCACTTCATCGGCCTGCGGCCTGCCGATTGCGCTGGCCAGTGCATTAAGTTTCATGATTCTGGGCTGGCATGACCCGCTGTTGCCCGCTCATAGTCTAGGGTTCGTGTATTTGCCGGCGCTGCTGGGCATTGCCCTGACCAGCATGGTGTTTGCCCGCTTCGGCGCACGCTTGGCGCACAAGCTGTCGCCGCGTTTGCTGAAACAGCTATTCGCCGGACTGCTGTTCTGTGTCGGCTTAAACTTTTTGTTGTAATGCAGGCTTAATCGCGGCCCGGCATGGTCCGGGCGCTATAACGAATGATTAACGAGGAGTCGCAATGCTGCCTTACCCGCAGATCGACCCGGTGGCCCTGGCCATCGGTCCGCTGAAAATCCACTGGTACGGGTTGATGTACCTGATCGGCATCGGCGGTGCCTGGTTCCTGGCTTCCCGCCGCCTGAACCGGTTCGACCCGACCTGGACCAAGGAGAAGCTCTCCGACCTGATTTTCTGGCTGTCGATGGGGGTGATTGTCGGCGGGCGCCTGGGGTATGTGCTGTTCTATGACCTCTCCGCGTACATCGCCAACCCGACGCTGATCTTCGAGGTGTGGAAGGGCGGCATGGCGTTTCACGGCGGCTTTATCGGCGTGATGATCGCCGCGTGGTGGTTCGGTCGCCGCAACGGCAAGTCGTTCTTCCAGTTGATGGACTTCGTTGCGCCAATGGTGCCCATTGGCCTGGGCGCCGGACGCATCGGCAACTTTATCAACGCCGAACTGTGGGGCAAGCCGACCGACGTGCCGTGGGCCATGGTGTTCCCGCCGTTCAGCGACCCGGCGCAACTGCCGCGCCATCCGTCGCAGCTTTACCAGTTCGCGTTGGAAGGCGTGGCGCTGTTCCTTATCCTGTACATCTTTTCGCGCAAACCGCGCCCGACCATGGCGGTGTCGGGCATGTTCGCGTTGTTCTACGGGATCTTCCGCTTCATCGTCGAGTTCGTGCGCGTGCCGGATGCGCAACTGGGCTACTTGGCGTTCGGTTGGGTGACCATGGGTCAGATCCTCAGCCTGCCGATGATCCTCGGTGGCCTGGGCTTGCTGTGGTGGGCGTACAATCGCCCGCAACCTTTGAAGAACACCGCGCTTTAAATTCGAATGCCGAGGCGGTTGCGCAGCCTCGGCTTCAACGATACGGGTAAAAAAATGAAGCAATATCTCGAGCTACTGAACGACGTCGTGACCAATGGATTGACCAAGGGCGATCGCACCGGCACCGGCACCAAGGCCGTGTTTGCCCGTCAGTATCGGCATAACTTGGCCGACGGCTTTCCGCTGCTGACCACCAAGAAGCTTCACTTCAAAAGCATCGCCAACGAGCTGATCTGGATGTTGAGTGGCAACACTAACATCAAGTGGCTGAATGAAAACGGCGTAAAGATCTGGGACGAATGGGCCACCGAAGACGGTGACCTGGGCCCGGTGTACGGCGAACAGTGGACCGCCTGGCCGACCAAGGACGGTGGCACGATCAACCAGATCGACTACATGGTCCACACGCTGAAGACCAACCCCAACAGCCGGCGCATCCTGTTCCACGGCTGGAACGTCGAGTACCTGCCCGACGAGACCCAGAGCCCGCAGGAAAACGCACGCAACGGCAAGCAAGCCCTGCCGCCGTGCCACCTGCTGTACCAGGCGTTTGTGCACGACGGTCACCTGTCGATGCAGTTGTATATCCGCAGCTCCGACGTGTTCCTATTATACCCCCTCGAAGAACCTGCACAGTACGCAATGGCTGCGTAGTAAGGCTTTACTTCCAAGCTCATTTATTGTGCCCCGGTACGAAATGCACATTGTGTATAGTACGGGCCGCTTTGAGGAGAACGGAAGCAGTGAAGGTCATCGCAGTTAGGGGCACCCCCCTAGATTTCAGAGAGTCCCCAACCAGGCGGGACGACCCATCTGAAGAATCCCCAATTCAGGAAGCCGTGAACGTCATAGGGACAGCCGTCTTTGATGATGATGAGCGCCTAATGCCTTTGATTTCGGGCTACCTATCCCACGCGCTCCGGGAAGCCGATATATCCCAGCAGACGGCCATCACCTATGGTCGCAACCTCGGGTACACCTGCGAGTACCTGATGAACCGCCGTGAGTTCCGTGATTGCGAGCGTGACTCAGCGTTCTTGGAAATCCGTACCCACGTGATCGAGGAGTACTTCGCTCACCTACGCGAGGCAGAAGGTCTTTCCAAGACGACGGTGCGCAACCGGGATTCGTCTTTGATGGCGTTTTTCAACGATTCTCTATGCCGGGGAGTGGACGACGTACCCGCGCCTCGTACCGCGCCTAACCCTTACACTGCCGGGTACCTATCTCCCCGTCCTAACAAGAACTTGGTGGTAGCCTGTTCCCTGAATAATCTCAGAGAACTCATCCTGGCCACGCAGAGTGAGCGTGAGCGTTGCTTGCTCCAGTTCATGTACGACGCAGGCGTGCGCCGCTCAGAAGTCCCGCGAGTGACCCTCAAAGCCATCGATGATGCCCTTCAATTCCAGGACACGTTGTTCATCTCGCCTGGTGTCTCAGAACCGGTGAACGCGGACTACTGCCCGCTGCATATTGATGGAAGCAAAGGCCCTGCGGACTCCTTCAAACCCCGTCAGACGTTGGTCAGCCGCGCCACGCTGCTGCGCATCAAGAAGTACCATGCTTCGCCGCTGTACAAAATGACTAAGCGTCAATTCAAGGGGGCTGAGAACACCCCTGCTTTCCTGAATGCGGAGGGGGGTGAGTACACCCCTCGCTCGATCTCCAAGCTCTTGGAGCGCACATCCGAGCGAGCGCTGAACCTGCTGAAAATCGACAGGATGATCTCTCCCCACAAGTTGAGGCACGGGAACGCCTATGCCCTGTTGAGGACGCCAGACATTGGTAGTGATTACCTTGACCGGCTAGTGACCGTGCAAAAGACGCTGGGTCACTCGCGCCTCAGCACGTCGGAAACCTATACCCAGATCCCATACGACCTCTACCAGAAGCTCGTACGCCCCGGAACTGAAACCAAGACGAAAGCAGGCGAGATGGCCGAGCTTTCCCAACAGACGCGCCTGAAAATTGATGCGGGAGATATGAAATGAGTCGGCTGACTAGCGCTCAGGTAGATGCTGTCATTGAATCGTTTGTGGCCCGCGTCACTGATGATCGTGAATCGTTGCTTAGGGTATGCCTCAGTAGGGGGGAGGACTTGGCCGTAGCCCCTAACTACGTCATTGAACAGACCAACCTCAGCCCAATGGCGATCTCTAAGCGCACTTCATACTTTGAGCCGATCTTCGATGCGATGCGCTCCGAAGGCATCATTGTCCCAGGTCACTCGTCGAACGCTTGCGATTGGCGCCGTAGGTTGCTTGCTTGGTATGAAGGCATGCCTATGGAGGAGAAGTTGGCCATCCCGGTGTTTGGCAATAGCATCAAGGATCGAGGCTTCTTGAGCGAGATTCCTGAGTTATCAGGCTTCAATGGCGCGAGGACGAGATATGAACTCGTGAGGATGACATTCGAGGAGATCGTCGATGACCTCCGAAAGCTCGGCGTACTTGATTCCAGCTACCAAACTGTTGAGCAACGGGTTGCCTCGAAAACAGAGAGCAAACCCACTAAATCTTTGCGAGACGTCTTCAGCGCTTTGCGCTCAGTCCACATCCATCGCCTGTCTGACCTCGCAAGCCCGGAAGCGGAGCATCCCTTCCAGCACTTGCTGCACCTATTCAGCGCTTCATCAATGAAGAGCAGTAGTACGTCTGGTCAAAACAACTTCATCGAGGCTTTTAAATACTTCCGAGCCTATCTCATGGAGGCCAACTACACAGGCCAGGAGGATATCCGGGAGCTGGTAACGCCGTACTCCCTTCCTAAGCTCAGGGGATATCTCCAGGACAAGATCCTTGAGCGTTCACTGTCGACCAGCCACAGCAGTACCCTTATGAGCTCTGCTCGGAAAATGATGGCACGCGCTATCCAGATTGAGGGCCTGGGGCTGACCAGTTTCGTCGGTGCTGCAGGGTTTGATACTGAACGTGAGACTGACCAGTACAAGCCTTATCCCCAGGCTGTGCGAAACCGAATCTCGAAAGTCATTGAGCAAGAGATTGAGGAAACCAATCGCTTGGCCCAGCCTTACGTTCCAAGCCAGGTAGGGGAAAATCCGCTGAACCCTGACGGAAAAGTACGCCGAGGCTTTAACACTCTCGATAATGCGCGGTGGATTTTTGAGAACAAACTCGACTGCAAGCCCCTGAGCTTCGAATCCGTAGATAAAAACGACCCCTATCAACGGGCGTTTATGTCGATTATTTCGACTTCGTCAATTTCTATCTTCGAGGTTTATAAAAGCTGGGGCGTGCAGTATCAGATCGATGGTCGAGTCATTGCGCCATACATCGCTCGGCTTGCCCAGGTCACCGGCATGAACGCTGACTCTTTGCTTGGACTGGAGCTGGATGATTTCATTGAACGCCATGACTTAACCGATCGGCCTTGCTTGCTGTATTGGAAAGAGCGTTCTGAAGGCGCGAAGATGCTTCATCTCGATATTTTCCATGCGGAAATTTCTTGGCTGACGACGTCTCAAGGCCGTGTGGTCAAGAAAATCTTTGACGATGTGAAGCATCTGACCCGTGAGATCCGCTTGAATGCGCCTGTCGAGGCTCAGAACAAGCTCTTCATCTACCGTTCAAGCTCTCCCAGGAAATACGGTGTTGTAGATTCCTTTGAGAACTCTGGTGGCAACCAGCTCAATAAGACCCTGGATAAGTTCTCTCAGGATCACGGGCTGCTTGACGAAGATGGCAATCCTCTCAAACTATCACCGTCACGTTTCCGACCAAGTTTCGTGAGCGAGCTGATCGAGCGCGGCGTCTCTCCGCGTGAGATTCAGGTGCTCCTGGGACATAAGAGCCTCAGCACCACCATGGCCTATCTGGATCAGATGGATTTCAACCCCATGGCGCGCCGGATGCTGAACAAGGTTCTCCATGAAATGCAGCAAGACACGCTGGAGGAGGCCCCGAAGCTCATCCCGACCACGACTATCGAGTCCGCGCCTGAAGCTATGCCGCTGCGTTCTGGCCTGGCGACCTGCATGAACGTCTTTGATCCACCAGCATTCATCAAGGCTTTGGCAAGCTACGACCCCAGCAAGCCCTGCACGCTGTTTAACAAGTGCCTTTCATGCAGCAACAGCATCATCACGGTATCGCACCTGCCGGAGCTCTTCGCCATGCGGCGCGACTACCAAAGAATGATTGAGGTCAACCGGGTGCTCGATACGCCTTACGGAGCCGTCATCCTGGACAACCTTGATGTGCTGAACAACCTTCTAGATCCTGAGACATCGGACTTTTCCGTAGAAGAGTTGACCAAGGCTGAGCGCCTCTCTGAAAACCTGCAGGTCAGTATTTTGACCGAGGGGGTAACGCTGTGAACCATGCTCTGATCCCTGAACTCGCTGCGTACAAACAGTGGCGTACAGCTGCTCACACCCTGCTGCTTGAGTTGCGCAGAAACATCGCCGATCCGACTCCTGTGTCGCTGGAAGCACTCTCTTGGTACCAGGCGCTTATGGCGTTGCCTGTCAGTAAGACGTCCGTCTTGGGCGACGCCGTATGGGACTTCAATGACGATCATCCGAACGCAGCCAGGAACGTCCAAGGAGCCAAGCTACGGCTCAATTTTGAATCGTATCCATTGCTCAATCAGTCGGCGGTCTTGGAGGTCAAGGTGGCCCTGTATTGCTGGCTGAAGATGCCGGCGGCAACCCGATCGTTTGCCTCGCCAAGGAACATCAAGGCCAACACCGCCATTTCATGCATGAAGGCTGGATTGAGCTTCCTGGATACGATGTCGGGGCAGGCGCGTCAGCTGATGACGGATGAGTTCTTCGAGGTTGCACACCATGGTCTGACGTACTTTGACACGGGTATGTACCGGGAGGCAGCGCTCATTCATCCCTACGCCTTTGGCCCTGATCTCAAGAAGTTCTTTACCTTGGTCAGGTCGCCATTTTTCGAGGAGCAGATTTTCGAAGAGCCACTGCCGTACGTTCAGCTGGAGTCGCTGGCCTGGGCCAAGGTACTCAAGCACGTCCCTGATTCCGAGCGCACATACCGTATTCTGCCGAACGATGTGTTCGAGAAGGCTTCCCGCGAGGCGTCGTTCGCAGTCGTCGATTTCCTAAGCACTCTAGGGGAGCCTGTAGATGATCTGGTTGCCCTGACCCGCCAAAATGCCAGTGGCTATTCGTTGGCAAGGGCCCAGGAGCTGTCGCGGTATAACTTCGATCTCTACGTGGCTCTGCGGCTCCGCAGGAAAGGCTACGAGTCCGACGCGATGGCTGAAGCATTGGATGAGGTTCGACCTGAGTACCTGTCGCAAATCGGTCAGCATGATTTCAAGGCACCTGAAACCCTGGTCAAGCTCACCAGTGCGAGATTGGACGATGAGTTTCGTCGGTACATCAATTTCGTCTCGTACAGTGCCTGCTATCTTGTGGCGCAGTACACCGGCATGCGGCCTTCAGAGCTTTCAGAGATCCTGGTTGAGTCGTGCATGGAGGAGGAGAGCGATTACTGGTTGCTGATCAGCAACGTGATCAAACATCGCCAAGGCTTGGCCAAGCTGTTCGACGACAAATGGATCGCGATTCCGATCGTGCGTGACGCGATTCGTGCTGCTTGCTTCATCGCTAAGGTGAAGCAAAACCCTTACCTGTTCTCCAGTGTGGACACCGTCGATCAGGAGGCTGAACCGAACTCGATGTCCTCCGTCGGCATCACTCGCCAGTTCAGCACGTTTTTTGAGGAGATTCTGACGGACGAGGAGTTCGAGAGCCTGGAGTTCTCACCTTACACGTTGCGGCACACCCTGGCCTATCAGATGGCCAGGGCAGAGCTTGGTCTTCCGTTTATCTCTCACCAGCTGAAGCATTTCGGTGACCTCATCGGTAGTGCTGGCCAGAACAAGGCGTTCAGTGCGGTGACGCTTGGGTACGGAGCAATCGCTGAGATCTTGTCCAAGGGTGGGCGTTCTTCTAGTAAGGCGCCGACACAAATGGCGGAGGAGGAGTACATCCTGAGCTACTGCGATCCTGACGGTAACTACGCCGGCCCCAATGCAGAGAGCCACAAGGCGCGGATGAAGAAGGTGTTCAGCGGGTACATGGCGGCTGGCTACACCAAAGAGCAAATCATCGCCCAGATGGCCAAGAAGCGCATGGCGATCATCAATGTGGGACAAGGCTTCTGCTATGGCGGTCAGCGCGAGCTATTTGACGAGTCTCTTCCCTGCATCGGATCGCTGCGTTGCAATCCGAATCGGTGCAAAAACGCCGTTGTCACAAAGGCTCATGCCCCTAAATGGCGGGAGATCTATGTGCAGAACAGCTTGGCCTTGAGCTCTCCGAACTCAGCAGGCGCGGAGGAGGAATTGCGAGCGGCGATGGAGGAAGCCAAGGGTGTGTTGGAACATCTGGGTGAGGAGGTTGAGGTATGACAGTCCAGGCCTTTGATGCCAAGAATAAGCTCGACTACGACCGGAACACTGAGCTGCTGGCTCAGGGGCTTATGCAGATTGCCTCTGATCCGAAACTGAAGCCGACGATGGCGGAGCTGAGCCGCATCACAGGCATTCATCGCAACACTATCCGGCAACGTGACTTCCCGGCGCAGCGGCTTGAGGCGATCAAGGACAACCGTCGCATTGCAGTGCTTGCTCAGAGGGTCAAGGCTGAGAAGAAGCAGGATCCTAAGACGATTCTGATGCAACGCCTTGAAAAGAGTCGATTGGAAGTGCTTTATTGGTTCAATAGGTATCAGGAATCTGAGAACTCTTGTGCCACGTTCAAGAAGAGATTGGACACTGTCCGCGAGTCTAGGGACTATTTCAATCAGGTCGCAGATGAGCTGCGCCGGAAGATCAAAGAGCAAGATGCCGAAATTCTGAAATTACGTGACGCGCTGGATTTGGTCAGCGCGAACCTTGAGGAACCGAAATGAAGATGTACCACGATTTGCTGGCCGACGTGCTAGAGAATGGCGTCGAGAAAGGCGATCGCACCGGCACCGGCACGCTGAGTGTCTTTGGTCGCCAATTCCGCCACAACCTGGAGGATGGCTTCCCGCTCCTCACCACCAAGAAGCTGCATTTCAAGAGCATCATCAACGAGATGATCTGGTTCCTGAATGGTGACACGAATACCAAATGGCTGAAGGAGCATGGTGTCAGCATCTGGGATGAGTGGGCAACTGAAGACGGTGACCTCGGCCCGATCTACGGCAAGCAGTGGACGGCCTGGCCTACCCAGGACGGCAAGACCATCAATCAGATTGACTACGTCATCAACACGCTCAAGACGAACCCGAACAGCCGTCGCATCCTCTTCCACGGATGGAACGTCGAGTACCTTCCCGATGAGTCTGTGAGCCCTCAGGAGAATGCCCGGAACGGGAAGATGGCTTTGCCACCGTGCCATCTGCTCTATCAATTCTATGTGGCAAATAATAAGTTGTCCGCGCACTTATATATTCGGTCTAGTGACCTATTGCTTGGCAATCCCTACAATTTGGCTGGAGTTAGTTTTCTAACTCATATGCTCGCACAGCAGTGCGATTTGGGAGTTGGCGAAGTTGTAGTTACCATGGGTGATGCGCATATTTACTTGAACCATATTGAGCAAGTTAAGCTGCAACTGACTCGTGATCCGCGCCCTCTTCCAAAATTGGTGTTCAAGCGTAAGCCAGAGAGCATCTACGACTACAAATTTGAAGACTTTGAGGTTGTGGGCTATGACCCACATCCTCATATCCCCGCTCCTGTATCGATCTAACTGAGTCGATGCCTGGCTAGCCAATCTTGGTTGGCCAGGATGCGGGTGTCGAATGGCAAGTCTAGGCCTAGCCTCATCGTTTTAGACGTCTCTCCTGCAAGCGTCTGCCCAACACATCTTGCACCAGCCCGCTTGGTGTAGACGGACGCTCGAAACACCCTGTCGAGACTATCGCGCTATTCGGTTTCGATGGCAGCTTGCTCCCCCTATGCTCTTGACTCGTCTAGGAGCAGCAACCAGAGCGAGCCCCAGCAGCGGGTTCGAACAGTGACTCAACAATCGTACAGTCTGGAGTGTTCGAGCCTAGGGATGGTCTGAAGTAGGCCGCTATTTTTCGACTGCTGAGCCAT